>JBCCWH010000107.1:0-9220 GCA_039193915.1 Planctomycetota bacterium
GCCTGGGTCGCCTCGGCCAGCTTCATCTTCGCCTGGGCTTCCTTCTCGGCCGCGGCGCGGTTGGCCTCGGCCTCGATCAGGATCTCGTTGGCCTCGAACTCGCTCGCAAGCTTGCTCGCCTCGGCCTTCTTCACTTCCTTGACCTTCTCTTCCTCGGCCATCGCCTCGGCCGCGGTCACCTGCACCACCTTCGCACGCTTGGCCGTCGCGATCTCGGCGGTGTCCTTGATCTTCTCTTCCTCTTCAACCACCGCACGCTCCACGACCACACGCTCGCGGATCACGTCCTGGATCTTCTTCTTCTCGACCTCGACGGCCTTGTCCTTCTCGATCTGCGCCAGCGTCACCAAACGCTCACGCTCGGTCGCCTCCAACTGCTGCTCTCGCATCACCCGCTCGCTCTCGACCTTGTCCGCACGCTCGCGGTTCTTCGCCGCGATGATCACCTGACGCTGCTTGTTCTCCTCGGCAACGCCCAGCTCTTCCTCCGTCGCGATCCGCGCCTTCTCCGACTTGAACCGTTCTTCCTCCTGCACCTTCAACGCCTCGGCCTGCTCACGGGCGTTGACCGTGTCGATCTCGCGCTGCTGCTTGGCCTCGGCCTCGGCCTGCTGACGGTCGAGCTCCAGGATCGCCTCGCGCGCCTCGACGTCCTGCTTGCGGATCGTCTTCTCCTTCTCACGCGCGATGTCGTTGGCACGCACGGCCTCGGCCGCGGTCAGGTCGGTGATCTTCTTGATGCCCTCGGCGTCGAGGATGTTGTTGGGGTCGAGCTGCGTCAGATCGGTCTGCTCGAGGTAGTCGATCGCCGCGTCGTCGAGGACGTAGCCGTTGAGGTCCGTGCCGATGTGCGCGACGATCTCGTCCTTGAACTTGTCGCGTTCGGTGTAGAGGTCGGTGAAGTCGAACTTCTTACCGACGGTCTTGAGCGCCTCGGAGAACTTCGCGTCGAAGAGCTCGATGAGCGCATCAATGTCGGATGCCCGGCGGACGCCGATGGAGTCGGCGACCTGGAGCACATCGCTCTCGACGTTGTTGACGCGGATAAAGAAGGCGACCTTGATGTCGGCCCGGACGTTGTCCTGACAGATCAGCCCCTCGCTGCCGTGGCGGTAGATCTCGATCCGGCGGACGGAGATGTCCATGATGTCGGTGCGGTGGACGACGGGGAACACCTTGATGCCGTTGAACGAGACACACGGCCCGCCCCAGCCACGCCGGATCAGGGCGGTGCCCGGCTCGACCTTGCGGTAGAGCGCGGCCGCGACCATCACCGCGCACAACGCGATGAACGTAAAGAAGACGACGGCGATGCCGACGGGCAACGCCCAGCCAGGCATCGCTAAAGTTGTAGCTTGGATCATCATGGGTCTACTCCTTATCTAGAATCCCCGGACGGTATAAACACCTTTTTCATCACGCTCGGTGACGACGACAACTTCGTCACCACGCTTCAGCGGCTCACTCCCTGCAGGCAGCTTGATGCTGATCTTGAGCGGCGACCCGCCGGTCTCGATCTCGGCCTGGCCGTGACGCTCGTCAACGGTCGCAGAGATGACCTTGCAGCGCTGGCCCATCACATCGACCTTTCCCGCGTTGGCGTCGCGTTCGAGTTGCTCGAACAGTCGACGAAGCGGGTGGGTCAAGATCTTCGTGAGCAGCAGGCCGACGATCGCCATCGGGATCAGCGCGATCAGGTTGACCAGCAGCGACCAGTCGCCGAACCACATCTTCGTCAGCACACCGATCAGCCAGAGGAAGGCGACGAAGACCGAGAGCAGGATCATGATCGGCACTTCGCCGACGTTGAGGAACTTCAGGAAGCTCGCGAAGCCGTGCCCGCCGCCGGACCCAACATCCGCGTCGGCGTCGACATCGGCATCGAGGTCCAGGTCGAGGAAGTCGAGGTCGGCCATCCCGATCATGACGACCAACCAGTACAGGACCAGGCAGCCCATCAGCACGGTCAGCGCGAAGTTCACGGGGGTCATAATGGCTTGGAGGAATTCGGCCATGCGTTGATGCGGTCGGAGGTGTGGTGAGTCACGGAACGCCCGTGCCCAGAAGCGGGGACGGGGTGCAGCGCATCCTAGCGGTTTTTGCCGGTCCCTCGGCCCCGGGGGCGTCACTGCCCCGCCCGTAGCGACCACAGGATAGCGACGCGCACCCTCCCGCGTTTGGGAAAGCGGTCGCGGCCGGACGCGGAGTTGGTGATTAGCTGAGGGTCACCCCTGATGCCGGGCGTTGCCTACCTTCTCAACAGGCACACGTGATGCTCACCCAAGCCCACTAGAGGCGGGTCAGGACGATCTCTTCGCTGCCGTCGTCGGTCGCCAGATGCAGCTTGCCGTCCGCGTCGATGGACCAGGTCGCGGCCGCGCCGTCGGGCGCATCCTCGCTATAGCGGACAAACACCCCGTCGTCGGTCGCCTCGTAGCGGACGTCCTGCGAGCTGACTTCCTCGCCATCGATCAGCAGCACCATCGTCATCGTGTCGGCGTCGACAAAGACCAGCTTCATCTGCACGTTGTCTGCCGGGGTATCGCCGTTGTATGACTCGACGTGCCACTCCCCGATCAGGTCGGCCGCGCCCTGGGCACGGGCCACACCCGCATTCATCAACACCAACAACAAGGCCAACACCGGCGTGATCGCGCGTCGCATGACTAAGCTCCTGGGGTCCGGGGCGGGCCGTCATCATACGCCAACCGCACAAGCCGATCACACAGCGCGGGGAACGGGATGCCTGCGTGCGCCGCGGCCTTGGGGACCAGCGAATGGCTTGTGAAGCCCGGCATCGTGTTCGCCTCCAGCAGCCACGGCCGCTTGTCGCTATCGAGGATGAAATCGATCCGCGCCAGATGCCGACACCCCAGCCCCCGGAACGCGCGCAGGGCCAGTTCCTGGACTCCCGTCAATACTTCCGGGGGCTCGGCGTCGAAGAGGTACACCGTGTCGTCGCGGGTGTACTTGGCCTCGTAGTCGTAGAACGCCACTGCCGGGACGATCTTGATCACGGGTAAGGCCATCGCGCCTTCGGTAGGACAGGTATTCCTGTCTGTCTTCCCATCAGGAGGACAGGCATTCCTGCCTGTCACAGGCCGTAGGCCTGACGGGGTTGCCGGCGGCTCCGGTTCCGGCTGCGCCGGATGACAGACAGGAATGTCTGCCCCCCGCGTGTCGGTTTCTATAACCCCTACCGTCAACTCGTCCCCCGCGATAAACCGCTCGGCCATCACCTGCTCGTACGTCCCCAACAACTCCGCCACCGCCGCGTCGGCCTCGGCTTCCGTGTGGCAGATCGCCATCCCGAAGCTCGACCCCTCGTCCAGCGCTTTCACGACGACCGGCGCTTTCACCGTCCGCGTCTGCGAAGCCGAAGTCAATAGCTCCGCCTGGGCCGTGGGGATTCCCAGCTCCCGCGCGACCTGCTTGGCCTGCCACTTATCCATACACCGCGCCGCCGCGTCTTGCTTACAACCGACAAACGGCAGCCCGCTCGCCTCCAGCACCGCCTGCAACGGCCCACCCTCGCCCCAAGGCCCGTGCAGCACCGGGAAAACGACATCGACGCCGTTCGCCTTCGCACTCTCAATCGCCGAGAGGTCGTCGGGGCCGATGTCCGACTCGGTGACCGTATGCCCCGCCTCCCGCAGCGCCTGTGCAACTTGGCCACCCGACTGCAAAGACACCGGACGCTCTCGGTCGGGACCGCCGCGTAGGACCAGAATGTTCAAGAGATCGCTCGACATCATCGCTACTTGCTTCGGCATTCTTCACAGAGCCCGCCCAACGTGCGCAACACTTGGGCGCTACGCATGAAGCCCACGCTCATTGAGCGTGGGCTTCGGCCAGCCATATCAATACCAGTGGTTCGCAAGCATCCTGCCTACCCCGCGCTCGACGTAATACACCGACTAATCGGCGTCAACAAATCCGGCACGAGCTTGTCGATCGCCAGGCGCGAGCACGTCTCGGCCAGGTCGGGGAACTGGTTCTTGAGGTCGTCGAGGTTGTCGATCGGGCCATACTTGCGGACGGTGAGATACAGCGACAGCGGCTCGTCGGCGTATCGGCCCGAGCTGCCGCGGCGGGACTTTTGGCGGGTCTTGACCTCGAAGTAGGCCTGGAGGTCGCCGTTGTCGGTGAGGTTGACCGACACATACGGCTGACAGTCGAGGACCTTGCTGCCCTCGATGTTCATGACGCTGCCCAGCGGGGAGTCGGCATACAGCGCGTGGTAGAGGACCTCGTCCTGATTGCCGGCACACTCCAGGTCGAAGCCGAAGGTGAGCTCGACGTAATCGACATCGAGCGGGCTCAGGGAGAGGTGGTAAGGCACCTGCTGGAGGATGAGCTGGTGGTAGCGGTAGGCCTGCTCCATCGTGTCGGGGTTGACGTGGCCACAGCGGATGGAGTTTCGGCGGAGCGACAGCCAGGAGTAGCGCGGGTCTTCCTTCTTGCGTGCGGATTCGAGCGCGAGTTCGCCATCGTACTTGCGGAACTTCGTCATCGCCGGGACGGACTTGCGGATGCGTTCGAAGAAGTGCAGCACCGTCTCGCGCTCGGACGGCAGGTCCATCTTGAGCGCGATCTTCTGGTTGATGTAGAAGTCGGTGCACAGAGCGCCGAAGCTGGTGGCCATCGTTGGGGTTTCCTCACAGGCCCCGGAAGCGGTGTTCCGGGGTGGGTTAGCTCCCCGGGGTCGGGTTCCGGGGATCGGGAACGGGGTTCACCTATGGTGATTGTACCACCCCGGGTGGGCGTTGGCCGCGCGAATAGACGGGGTGGTGAATCTGGGGGATTTGTTGTCTGCGGGTGAGCTTGGGGCAGATTCGCCATCGCGTTGGGCGGCGTGCTGCACGCCGACGCTGAGCGAGTCCGCGAGTGAAGCGTCTGGTACTCAGCGCGGGGTGGGATGATCCGCGCGGCGTTGGCTTGCGCCAAAGCCGCGGGCTTAGGGGGGTGATTTCACCCCTCAAACAGGTGGTTGTAGGCCGTGGAGGAGTAGAACTTGAAGTTCACTTCGCGGAGGTATTCGTAGGCGCCGGCCTCGCGGACCTTATCGACGAGCAGGCCGATCTGTTTCTGGCTCTTGTAGGACGCGATGGCGTCGAGCTTGGCCTGGAAGGTCGCGTCGTCGCAGCGGAGCTGGAGGTCGGGTGGCTCGGGGAAGTCGCAGTAGATGGCCATCTCGTAGACCTCGGGGACCTTGGTGGGTTCGCCCAGTTCGGGCCAGATGGTGCCGTTGGCGTGGAAGATGCAGATCTGCATCTCGTTGTAGACGATCTGGTGGTCGGGGTGGTAGTCCATGGGGCTGGGCATGAACAGCCGGTCGGGCCGGATCGCGCGGAGCTTGTGGACGAAGGCGTTTTGCAGGCCAGTGTACCCGGCGGTCTGCGGGTCGCCCTCGGCGGCGGGTCGTCGGCCCAGGTACTGGCCGAGGTTGCAGTCGGGGAAGCCCAGCAGGTGGATCTTCGCGGGGTCGGTCAGCCCGAGGTGTTTGCACGAGTCGTGCAGCTCGGCCGCGCGGACCTCGACGATGGTGTCTTTTTCTTCCGGGGCGCAGTAGCCCATGCGTCCATCGGTCGCGGCGAGGAGGTGGACGTTGACGCCGGCATCGCACGCGGCCTTCATCCAGAGCCCGGCGCCGATGGCGATGTCGTCGTCGTGGGGGCAGGCGAAGAGCCAGGTTTCGCCTGCGACGTTGTCGCTGCCGGTGATGCCTTCGAGCGTGTCGTAGCGGTGGGTCTTGTGGGCCGAGCGTCGGGCGTAGGTGAAGGGCATGGGGAGTGGGGGTTAGGGTGTAGGAGGAAGCGGTTGTTTCAAGCCCGCGGTGTTGCGGCGAGCGGTCGCGAGTCGGAATACTGCGGGATGGTTTGGGGCGGTTGGCGTCTCGATCCCACGGCATTGTCGCTCGCGTTGCTCGCGTCAACGCCGTGGGCATAGGGTTTTACTTGTCGTCGAGGTTGCCGGTCCAGCGGACGAGCTGGGTGAAGAACTGGGCGTAGTGTTGGCCGACCTCGACCTCGAAGCTGTCGGGGGCATGGCATTGGACCCGGCCGTGGCCGGAGGGGCTGTCGTCGTTGTCCGTGCCCCAGTCGACGAAGGGGCCGACCCAGTGGGGCGCGGCGTCGGTGGCGAGGCAGGCGACCCGGCCGCGTTGTTCGTCGGCTTCCGCGATCACGAGCATGGGGTCGATGACCATGGACGCGAGCTGGAACCCCTCTCCGACGCGGCGCATCCCGCGCCGTGCGACGTCGAGCACGCGGCGGACGCCGGGGGGGTCGGGCTTGACGCGGAAGCGGTTGTACCCCCCCACGGCCGGGGGCCGGTCGTCCCAGGGCAGGCCCGTCACGGTGGGATGGTCGTGGACGCGTCGGAGGTAGGCGGCCTGGTCGTGGTTGATGCGGTCGTCGCGGTCGCTGATCGTGACGGGCAGCAGGTCGGCGATCGGGGAGGTATGCCAGTTGCCGCCCTGGCCGTGGTAGCTGTCCCACCCGCCGATCATGAGCAGGCCAACCCCGCCCCCGGAAGTGACCGCCGCGCAGACTTCGCGGTGCTGGTCGGCGGTGAGGTTGGCGGCGGGGTAGTCGCTGAGGATGATGAGCTTGCGCTGGTCGGCCCGCAGCGCGTCGCCGATCGGTTGGTCGCTGGGGCAGTAGTCGAAGCCGATGCCTGCGCGGTGCATGACCCCGGCGAGATACGCGGCCGCGGCGGTCAGCGCAGTGTCGCCGAGGTAGAGGACGGGCTGGGGGGCGGAATCAGGCATTCGGGGTCACAGGGGGGACGCGGTAGAAAACTTCCGGGGCCATGATAGCTTTGATCGCATACAATCGTGGTTTCGCTCGATCGCTCCAAGCCCACGGCTTTGAGGGGAGCGACAGCGACCCGAGACGCCGTGGGATACGCGTCACGGCGATCCCCGAACCATCCCGCGGCGTTGCGACTCGCTACCACTCGCCGCAAAGCCGCGGGCTTGTGGCCCTTGAACTCGATACCCCAGCCCCGAAACCCCAGACCCGGAACCCGATCCCATGCTCCAAGGCAACGCCATCGTCGGACAGTCCGGCGGCCCCACGGCCGTCATCAACGCCTCCATGGTCGGTGTCGTCGACGCCGCGAAACGCGCCAAGGCCATCGACCGCGTCTTCGGCATGCGCTTCGCCATCGAAGGCGTCCTCAACGACTACCTCCTCGACCTCACCGCCGAGTCCGACGAGACGCTGCAACAAGTCCGCTACACCCCGTCGTCGGCGCTCGGCTCGTCGCGCTTGAAACTCCAGGACAAGCACTTCCCCACCATCCTCAAGCAGCTCAAGAAGTACGGCATCCGCTACTTCTTCATGATCGGCGGCAACGACACGATGGACACCATCCACCGCGTCGTCGAGTACGCCAACCAGCAGGGCTACGAGATGCGCGGCGTCGGCGTCTCCAAGACCGTCGACAACGACCTCTACGGCACCGACCACACCCCCGGCTTCCCCTCGGCCGCGCGCTACGTCGCACTATCCATCCAGCAGGGCGGGCTCCTCAACCGCGACATGCAGAAGGTCGACCAGTTCAGCGTGTTCCAGACCGTCGGCCGCAGCGCCGGCTGGCTCCCCGCCGCCGCCGCCGCCGCGCGACGCAAGAAGGGTGACGCCCCGCATATCATCCTCATGCCCGAACGCGCGTTCAACAAGACCGCCTTCCTCAAGAAGGTCAAAGAGACTCACGCCAAGCACGGCTACGTCTCGATCGTCTGCGGCGAAGGCGTCACCTACAAGGACGGCACGCCCGTCTCGGCTTCGGGCACGAAGGACAAGTTCGGCAACACCGAGTTCGGCGCGATGGGCGGCTCGAGCGCCGCGATGGCGCTGCACCGCATGATCGCCGACAAGTTCAAGTGGCGCGGCGAGTTCCAGATCGTCGAGTCGCTCATGATGGCCGCCAAGGACCGCGGCGTGAAGCTCGACTACGCCGAGGCCTACCAGTGCGGCAAGCGCGCCGTCGGCCTCGCGACGAAGGGCGAGTCCGGCGTCATGGTCACCATCCAACGCGCCAACAAAAAAGGCGAGCCCTACAAAGCCGCCTACGGCACCGCCCCCCTCGCCAAGGTCGCCAACTACGAACACCAGATGCCCGACAAGTTCATCAGCAAAGACGGCATGGACATCACCCCCGCCTTCATCAAATACATCACCCCCCTCGTCGGCGACCTGCCCGAGCACGGGCATCTGACGATCAAGAAGGCGAAGAAGTAAGACCGGTATAGAAGGATTCGTTTCTTGTGACTTCGGACGGCCGCCAACTCGACCCGACCAACCTCCACCTCGGCGACTGGCCCGCGACGCCGTTGACGCCGGTGCGTTTGGACGATGCCGGCCCGACCATCTGGTGCAAGCTCGAGTACATGCACCCCGGCGGGTCGACCAAGGACCGCATCGCGCGCTACATCCTCACCAAGGCCTGGCGTAGCGGGGCGCTCAAGCCCGGCGGGGTTGTCATCGAGGCGTCGTCGGGCTCGACGAGCATCGCGATGGCGATGGTATGCGCGCAGCTCGGGCTGCGGTTTGTGGCCGTGATGCCCGAGGGCGTTTCCAATGAACGGTCGCTGATCATCAAGGCCTACGGCGGCGAGGTTCGTTTCGCGCCGGCAAGCGAAGGCATGGTCGGCTGCCTCGCGCTGACGCACCGGCTGGCCGAGGAACTCGACGGGTTCCTGCCGCGGCAGTTCGAGAACGCCGACAACGCCCAGGCCCACCGCTTCGGCACGGCGGTGGAACTCATCGGCCAGCTCCCGTCGCAGTACCCGGATGCGGTCGTCGCAGGCGTCGGCACGGGCGGGACGCTCGTCGGGCTTTATCACGGGCTGCGCGACCACGGCTGCGCGGCCAAGCCCTTCGCCGCACGCCCCGTCGCGACGGGCGATAAGCCCTTGGCCATGGGCTGCTTCGACCATGCCGAGTGCAGCTCGTTTTCCAAGCGCATCCCCGGCGTCATCGAAGGCATGTCCCGCCTCTATCAGCCCGACCAACTCGACGGCCTCGAAACACTCGACGTCGACGACACCCGCGCGATCGAAACCACCCGCAAGCTGATCGCCCGTGGCTTCCCCGTCGGCCCCAGCTCAGGCCTCAACTTCGCTGCGGCGGTGATGGCCCATGAACGCCTGCGGGCACAAGGCGTCAATGCGCCCGTCGTCGCCACCGTCTTCTGCGACCGGATGGAGCGC
>JBCCWH010000108.1:0-9184 GCA_039193915.1 Planctomycetota bacterium
CGGCGGTGGGGGGCGGAATCTCGGATTTCGGATTTCGGATTTCGGATTTGTGGGAGGGGGAGATCGGCAAGCTGATGAATCGGGGGGCGGACTCGATCGGGCTGAGCGATCGCTTGCAGTTTGTTGATCGGTTCGATCGGGAGGGGGTGCTGGGGCGGGTGCGGGTAGTGGGGTTTGTTGAGCGTCAGGGACGCGGGCAGGATGCCGGTGCGGCTGTAGCGCAGTCGTGTGACGATGTTGCGGTGGCGGACTTCCCGGTGATTTTCGGCAAGCTTGACGACTACCTGCGGTTTGCGGTGTCGGCACAGGTGGCGGGCAATGGGTATGACGACCTGGCGGGGGTGTTGGCGAAGAGCGATCGGCCTTCGCACGCGGTGGTGGTGGTTGGGGGAACGCAGGGCGTGGGGGGATCCCACGGCGTGGCTGCGCCAAGCCGTGGGCTTGGGGGGGGGGTGGTTTCGGGGGATGTTTGTCACAGCGTGGTGTATGACAGCGCGGTCGTGACGTGTGATGAGATCGCGCAGGCGCTTGGGTCGGGGGAGACCGGCGTGTTGGAGCAGGAGGGGGTGTCCTGGCTTCGGCAGGTGGTGGGGTGAAGGGGGGCTGGACTGGTTGCTTAAGCAACCAGTCCGGGCGGGTGAGAGCGCGATGTTGAGATGCATCTACTCGATGCGTTCTAACAGGTCTTCGACGGCGGCTTGGAGTTGGGGGTCTTCGCCTGCGGCTTCGTGTTCGGGGGTCATCGGGATGAGGAGGTCGGGGACTGCGCCGTTGTTTTCCATGTCGGTGCCGTCGGTGAGGTACCAGCCACGGAAGGGGATGCGGACGGTGGTGCCGTCGAGGAGTGAGTAGCTGCCGGTGGAGATGACGCCGCCGGCGGTGGTGTTGCCGACGAGTGTGCCGCGTTCGAGGGTCTTGAAGGCGTGTGAGAAGATCTCTGCGTTGGAGAAGGACTTCTCGTTGCACAGGGCGTTCATGGGGAGGTTGTAGCGGGCGATGAAGAGGCGGTCGTTGGGGTAGGAGTTGGTGCGGGTGGGGTCGGCGCCGCGGGGGACGGTGTAGGCGTGTCGGCGGGTCATGATGGAGGCGAGGAGTCGGTCGGTGGTCCAGCCCCCGCCGTTGTCGCGGACGTCGACGACCATGCCGAGCTTGCCTTCGCAGGCGGCGTAGAGGTCGCGTTCGAAGTCGGCGAGTGAGGCGGCGCCCATGGATCGGATGTGGATGTAGCCGAGCTGGCCGTCGGACCACTCGTCGACGAGGCGTTTGTTGTTGAGCTGCCAGTTGTCGTAGCGGAGGTTTTCGAGTTGGTTGTGGCTGATTGGGGTGAGGAGGAGGATGACTTGTTGGGGTTGGTTTTTGTTGACTTCTTCAGGGGCTTGGGCCTGGGGACTTAAGTCCCCAGGCCTGGCGGGGAGATGTACGGGTGAGCGCATCACTGTGACCGCGGTCTCGCGTCCGACGCGGCCGACGAGGCGGGCGTTGATGGTGTCGTCGTCGGCGAGTGGTTCGAAGTCGATGTGCGTGATGATGTCGCCGACGTGGAGGCGCATGGTGCCCTCGGCGGCGGGGGTCTGGTTATAGATTTCGACGACCTCGAAGCCGGCGTCGGTGCGTTCGTAGCGTGCGCCGAGGTAGCCGTTGGGTTGGCGGGTGTCGCTGGCGGGTGAGGGCATGCGGATGCCCATGTGCGAGGCGTCGAGCAGGCCGAGGTACTGGTTGGCGATGTCGTTGAACTCGTCGGCGGTCCATGCGCGCTGGGCCAGTCGGGTGTACTTTTCGGTGATGGCGTCCCAGTCCATGCCCTTGTAGGTCGGGTCGTAGAACTGCATGCTGATGGCGCGGGAGGCCTCGACGAAGCGTTGGCGGTTGGCGGCGTGTCGGTCGATGCGGACCGTGCCGGGGAAGTCGACATCGGTGGCGCTGCCGCCGGGGATGGCGAAGGTGGCGGGGGTGCCGCGTCGCAGCGCGACGATGGCGTTGCCAGTGAGGGTGAGGTGTTGCGGGTCGACGCCCTCGGCGACTTGGGTTTCGTCGTCGCCGTCCCAGCCCACGACATAGGCGGCGGTCATGCGGGTGTAGGCGACCTGGCCGCCGGAGGGGAGGATGCGCACGTTCCATTCGGTACCGCTGCTGCGGGTCAGGCGGCGCAGGCGGAGGAAGGCGTCGTCGAGGGCGAGGGCGAAGTCAGGTTCGTTTGATTCAGGGTCCTCGGACTGGTCACTTAAGTGACCAGTCCCTAGGGGTTCGAGTTTTTTCGCGTGGTTGGCGGCTTCTTCGTAGTAATCCGCGAGCTGCTGGGGGGTGTAGGTCTCGAGCGCTTCGTCGAGGTAGACGGCGTAGACGTCGCCCTGGTCGTCGTTGCGGAAGGAGGTGAACGCGAGGATGCGGCCGTCGGCGGACCAGCTTGGCAGGTAGTCGCCGGCGGGGTGCTTGGTGATGTTGACGAGTGCCGCGCTGCCGTCGGCGGGGCCGACCCAGATGTCGGCGTTGTGGTCCTGGTCTTCGTAGGAGACCGCGAGGTGCGTGCTGTCGGGGCTCCAGCGCCAGTGCGTGCCGGTGTCCCAGGATTCGAGGAACAGGCGTTCTTCGCCGGTCGCGAGGTCGAGGAGGTAGACGTCGCCGTTGCCGCGTCGGAAGGCGAGCGATCGGCCGTCGGGCGCGGGCGAGGGGTCGCTGTCGTGGTGCGGCGTTTGGACGACGGGGGTGACTTCGAAGCGTAGAGCGCCGTGCCAGTCGGCGGGGTCGGGGCCGGGTTCTACCTCTACTGCTTCGTCGTCTGCGCTGTCTTCGTCTTCTGCGTCTTCTGCGTTGCCTTCTTCTTCGGCATCCGCCCCCGCGTGTGACGCGGCGGTTTCGCCTTCACTGGTTGCTTCTTCCGTGGCTTCGTCTTCCTCGGCGCCCTCGGTGTCCTCTGCGGTTTCTTCTTCCTCTGCTTCTTCGGGTTCTTCGGGGACCAGTACCGCCTCGACCTCCGCGCGCGTCAGCGTGACGTCGGCCTTGTAGATGCTTAGCGTACCGTCGGTGTCGGAGACGAAGTAGAGCGACACGCCGTCGGGCGACCAGACGGGCGACATCTCGCGGGCGGGGGTGTTGGTGATGCGTTGGGGCGGGTTTTCGCTGCCGACGGTGCGGATAAAGAGGTCGCCGTGGATCGTGGTCGCCATGACCTTGCCGTCGGGCGAGAGCGCCGCCTCATCGCTCTCCCCGCTGAGTGCCGCGACGGTGACGGTGTCGTCGAGGTCGGTGGGTGCCGTGATCGTCACGGCCTCGGGCTGCGCATCGTCGCGCGTCAGGTCGACCGTGTACAGCGTGTCCCACACCTGCACGACTGCGGCCGAACCATCCCGCGCGACATCGAACCCGCGCACGTCGTCCTCGGTAAACGCGGTGAGCGCCGCCGCATCGTCGTCGTCCTGGCCCAGGTCGATGGCGTAGAGGTTCACGCGGGCCGGCGGCCTGGCGGAGAGGTACGCGACCGTGTCGTTGTCGATCCACTTGGGCTTGCCATCATTGCCCGGGTTGTCGGTGAACTGGGTGAACGTGCCGTCTTCGGTGTCGTAGACCCAGAGGTTGCGGTTGTCGGCGTTGGTGATGAACGGCCGATCCCAGCGCGCCCCGCCGCGCACGAAGACGACGTGCCTGCCGTCGGGGCTGACGGCGCTCTGCCTGCCAAAGGCGTTGTGGATGCGCTCGATCGGCCCGCCGTCGATCGAGACGGTGTAGGGCCGGGGCGCGCGGTGGACATCGCCCTCGACATAGCCCGCGATCGTCAGCCGGTCGCCGCCCTCTGCGGGGGACCAGTCGTGGAGCCAGAGGAAGTGGTCTTCGTGTGTGACCTGTCGGACGTTGGTGCCGTCGGCGTCCATGACGTGGACGTTGAGGAAGCCCGAGCGGTCGGAGTTGAAGGCGATCTGTGTGCCGTCGGGGCTCCAGACACTGGTGGAGTCGTTGCCGGGGTGTGCGGTGAGGCGTTGGGCGTTGCCGCCGGTGGCTGGGACGCGCCAGAGGTCGCCGCGCCAGGAGAAGGTGAGGGTTGAGCCGTCGGGGCTGATGGCGGGGTGTCGGGGGAGGGTGACCGCGCCGTCGGGCTTGGCGTCGGGGAGGGCGACGGGCTGGCCGGCGAGCGGGTGGTTCTGCTTGGCGTTTTTAGCGTTGAGGGGGGCGCTGCCGGTGCAGGCGGCGAGGGTCGCGGTCAGCGAAAGGGCGGCGAGAGAGGGTTGTAGCACGGGATGCTCCGCAGAAAGGGGGGATGCTTGGTGTATAAGGATACGCACTGGGCGATGGATGGGTTTTCGGCGCACCGTGGGGCAGACATTCTTGTCTGCCGCCGGCTGAAGGCCGGTTCGACGTCCATTGCCAGCATCTTCCCGGCTGCGCCGGGTGGCAGACAGGAATGTCTGCCCCACGGTGTGCTGGTTCTGCCTCCCAGCGCAACCCCGCCCCGCGCGCCAGCCGGTACTATTCACACCGGCCCCGAACCCGAACCGATAGCCCCCTTATGGTGCGGTCTGCGCACATCCTGATCGCCTGTGTCGCGGCCCTGCTCGGGCTGGGCGTGCTCATGGTCCACTCGGCCGGGGCCAACGTCGGCGCGGTCGGCAGCGAGATCGCCCCAATCACCCACCCGCTGGCCAACGGCGGGCCTTGGGCGATGTTCATGACCAAGCACACGCTGTTCGCCGGGCTGGCGATCGTCGTGATGCTGGTCGCCTCGCGTCTCAACGTCGCCGAACTGTTCAAGCACAAGGGCTGGATCAGCCCGGTCCTCCTGTTCGTCCTGCTCGCGATCGGGCTGCAGGTGCTGACGCTGATCCCCGGCGTCGGGCACGAGGTCAACGGTGCGTCGCGCTGGCTCAAGATCGGGTCGTTCACCTTCCAGCCCAGCGAGATGGTCAAGTGGGCCATGGTCCTGGCCGTCGCGTGGTGGTGTGCCCGGCGGCGGGGCGTCATGCACAAGCTCTTCGCCGGCGTCGTGCCGCCGCTGATCCTGATCGGCGGGGCGTGCGCCCTCATCATCAAGCAGGACCTGGGCACGGGCGTCCTCGTCGGCGCGGTCGCCATCGTCATGCTCATCGCCGGCGGCATGCGGCTTTGGACGCTGATCCCCGCCGCTGCGCTCTCCGGCGTCGGCATCTTCTACGCCATCGTCGCCGAGCCCTACCGCGTGCAGCGGCTGATGATCTACCTCGACCCCTGGTCCGACCCCGAGGGCGCGGGCTACCACCCGATCCAGTCGCAGCTCGCCTTCGCCCAGGGCGGTGTGCCGGGCAGCGGGCTGGGCAACTCGATCCAGAAGTACTTCCTGCCCGAGGATACGACCGACTTCATCTTCCCTGTGCTGGTCGAAGAGCTCGGCGTCGCCGGGGCCGCGATGGTGATCGGGCTGTTCCTCGCGATCATCTGGATCGGGCTGGGCGTGGTGCGCGACAGCAAGGACACGTTTAGCCGGCTTGTCGCGCTGGGCGTCCTCGTCACCGTCGGCGCGCAGGCCGTCATCAATATCGCCGTCGTGACGGTGGTCGTCCCGACCAAGGGCATCGCGCTGCCGTTGATCTCGGCCGGCGGCACGGGCTGGGTCATGACCGCGTTCGCCATCGGCCTGATCGCCGCGATCGACAACGCCAACCACCTGGCGGCGGGGGAAGTGCCCACCGATTCCACCGATGACACAGAGGGGGAAACGGAAACGGATCAGCCTAAGCTCCGGCTGACGGGGTGAGAGATTGGCCCGACTGAACCAAAGAACGCTCTGGTTTTGACAGGATGGCAGGATTTTGCAGGATGAACATGATCCGTCCTATCCTGTTGATCCCGAAAATCCTGTCATCCTGTCAAAAACAAATCCCAGATACCTAAAACACTTACGGTGCGGTTGTCATCCCAATCGGCGTCATCTGCGAAATCTGCGGCTAAATCAACATGCCCGACCACCCCACCATACTGTTCGTCGGCGGCGGCTCGGGGGGGCACATCTACCCCAATATCGCCGTGCTCGAACAGCTCGAGCAGCGGGGGGTCGCGGTCGATCCGCACTTTGTCGTCAGCGAGCGTGCCGTCGACCGGACCGTGCTGCAGGAGGCCGAGCTGGAAGGCACCTACCTCCCCGCCCGGCCGATGGCGATGCACCCGGCCAAGCTCTGGCATTTCTTCAACGCCTACCGCCACTGCGCGGGGCTGATGCGGGATGTGATCGAGGAGCGCCTGCCCAAGGCGGTCGTCGCGACGGGCGGGTTTGTGAGCGGGCCCAGTGTCAGCGCGGCGGCGAAGATGGATGTGCCCGTCGCGCTCGTGTCGCTTGATGCCGTGCCGGGCAAGAGCAACCGCTGGTCGGCGCGTCAGGCGACCAAGCTGTTCACCGCCTACGAGACTCCGATGCTCAAAGGGGCCGAACTCATCAGCGTGCCTTTGCGTCAGAGCGTGCTTGCGCCCGACGACCCCGGCGCCGCGGCCGAGGCCCGCGCGATGCTTGGGCTCGACCCCGCGAAAGAGACGATCTTGATCTTCGGCGGGTCGCAGGGCGGCGGGTCGATCAACCAGATGTTTATCGAGATCGCCAAGCGCAACGCCGCCCGCACGCTGTTCCGCGGCGGGGCGGGCTCGCCGGGCTGGCAGGTGCTGCACCTGACGGGCGAGCAGGACCACGAGGCGGTCGCCGAGGCGTACGCGAAGCATCAGATCCCGGGGGTGGTCGAGGCGTTCTGCACGCAGATGGGCGCGGCGTGGTCGGCGGCGTCGCTGTGTGTCTGCCGGAGCGGCGCGGGGAGCGTGGCGGAGAGCTGGGCGAATGCCGTGCCGGCGATCTACATGCCCTACCCGTTTCACAAGGACCAGCACCAGCGGGCCAATGCGGTGCCGGTGGTGAAGTGTGGCGGGGCGCTATTGCATACCGACCACATCGAGCCGGGGCCGAATGTGGACGAGACGCTGGGGCCGCTGCGTGCGTTGATGCAGAACCCGTCGCGTCTGGACGCGATGCGCAAGGCGATGCGCGACCACCAGCGCCCCGACGGCGCGGCCGCGGTCGCGGACTGGGTCGAGGCGCAGCTAGAGTAGGGCGGTACCACGACGCCGCATGATCCCACATCCCACGTTAGCCGTCGCCGGCACGGCGACGCGTGGTCGGTTAACAACCCGCAAACCACGTCGCCGTAACCCGCATCACGCGTCGCCGTGCCGGCGACGGCTAACGACGATGATCACACTACGCCACCCGGCACAACTCGCTCCGCACGACGCTGTGTGGCACCCCCGCTAAACTACCCGCATGCCGACTCGGAACGACACCGAAAACATGACGCTCCCCACCGACGCGGAACTGATCGCGCAGGTGGATGAGCGGCTGCGCAAGCTTGTCGAGTACGTCTACATGCCGGACAACCTTCGGGCGGCAATCACCTATGCGCTATTCAGTGGCGGTAAGCGTGTTCGGCCGCTGCTGTGTATGCGGAGCTGTATCGCGTGCGGTGGAAATCCAGAAGACGCCGTGAGCGCGGCCGGCGCGGTCGAGTTGATCCACTGCTTCTCGCTCGTGCATGACGACCTGCCGGCAATGGACGACGACGACCTGCGGCGCGGTCGACCGACGTTGCACAAGCACACCAACGAAGCGATGGCCATCCTCGCCGGCGATGCGATGACAGCGATGGCGTTCAAGCTGATCGCGCAGTGGTGCCACGACGATGACCGGGTGACGGTTGAACTCATCGGGGCATTGGCCTCTGCAACCACGTTTATGATTGGGGGTCAAGTCCACGACACGATGGGTGGCTTCCCGGACGATGTCGATGAGCGTGAACGACTTCGTCGCACACATCTCGGCAAAACCGCAGCGATGCTTAGTTATGCCTGTCATATGGGTGGCTTGTGCGCGAAGGGCTCGCCGCAAGAGGTGGGTGCGCTTACGATTTTTGGGAACCAGCTCGGCCTCATGTTCCAGGCCGTGGACGACCTGCTGGACGTGACCCAATCCACCGAGCAGGTTGGTAAGCAGACCGGCAAGGACGCCGCAGCCGGGAAGCTGACGTACCCCGGGCTGCTGGGGATCGATGGCACCCGCGCCGAGATCGCGAAGCTGCTGGACCAGTCGCTCGCGGCGCTCGAGCCCTTGGGCCCCCCGGCCGACCCGCTGCGGGCGATGGCGCGGAAGCTGGCGGAACGCACGAAGTAGGGTTGTGTCTGTGATGTTTGCCGGACCAGACGCTTCGCGAACTCAGCGTCGGCGTGGGGCTTGTTCCTAATGGCAAATACTCTATAATCCAAAGATGAGATCGTGTGCCCGACTCCGGTAAAGACCCCATCGACCCGCTAGAATCTAGCATTGCGCCCAACTCCGGCTGGGCATCTCCCCTAGCTTCCCATCGCGCCACCCCTGCTTAGCCCATGGCTTACGACCTGCTCCAGACCATCCACGGCCCCGCCGACCTCAAGGCGCTCAGTGTCGAGCAGCTCAAGGACCTGGCCCAGGACATCCGAAACGCCATCTGCGACCAGGTCGCCAAGACCGGCGGCCACCTCGCGCCCAACCTCGGCGTCGTCGAGCTCACCCTCGCGATGCACTACGTCTTCGACTTCGGCCCCCTTCAAACCCAGGGTGGGATGGGCGTCCCGCCCGTCGATGGGCAACCCGCATCGAATCACGACGGCCGGAACGGCCATCCCACTGAAACTAAGGGCGGCGACCGCCTGCTCTTCGACGTCGGCCACCAGTGCTACCCCCACAAGCTCATCACCGGCCGGCTGGGGATGCTCGACAAGCTCCGCACCGCCGAGGGCATGGCCGGGTTCCCCGAGCCGCGCGAGTCGGACTACGACCTCTTCTCCGTCGGCCACGCGGGCACGGCGATCAGCACCGCCGTCGGGATGGCACGCGGCGACCAGTTCGCCGGCCAAGCCGACCGCAAGTGCGTCACGCTCATCGGCGATGCGTCCATCGTCAACGGCGTCGCGCTCGAAGGCCTCAACAACGCCGGCACCTTGAAACGCCAGTTCCTCGTCGTCCTCAACGACAACGGCATGTCCATCGCCAAGCCCCAGGGCGCGATGGCCGGCTACTTCGACCGCGTCCGCGTCAGCCACAAGTACACCGGCTTCAAAGAGCGCTCCAAGAAGATCCTCGACCGCATGCCCGGCGGCCACGCGCTGGGCGAGTTCTACCACCGCTCGACCGACGCCCTCAAGGCCATGC
>JBCCWH010000109.1:0-9134 GCA_039193915.1 Planctomycetota bacterium
CACCGGGCGGTACCCATTGCTTTGTTTCATCGCGGTGGATATCGTCGCGGACTCCTCCACCCACACTACGCGACAGCCTTACACGATTCCGTTTGCTGTTAGCAGCGCGGCCAGCTTCGCGACGCTCTGCTCGATCGTGTTTTCGTCGGTGCGCAGGTGGAGCTCGGCGTTTTCGGGCGCTTCGAACGGGTGTTCGTCACTGAGCCCGGTCATGTTGGTGATCTCGCCGGCCCGGGCTTTTTTGTAGAGCCCCTTGGGGTCGCGCTGCTCGAGCACTTCGATGGGGCAATCGACGAAGATCTCGTGGAACGGGAGCCCGGCGTCGTCGTGCATCGCGCGGACTTTGTCCCGCGCGGCGCGGTAGGGGGAGACGAAGGAGCACAGGGTGATACAGCCGGCGTCGGCGAAGAGCTTGGCGACCTCGCCGATGCGGCGGATGTTTTCGTCGCGGTCTTCGGGGCTAAAGCCCAGGTTGCTGCACAGGCCGTGCCGGATGTTGTCGCCGTCGAGGCGGTAGCACAGCCGATCCTTGGCGTGGAGGTGTTGTTCGAGTGCGACGGCGACGGTGGATTTGCCGCTGCCGGACATGCCGGTGAACCAGAGGGTCGCGCCGCGCTGGCCGAGCAGGGCGTTTCGGTCGTCGCGTGAGACGTCGCCGTCGTGCCAGGTGAGGTTGTCGGCTTTGGGCATGGTGCGGGGCTCGGGAGTCGTCGGGTGGGGGCAGGTCTGGGGGATGGCGGCACTTGAGTTCGGCTTGATGAACGGCCGATGATCCTACAATAGCATCCGTTGTGTGTACCCGTGATCGGGAGGAAGCCAGATGTCGTTTGTATTGCCCGAGGAGTTGGCCCCGGTGATTTCGCCGGTGTTCGAAGCGCTGCCGCTGGATCAGGCGATGAGCTCGCTGCTGCCGGCCGATCCGGCGTCGGCCGAGCTGTTGTCGCTGGTGCAGTCGGTGGTCGAGACCCCCGCGCTTGCGCCGCACTTCGGTGTGCAGGCGGGGCTCTGGCTCTACGTCGATGAGCTCGATATGAGCCACGCATGCAGCCAGCGGCTGCCCGGGCCGACCGGCTCGTACTGGCACGCGATCATGCATCGGCGTGAGGGCGATTTCGCCAACGCCAAGCACTGGTACCGCAAGGCCGGGGCACACCCCGCGATGAACCACATCGACCTGGCGGGCGGGACGGCCGCAGGCTCCGACATGGCGGAGTACGACCCGATCGCGTTTGTCGACCGCGTCGCCCGCGCGGACGCCAGGCACGAGCCCGACTCGCCCGACTTGGTCGCGCTGCAGCACCACGAATGGCGGGCGCTGTTCGAGTGGTGCACAGAGAACTGACGGGGATCGCCTCACGCAAAGGCGCAAAGACGCGAAGAAAAACAACTCTGACAGGATGACAGGATTTATCAGGATGAACAGGAGATAGGAATAATCCTGTCGATCCGCAAAATCCTGTCATCCTGTCAATACTGTCTTTTGTTTTTCTTAGCGTCTTTGCGCCTTCGCGTGAGGCGGTTTGCCACCGTCACACCGCCGCCTTCGCGACACTGCGGGCGAGCTTTGCGTAGTCCTTGGCGCCGTTGCTATCGGGGGCGTAGGTCAGGACGGACTGCCCAAAACTCGGGGCCTCGGCCAGCTTGATGTTGCGCCGGATCGGCGGCTGGTACACCTCGGCGTCGGCCCAGGGCAGGGCCGTGCCCCGCGCGCTCTCGAAGAAGCCCTCGACGTCCGCGACGACATCGCTCGCGAGGATCGTGTTCGCCTCGTGCATGCACAGCACGACGCCCGCGACGGTGAGCGACGGGTTGATCCCCTGGCGGATCATGTTGATCGTCTCGAACAGCTTGCCCATCCCCTGCAGCGCGAGGAAGTGCGCCTGCATCGGGACGATAATCTCCTTCGCGGCGGTGAGCCCGTTGATCGTCAGCAGGCCCAGCGCCGGCGGGCAGTCGAGCAGGACATAGTCGAACTGCTTGACCAGGTCGGCGGTCTTGTTGCGCAGCACCGTCTGAGCCAGGCCCGTGGCGATCATCTCCGCCATCTCGCTCTCGACGCCGGCGAGGTTGGTCACGGCCGGGAGCACGCCCAGGTTCGGGCAGCCCTCGACCATCCGAACGACCTCGCTCGCGGTGACGGCACTGTCGGTCATCAGCTCATAGATCGAGAGGTCGAGTTCTTCGGGGTCGATGCCCAGCGAGAGGGTGAGGTGGGCCTGGGGGTCGAGGTCGACCATGAGCACGCGGAGGCCCGACGCGACGAGTGCTGCGCCGAGGTTGACGGTGGTGGTGGTCTTGCCGACGCCACCCTTCTGGTTGATGAGCGCGATCTGGCGTGCCTCTTGCGGGCGCGGCAGGCGGTCGAGCTTGGGGAGCGTCGGTGGCCCGGCGTCGAGTTCGGGAGCGGCTTCGCCTGCGGGGGTGCTGTCGTGGGTATCGACGATTCCCGGTTCCATTCCGGCGGAGGGGGCTGCAGCCCCCGTGTCCCCCGCGTCGTCCGTAGCGATGTCCGTTTCGACCGGCGTATCTTCCCCAACCGCGACCTCAACACCCTCCGGGGCTTGTGAGGGGGCCGCCTCCACGCGCGGGGGCACCGTCATATCGATCCCGACCGGCACGGCGGGCGCGTTTCCGGGAACTGTTCCGGGGATGGGTTCGTGTTCGCTCACGGGACGCCTCCATGCGTCGGGGGATGGGTCTACTCCTGCGATAGCAGTATATCAGGCGGTCGGTGCGGGGGAATGGTGTTCAGCCCTGCGACGCCACGTTGCGCACGGCTGGGAGTACCAGCGCTTGCAGCCGCGCGAGGTAGGCCTGCCAGTCGGCGGCGCTCTTGCGGAGTTCGCGTTTGCCAGATGCGGTGAGCTCGTACCACTTGCGCTCGCGGGCGCTGCTGCGGTCCCACGTCGCCTTGATCAGCCCGTCGGCTTCGAGACGGTGAAGCAGCGGGTAGAGCGAGCCGGCCTGGATCGTCTGGCCGCCCGCTTGTTTGAGCTGCTTCTGGATCGCGTAGCCGTACGCTCGGCCGTCGGCGAGGACCGACAGCACCATCACATCCAGCGAACCACGGAACAGGTCTCGACGGGCTTTGGGGTCCATGGGTCGGGTCTCGGGTTAGGGTGCATCGTCGCCGATATGGCGACGCAGCGAATATATCGGGAAAATATATGTATTGTCAAGATATATCTTGTGAAGATAATAGTCGCAGGGGGGAAATCGCTGATTTTGAGGCGTAAACGATGATTCAGCCCGGCGGATTGGCAGTGGAGACCGGGGTTGCTACCCTATTCGGCTCGGCATGCACCTGTGTGCAGCCCCGCGTGAGCCCGCGTCGCCGTGTCGGCGAAGGCGAACGCACTGCATCGATGATTCGCCCCAACCCCCAACCCCCAACCTCCAACCCCGTACCCGAGACCCCATCCATGGCCAACGGCACCGTCTCCCAAGTCATCGGCTCGACCTTTGACGCCCAGTTCCCCGAAGATGCGCTCCCCGACATCTACAACGCCATCAACGTCGACTACAAGGTCGGCGACGAAACCGTCCACCTCGTCGGCGAGGTCCAGCAGCACCTCGGCGGCGGCCAGGTCCGCGCCGTGGCGCTGGGCTCGACCGACGGCCTGACCCGCGGCGAGACCGTCGTCGACACCGGAGCACCCGTCTCGGTGCCCGTCGGCGAGCAGGTGCTCGGCCGCGTGTTCAACCTGCTGGGCAACCCGATCGACGAGAAGGGCCCGGTCGAGTCCGACCGCCGCAGCCCGATCCACCGCAAGCCCCCGGCCTTCAAACAACTCAGCCCGAAGACCGAGATCCTCGAGACCGGCATCAAGGTCGTTGACCTGCTTTGCCCCTTCGTCCGCGGCGGCAAGATCGGCCTGTTCGGCGGGGCGGGTGTCGGCAAGACCGTCATCATCCAGGAGATGATCGCACGTGTCGCCAAGAACTTCGGCGGCTACTCCGTCTTCTGCGGCGTCGGCGAACGGACCCGTGAGGGCAACGACCTCTGGGGCGAGATGGCCGAGTCCGAGTACACCGATGCCGATGGCAACACCGCGTACGTCCTCGACAAGGTCGCGATGGTGTTTGGTCAGATGAACGAACCGCCGGGCGCACGTCTGCGTGTCGCGCTGTCGGGCCTGACCATGGCCGAGAACTTCCGCGACGAGTCGGGTAAGGAGACGCTGATCTTCGTCGACAACGTCTTCCGCTTCACGCAGGCGGGCTCGGAAGTGTCCGCGCTGCTGGGGCGTATGCCCTCGGCGGTGGGCTACCAGCCGACGCTGTCGACCGAGATGGGTGAACTCCAGGAACGCATCACCTCGACCGACAAGGGCGCGATTACCTCCGTGCAGGCGATCTACGTCCCGGCGGACGACCTCACCGACCCCGCCCCCGCGACGGCGTTTAGCCACTTGGACGCCTTCGTCGTCCTCGAACGCTCGATCGCCGAGAAGGGCATCTTCCCCGCGATCGACCCGCTCGCCTCGACCTCGCGCATCCTGGACCCCGGCGTGGTCGGCGATCGCCACTACGCCTGTGCCCGCCAGGTGCAGACCATCCTCCAGCGCTACAAGTCGCTTCAGGACATCATCGCCATCCTCGGTGTCGACGAACTCGCCGAGGAAGACAAGCTCATCGTCGGCCGGGCGCGGAAGATCGAACGCTTCCTCTCGCAGCCCTTCCACGTCGCCGAGATCTTCACCGGCTTCCCCGGCGTCGACTCGACCCTCGACGAAACGATCGACTCCTTCGAGCGCCTGTGTGCGGGCGAAGGCGACGACCTGCCCGAGTCTGCCTTTATGTACGTCGGTACACTCGAAGACGCCAAAGCCAAGGCCGCCAAGATGGCCGCCGACGGCTAAGCGACTCACAACAGACTCAACCACCCCGAAGCCCACGCTCATCGAGCGTGGGCTTTTTCGTAGGGGTAGCGCCCACGGATCTCATACGGAATCCAGGAAAATCGCGCGCGTTGGTTGGGTGCCACATAGCGCAGCTATGTGCTATGGCCCGTGTGGCTCTACCCATAGCTGCGCTATGTGGCACCCACGGGACGCCTTCAGATTTCCTGGGAGCCGTATCACAGATCACGCAGATTTTCAGGAGCGCATCACAACGGACACAGAGGCACCGAGTTCACCAAGAACAGACGAGCAAAACAGACCTGTATTGCTCTGTGTCCTTTGTGTCTCTTTGGACTTTGTGGTTAGGGGGTCTTGAATCTGCGCGATCTGTGAAATCTGTGGGCACATCTCCGATCACTTCGGCGCCCCCAGGATCGGCCGAAGCCGCTGGTCGTGCTCATCGAGCAGGGCCTGCGCCGCTTCGCGGTCGACACCCCGCAGCACCATGATGAGCGCGAGCTTGACGCTGCCGCCCGCGTTGTCGATAGCCTCGGCGGCGTCTTCGCGCGACAGCCCGGTCTGGCCTGTGACGATGCGGATGGAGCGGTCGACGAGCTTGGCGTTGCTGGCGTTGAGATCGACCATCAGGTTGCCCCAGGCCTTGCCCAGCTGGAGCATCGCGGTGGTGGAGATCATGTTGAGCGCGAGTTTCGTGGCGGTGCCCGCCTTGAGCCGGGTCGAGCCGGTGAGGACTTCGGGGCCGACGAGGAGTTCGATCGTGTGTTCGACCTCGGCAGGAAGCTTGGGCGGGGGCGGCAGGCTCAGCGGCTCGTTACCCTTGACCACCGCCGCGCGTGGCCGGGTCTTCAGGGCTTTGATGGGCACGCAAGTGATGATCGCTGTGGTCGCGCCGCGTTTGCCCGCGTGCTTGATCGCGCCCCAGACGTAGGGCGTCGTCCCGCCCGAGGCGATGCCGATGAGCGTGTCGTGTTTGCCGAGCTGGAGTGCGTCGATCTTCGCGTGTGCGCCTTCCGGGTCGTCCTCCGCGCCCTCGACGGCTTTGCGTAGTGCGCCGTCGCCGCCGGCGATGAAGCCGACCACCTGTTCCGGGGGAGAGCAGAACGTCGGCGGGCATTCGCTCGCGTCGAGCACACCCAGCCTGCCCGATGTGCCTGCGCCGCAGTAGATCAGTCGGCCGCCTTCACGCATCCCCGCGACGATGGCCTCGACGAGCGTCGTCATCGCGGGGATCGCCATGCGCACCGCCTGGGGGACCTGCAGGTCCTGCGTGTTCATCAGCCGGAGCGTCGCCTCGATGGGCTGGGCATCCACCGCCGCCGCCGCCGCGAGCCGCTGCTCGGTCGCGAGGTGCCCGCGGGAGGTGGTGGTCGTCGTGCGAGGGTCGGGGGTCGCCATAGGGTGGACAGTGTAGCGGGGCAGGGTAGGCAACATTTGGAATCACAAGCCCACAGCTTTGTTGCGAAGCGGCAACGCCGTGGGAGCACGCGGCCGCGCAGACCTCTCTAGGCCCGTGTCCCGATCCCGCGATCCCGCAGCGTTGCTGCGCAAAGCTGCGGGCTTGAGATGTCAACAGGGATATTTTGATCCGAAATCCGAAATCCGAAATCCGAAATCCGAAATCAGAGTTCTCACACCCCCGCCCACACCCCCGCGACGCCCGGGTCTTTCGCCCCCGTCACCTGTGGCAGCGACACCGGCACGCCGTCTTGCGACAACGCCCCCAACACCGCAAACCCCATCGCCTCGCGCGCCTCGCAGGGGATGCCGAGGTCGTCGGAGAGGACGGCCCCCTCGCAGAATGAGTCGCCTTCGATCACATCGCGGATGTATCGGACAAGCGTCTTGTTCCGCACACCGCCTCCGGCAAGTACCAAACGCTGCGCTGCCATGCCTTCAAAGACTTCGCCCACGCTTTGGCCGATACAGGCGATGGCATTGAACAGTAGGTCCGGGGGCGTCACACCGGGATGCGCAGCAATGAGCGACTTGATCGCTCCATCCTCTAAGTCTTCTCGGCCAAGCGACCTCTCCCCCGCCCCCAACACCTCAAACCGATCTTGAAAATCGTAGAGGATCGATTCGACAAGTTTGCCTCGCGCTGCGGCTTGGCCGTCCCGGTCGTAGGGCTCACCCAGCAACTGCTGCGCAAACCCGTCGAGTAGTAGGTTGCAAAGGCAGGTATCGCCGCCCTCGATGTAGCTCGGCATGGACGAGTCCAAAGGCCACCAGGTGAAGTTCATCACGCCGCCAAGGTTGACGATCAGGTCGGCTTTTTCGCGATACATCACCCAATCTGCCAACGGCGTCAGCGGCGCACCCTCGCCCCCCGCGACCAGGTCGGCCTGGCGCAGGTCGTAACACACAGGGACGCCGATTCGCTTCACGACCGGCCAGGGGTCGAAAAGCTGCCAACTCATCGGGCCGAGGTTGGGTGCTTCTGCGTCACCTTTCCTAGGGCGGGGGTCGTGCCAGATGGTTTGGCCGTGCGCGACGACGAACTCGGGCTTGGGGCCCTTCGTCTCCTCCAGCAGATGCCGCACACTATCGGCGTGTAGCTCGCCCAGTTCTCGCGCCGCACGCATGTACACCACCGGCTCGGCCGCGCCGCCGGACGCGAGGTGCATCAGCGTTTCGCGCAGGATGTCGGGCAGGTCGCGCGAGACGTGCCCGAGGTACTCGGCTGACATTTCGAGCCCGGTCCCGACGATACGCACCAGCGCCACGTCGAGCCCGTCCAGTGACGTGCCCGTCATGCAGCCGACGACGATGCGCTCGCGTGTGGGTTGGGTCATGCCCGCAGGATACCCGCTGTCCGTGACGGTATCCCGCAGCGCCGTTTAGCCCAGGGCTGAGGGGGCCGGCGTATGTATCGTGTGCGGGACTCCCGACGCGCCGCCCGTTGGGCGGCGGCTAAACAGCGGCCGCGCATCCACACGCGGGGCTGGGGGCGTACAATCCCCGGCATGAACATCCATGCCGAAGCCGACGCCAAGGTCCTTGCCGACTTCAAGCTCGACACCAAGCCCTACCGCGTTGCGGAGGGCAAGCCGATGTCGCTCGCCGACTATGCGACCCGTGACGATGGCGGGTTCGCGAAAGAAGACGGCAAGCTGGCCTTCCACGCGCTACGCCGTCGGCTCGTCCACCTGCAGGAGAACCTCTACGCCGAGTCGAAGCGTTCGCTGCTCGTCGTGTTCCAGGCGATGGACGCCGGCGGCAAGGACTCGACGACCAAAGCCGTGTTCGGCCCGGTCGACCCCGCGGGCTGCAAGGTCAAGAGTTTCAAGGCCCCCAACTCCGAAGAACTCGCCCACGACTTCCTCTGGCGGGTCCACGCTAACGTCCCGAAGAAGGGCTACATCGGCGTGTTCAATCGCAGCCACTACGAAGACGCCGTGACTGTTGCCGTGAAAAACCTCGCGCCCAAGGACGTCTGGAGGCACCGCGTCGGGCACATCAACCACTTCGAACGGCTGCTGCACACCGAGGGCACCCGCGTCGTCAAGTTCTTCCTGCACATCAGTAAGGACTACCAGAAGCTGCGCCTGCAACGTCGTCTCGATCGGCCGGACAAGCACTGGAAGTTCAACGTCGCCGACCTCGACGAGCGCGCGCGGTGGTCCAAGTACCAGCATCGCTATGCCGAGGTGTTTGAGCAGACCTCGCCCAAGGACGCGCCGTGGTACGTCATCCCGGCTGAGCGGCGCTGGTACCGCAACCTGCTGGTGACGAAGGTGCTGGTGGACTTGCTGGAGAAGATGGACCCCCACCCGCCCGAGCCGGACTTTGATCCCAAGGCGATCGTGATCGAGTAGGGGGAGTGGTGAACCGCCAAGGCGCCAAGAGCGCTAAGGAAGTCATCGGGCCGGGTGCCACCCAACTGCCCCCAGGGCTGCTGTGTGCGATTGAAACCCCAGCATGGTAGCCCGCACACCGCAGGCCTTCGGCCAGTTGTGTGGCACCCACAGATGTTTTGCCTTCCTTGGCGCTCTTGGCGTCTTGGCGGTTCGCTCTGCCCGTTCACCCCTTCGCCGCGCGGGTTTCGCGGCGGCGCATGGATTCGCGGAGTTCTTTCTTGCGCATCCGCAGGGCCTTGGGGGTGATCTCGACGAGCTCGTCTTCCTCGATGTATTCGAGCATCGCTTCGAGCGACAGCTCGCGGGCGGGCTTGACGCGGGTGGCGTCGTCGCTGCCCGAGGCGCGGACGTTGCTGTGCTTCTTGCTGATGGCGGCGTTGACGGTGATGTCGTTTTCTTTGCAGTGCTCGCC
>JBCCWH010000110.1:0-8906 GCA_039193915.1 Planctomycetota bacterium
AGGACTTGAACCCGGCGAGGGTGAGCTTGGCTAGACGCATAGGCGGGATCGACCTCCTGTCGATGGCAGCGGCGAGTGGTGACCCGTCCTGCGGTGATTCTCGCCCCAACGTCCTTGCCGGGGCGGCTACTCCAAACACTTTCCCCGGCCCGGCTTAGGTGAACCGGGGTCAGGGTCCGCTAACTATATCGACTTGCGCGAGGCGTGCACTGGTAAAAATGGTGGCACGCGGGGCCTGCGAACAGATACCAGACGCGCTCGGGCAGGACTCGGCGCGGCGTGATCAAGCCGAGGCACTCGGCGGATTACTCCGGGCGGTCATCCGTCTGGGCGCCGCGGTCGAGCGACCGCAGCGGGGTGAGGTCGCCGGTCTCTTCGGCCGGGGGCGTGGGTGCACCGGGGCCGATGTCGGGGTCGGCTTCTTCTTCCAGATCGAACTCGATCCGGTCCTCGATCCCGCCGTCTCGCTGGGCGTCCTCGATGCGTTGGGCGATCTCATTGAAGGTGATCTGGAACGGGGCGGCGATAAGTTGCTCCTCGCACATCTGGTGGATCGTCTGGACGACGGTGCTGTAGGGCAGGTCGGGGCCGAGCTTGGCGAGGTGTTCGCTGCGGTCGTAGCCGAGGGTGAAGGCAAGCGTCGCGACGGTGGGCGTGATGCGGTAGGTCTGAACCTCGCGGGTGCCGGGGCGCTGGTAGCGCACCGCGAGGGGCAGGGGCTGGTCGGGGCTTTGCAACGCGAGCAGCTCGGCGACATACTCGCCCTCCCACTCGCCTGCGGTGCCGTCGGCGTTGCGTCGGCGGCGCGGGATCTCGATCAGACGGACCACCGCGATCGAGGCCGGCCGCGCTGTCGCCATCACCTGCGAGCGAGGCAGGTCCATCAGCAGCTCTTCACGCATCATGTCCATCGCGGCTTGGCCACGGATACGGACTTTGATGACATCGCCATCGCGGTCGCCGAGCTCGGCCTGGAACAAGGGCTCATCCATCTCCGCGCCCAGCGACGTCCGGACCTCGTCTTCAAGCCGCTCGCGCTGGCCCTGCCAGTGCACGGGGACAAACGCGGTCTCGCCTTCGTGCAGCCCGGCCGTCGCGGCACGCAGCGAGTCCACCGGGATCGTCCGGATCATCAACTCATTGCCGACCTGCGTGAAGAGGTTGCTCCGGAAGCCGGGGTTGTCACCAAAAACGACGATCGTCGGCGTATCGGCCTGCGTCGCGAAGATCATCGGGTGGTCGCTCTCGACGCGGTCGATGTAGAACTTGAACTGGCTGCCGCGGCCGACCGCCATGCGCTCGATCGAGCTGTCCCCGACCAGCGTCAGTGTTTCATACGCACCGATACGGATGGCGGGGTCGTCGTCGTTGAGCATCGACCGGATGGCCTGCCGCGCCCGCGACACGCCGTTGATCGCGATCAGCCAACGGGCGGCGTTAATGCGGGACTGGGCATCCCCCATCTGCGTCATCGCGACCAGCGGGTCCACCGCCTCGCGGTCCTGTAGCCAGGCACCCGCCTCCAGCGCCGCCGACCGCACCGTCAGGTCTTCATGCCCGTACATCTCACGCAGCACCGGCGTAATCGTGCGGCCAAGCGTCTTCCACGCCGCGACCACGCTTCGCGCCCGACGCACAGGGTCCTCTTGCAGTTTCTCGGCCAGGTACTGCGCCTGATTCGGGGCAAAGCCCGGCGTGGGGTCCAGATACATATGCCCGATCAGCTCGATCAGCCCTTCGGGGTCGTCCGAAAAACGCTCGGGGATGTTGAAGTCGATCGTCAAGTCGTCTTTGGGGACCGCGGTGGGCAAGCGGTCTTCGCGGCCTGCCGGAAAACGCTCATTGACGCGGTCGGCGATCTGACGGGCGCGGTGACGGCTGCGCTGATTAAGGATCATCTGGATCTGCCGGGCCTCGGTCACAGTGCCGCCGTCGACCACCAGCGCCTGCCGGAGAAACTCGATCTGCTCACCGTCTTCGGGGATCGGGTTGACGTACATCGCGCCGTAGCCGCTGGCCATCGGTCGGCTGTACGAGAGCTGGCTGTTGAGCCCGTTCTGCGTCAGGGTCGTGGGCCAGAACAACCGCCCCCCCGACAGCGAGGTCGAGTTCTGGTCGATCATCGTGACCAGCAGGTCAAACTTCGTGCCGGGCGTTGCCCCGGGGGGGATGAAGCCTTCGACCGCGACGATGGACGAGCCGGTATCGGAGAGCGCGCGCTGCGGGCTGAGGTGGTCGGTGCCGAAGTCGGCCGACCCGACATTGTTGCGCCGCATCTCGGTGATGAGCCAGTCGCGCAGGAAGGCGGGGACCTCGTTCGAGCCCGTACCGTTGAGGTCGACGACCATGCCGTAGCCCGAGACGAGCAGCGGGAGGTTGTTGACGAGCGTGCCGTAGGACTGCACGGTGGTGCGGAGGTAAGGCTCGCCGGTGAAAGTCGCGCCGGGCTCGGCGGCGGGCGGGGCGTCGGCCTTGTGGTGCATCAGCTCGCAGCCGGCGAAACCGACGACCGACAGCGCGGCACATGCAAGCGTGAGTTGGCGAATAGCCCGTCGGCGACGGGACAGACCGGGGGAGAACAGCTTTGCAAACTTCATCATGGTGGATTCGCCGGGTGGGAACGGTCGGGCGGGGTGGGCCGGAAGAATGGCCGCATTGTCAGGGCTTGGCCGGGATTGGTCAAGGGAAAAGCGATTCAAACGCTCGGGCATACGGCCCCTAAGTCATCGGCATGACCGGCCTTGCGGCGGGCGTGGCCGGGCCGTGCTGCTACACTGCCGCGATGCAAGGCGATATCGAACGCATCCTCCTCAACGCCGGCGACATCGCGGACCGCCTGGACCACCTCGCGCGGCAGATCACCGCCGACATCGAACAGGCTACCGGCATCGCCGAGGACGCCGACCCCCACAACACCCTCACCATCGTCCCGGTCATGACCGGGAGCATCATCTTCGTCGCCGACCTGGTCCGCCGGCTCCCGCTGCGTATGCAGATCTTCCCGATGAGCGCGAGCTCCTACCCAGGCACCGCCACCGAGTCCACCGGCAAAGTCGAGATCAGCGACCTCTCACGCCTCCCCGACGACCTGACCGGCCACCACATCCTGCTCATCGACGACATCCTCGACTCGGGACGCACCCTGCACCGCGTCACCCAGGAGCTCAAGAGCCGCGGCCCCGCGACCCTGCACACCTGCGTCCTGCTGCGCAAGCAACGCCCCGAGGCGATGGACTTCCCCGTCGACTACATCGCGTTTGATATCCCCGATGCCTTCGTCGTCGGCTACGGCCTGGACTACGACGACCAGTACCGCAACCTCCCCAACATCGTCACCCTCAGGCCGGAAGTCGTGACCGGCTCATAGGACGGGCAACCGGCCTACACCTCATGACCAAGCCCCCCGCCCCACCACCAACCGTCTACACCATGAATGCCGACGGCACGGCCGAGCCGCTCAGCGCGCAGGCCGCGGTGATGCTGCCCGCACAGCTCCTGCAACCGGGCGAAGTCATCGTGCTGCTTCTGAAACCCAGCCCGCTGTTTATCGTTCTCGCGCCGATCCGCACGCTGACGGTCATCCTGCTCGGCATCCTGCTGGTCGCGTTGGTTCAGCGCCGCGGGATCGACCTCGGGCTCTCGACCGCCGACCTCGTCCTCGCCGGGGCCGGGCTCATCGGCGCGCGGCTATTCTGGCAGGTGCTCGAATGGCTCAACCAGATCTATGTCCTGACCGACCAGCGCGTCATCCGCGTCCGCGGCGTCCTCAACGTCCGCGTCTTCGAATGCCCCCTCGCGAACATCCAGCAGACCGACCTCTTCCTGCCGCTGCTCCAACGCCTCTTCGGGCTGGGCACCCTCGGCTTCGCCACCTCGGGCACCGCGTTCCACGAGGCCTACTGGCTCATGGTCGGCAAGCCGCTGGAGGTGCACCAGAAAGTCGTCGAGACGCTGCGCCGATACCGGCGCTGAGTGGCGCTATATGTCTGTAGATACACACCACGCCGACGCTGAGTCCGCGAAGCGTCTGGTACATGGCTACGGTGCGCGGTGCCCCACACTCGCCGCGTGGCCGTCCAGCCCTTCCGCCTGCGCCATCGCGGCGATGTCGGCGACCGCCTGCGCGGGCATCCCACTCGGGTACGCGACCGTGCCGCTGCGTTTCATGAAGGTGATGCAGCTCACGCCGCTGGTGAACCGGCCGGTCGTGTCCGTCGGGAGCGTGTGACTCGGGCCAGCGTAGTAGTCGCCGCTGGCGACCGGGGTGTTGCCCAGGAAAAACTCGCCGCCATGCTGGACCTGCGTGAGAAACTGTTGGGGGTCGGCCACCGCAAGGTTGACGTGCTCGGCCGCAAAGCGGTCGGACCAACGCGCCGCCGCCGACGCATCCTTAACAAGCAACCCACAGGACGCATCCCGGAACGACGCCTCGATCGCGTCGCACCGGCGACGTTCGGGGAGCTGCCTTTCGATCTCCGCAAGGATCGCATCAAGCACCGCGCGTTCCCAGGCGATCAAGAAACACTTGCCCGGGTCGTGCTCGGCCTGCGCGATCAAGTCCGCCGCAACACTGGGCACATCGCATGCCGCGTCCGCGACCGTCACGATCTCGCTTGCGCCGTAGAACGCATCGATACCGACCACGCCGTTGACGCGCAGCTTCGCCGCCTGAACAACGGGGTGGCCCGGGCCGGCGATGAAGTTCACCGGGTCGATCGTGTCCGTGCCGTACGCCAGCGCCGCCACCGCGACTGGGCCGCCGACACGGTAGACCTTCTCGATCCCCAGCATGTGCGCCACCGCCAGCGTGATCGGCGAGATATCGCCCGCCCCGGAATCCGGCTCGCCCGCCTTGCGGTACGGCGGCGGGCTGACGACCGTGATGTCTCTGGGGTCGACGCCCGCGACGATCGCGGGGACCGCAAGCATGATCAGCGACGAAAACAACACCGCCGACCCGCCCGGCACCAGCAGACCCACCGGCGTGATCGGCGTCCAACGCAGGCCCAGCTCCGCCCCCGCAATCGTCACGGGCTCCGCGTCCGCCGGCTTGATGTGCGTTTGGTACGCACGGACGTTCGCGATCGCACGCTCGATCGCGCCGCGCAGCTCGCCCGACAGCGCCGCCTCCGCTGCCGCGAGTTCCTCCGTCGATACACGCATACGCGCGGCGGTGTACGCCGGGTCGGTGAATTGCTGCATATGCTCAACGACCGCGTCGTCACCACGCTCACGCACCGCCGAGATTAAATCGGCCGCGATGGTCGACCACTTGCCGTCGGCATCGGCGGCACCGCGCAGCGCCGCAAGGCGCTGCTCAAGCCCGCTGGGCATCGTTCCGAGAGTCAGGTCGTAGATCGGGAGCATCGCAGGGTCCGCAACGTGGAAAACGCGGTAGTGTAGGCGATCTCGAAACCGCCGGGCCACGCCCGGGGGAGACGCCGCGCGTGAAGTCGTCACCCGCCACCGCGTGGTGACGCGGCGGTTTCAACCCGTTTCGGTTCCTCCGCCCTACCGCCGACGCACAAACAGGCCGCCCTGCCGCTTCACCGCCCCGCGGATCTCGAGCATCGTCAGCTCGCCCTGCACCTGCCCCGCGGGTAGACCCGTCCACGCGGCGATCTCGTCGAGCGACCTGGGCTCATCCAGCGTCTCCAGGATCTGTTGCGACTCAGAGGTCGCCTGGATAGCGTGCGTCGCAGACGGCTTTGGTGTGGAGCCCGAAGCACGACCCGCCTCAGACGTCTTGCCCAACTCGCGGGCCGCGTCGAGCATCGGTGCCTCGCCGCCGATCACGTCGAGGATGTCCGACACGCCCGTCACCAGTCGGCCCCAGCCCTCGCGGATGATCTGATGGCAGCCGTGCGCATACGCCGTATCGACCCGGCCCGGCAGCGCCATCAGCTCGCGCCCGTGTTCATCGACACAACGCCTGGCCGTGCTCAACGCGCCGCTGCGCTTGCCCGCCTCGACCACCAGCACACCCAGCGACATCCCCGAGATGATGCGGTTACGCCGCAGGAAGTTCTCAGGCCTGGGCTCGGTCAGCATCGGGAACTCACTCACCACCGCACCGCATACCCCGCCGCCTTCAACGATCTCGCGCAGCAGGCCAACGTGCTCAGACGGGTAGGGCTTGGCCAGCCCCGACCCAAGCACCGCGACCGTCCGCCCGCCAGCCGCCGCAGCCCCCGCTTTGGCCGCGCGGACCGCGCCTTCGTGCGCCGCGACGTCGATGCCGTACGCCCCGCCCGATACGACCGTCACCCCGCTGTGTGCTAAGCCGTTGGCGATCAGGTCCGCCTGCTCTCGGCCGTAGTGCGAGCACTTGCGCGACCCGACGATCGCCAGCGACAGCGCATCGTCCGCCGACAGCTTCCCCTTCACCCACAGCACCGGCGGCGCATCGGGGATCACTTTCAACAGCGCCGGATAGCCGGGCGAATCGATCGCGATCACGGCCGCGTTGTGCTTCGCGGCGAGTTCGAGTTCGCGGTCGGCCGCGCCGCCGGGCGCGGCGGCGTCGTCGACCGCGCGTTTGAGCTTCCCTGCGTTCTTGGGCGAGATGCCCGCGACCTCGCCGAGCTTCGCGGCCGAGGCCTCCAGCACACCCTGAGCCGAGCCACACTTCTCAACCGCCCGCGCGATCAGCCGAGGCCCAAGCCCGCGTGTCAGCGTGAGCGCGAGCATCGCGTGGGTCGCGCGGTCAGAAGGATGTGGCGATTCTGAATCAGACATGAACGCCAATCTAGCAAACGACTCGGACGCTGGGTGTCAGAAGATGACACCGGCTAGCCATCAAAAACGCGTATCTCGTTTAGCCGGCGGCCTACGGACGCTGGACGTCATGCGTCACGATGGGCGGTGGGACCGGCGTCCGTAGGCCGCCGGCTAGACACAACAGCAATGAACTTCTCCGACATGGGTGAATAAAAAGACTCCCGCCCCCGGTTGGGGGGCAGGAGCCGTAGGGTTCGTGTTCCGGGGCAACGGACTTAGCGTCCGCTCCGTCGAGGGGAGCTAACGTGCCCCGTTCCTACACGGATAACAGTCAGACACTGGATCACCTCGCTTTCGGGAAGGGGCTAGACCAGCCGTCCCCCGCATACAACGGGGCGCCGGAGGATTGAAGGCCGGCCACGTCTGTGCCGACCACAACGCCCCGACACACACCGCGTGTGTACCAGACGCTTCGCTCACGCTCAGCGTCGGCGTGGGTGCGCTACACACACCCACATCGGGTCGGTCGAGCCGTCTCGCGGCGGCCTGGTCCGGGGTTCTCCCGCCTGGGCGCGGCCGCGTCGTTCCCGACAGTAGGATTATCGGCGGGTCCACCCGCAAGTCAATAGTCAAACCTTGACAGACTGTAGATTTCATAGGAATAGATCGCGACGGCCTGATCACATCAGGTGCTTGAACAAGAAAAGCCTGGTTGCTGAAGCAACCAGGCCGGGTGTGGGTATAGATGATGCTGGGAGCGTGCGTGCCCCTACCGCTTCTTCCCCGTCAGGATCTTCCACTTGCGTTTGAAGAGGTCCATGATGTGGTCGACTTCGGTCTGAGCGCTCGGGGTCCACTTGCACCAGTGGATCTCGACCGGGCACTTGGCGCTGCGGAGTTGGTCGCGGATGAAACGGTTGACCCGGCGGAGGGGGATCTGCTCGATGTGCTCGTCCTTGAGCGGAATCGCGAGGACGGGCTGCTCGGGGTCGGGGATCAGGTAGGCCATGGCGTCCGGGCTGTCGGGGCCGTAGGTGTGGTGGCCTTCGAGCGCGTACTCGATGGTCCACTGCCAGCCTTGGCCGGACCAGACGACCTGCTTATCGACACCTTCATAGGCCTCCATCCCGGCCATGATGCTGTCGATCGCCTTGCGGTGGGTCTCTTTGATCGGCGCGAGCAGTTGCTCGATGGTGGGCTCGTTCCAGCGGTCCTGCCAGGGCGTCTGCGGGGTGTAGGTCGTCTTGCTCATCGTTTGGGCCGGGGCGGTCGTGCGGTGTGACGGGCATCCACGCCCGGGTCTGGTTCGAAAAACTGTCGAGCCATGCATTGTACCTTAGAAAAGGCCAAACAGCAACACCGACCCGGCACGGCAAAAACGCTAAAGCGTTGCGATTGCTGGGCTAACGGCGATGTGAACGCGCCAGAGACCCGGCCTGAGCCCGCCTATGTGCTATAGAATGCTAGACTACCGCGATCGCGAGCCGGGGTACCGGCCCCGCCCTCTTGCTGCCCTGCCGCCCTGCCGCCTGCGTGGGGCACTCATGATGGAACCCCTGGTATGTCTACCGAAACTAACCCCACCACGCCTCAGGACGCCGAGTTTGACCCGACCGGGTCGGTGATCCTGGTCGTCGATGACAACGAGCAAAACGTCGAGCTGCTCCAGGCCTATCTCGAATCGATGCCTGTCGAGGTCCTGACCGCGCATGACGGGGCCGAGGCCCTCGCGCTGATCGAAGACGATGGCGTGGCGACGCCGGACCTGGTGCTGCTGGACGTGATGATGCCGCGGATGTCGGGCTTTGAGGTCTGCCGGAAGCTGAAGGACAACGCCGAGACGCGCGACATCGCGGTCATGATGGTGACTGCCCTGAACGAGCTGGGCGATATCGAGCGCGGCGTCGAGGCGGGGACCGACGAGTTCCTGAGCAAGCCCGTCAATAAGCTCGAGCTGCTGACGCGGGTGAAGTCGCTGCTGCGCGGCCGCAAGCTCCGGCAGACCGGCGAACACAAAGACTCGTACATCCGCGACCTGGAGCGGATGCTGGAGCAGGCGAAGCGTCCGGGCTCGGCATAGCGGACTACGGCGTTTCCAAACCACGCAGACTCTGAACAAGTCATGATCAGCCGGCGGCCTACGGACGCCGGTCTTGTTGCGCGTCAAACACAGCGACGGACCGGCG
>JBCCWH010000111.1:0-8761 GCA_039193915.1 Planctomycetota bacterium
GGCTACGTCGGGTGTCGGCGTCAACGGTGGAGGCGATACACGACGCGATCGCCGAGGCTCTGCGATCCGTCGGCCCCGAGGAGTGCGAGAACTACTTCAAGGCGTGCGGGTATGGAGATTCTTGAGGAAAGTTGCTCTAAGCAACCAGGCCGGGACACGGGGATTGGCATTGTTACCCTTGGCATTGATCTTAGCGCAGCGCTTGCAGCACGTCGGGCAGCCCGTCGGCGAGCTCGACCGCGCGCATCCCCGCGCGGCCGTGCCGGCCGGCCCAGTGGTCGGCGGCGACCCCGTGCACATGCGCCGCAAGCCGCGCGGCGTCGAACGCCGACATGCCCTGCGCGAGCAGCGCGGCGATAAGCCCCGTGAGGACATCGCCCGACCCGGCGGTGGCGAGTGCAGGGTTGCCGGTGGTGTTGATGGCGTAGCGCTGACCGTCGGAGACGACGGTGTGCTGGCCTTTGAGCAGGACGACGGCGTTGAGCGTCTTGGCCAGCGCGGCCGCGGCGTCGGGGCGCTGCGCAGGATCGGTCGGGTCTTGCGTGACCCCCAACGGCTGAGCCAACCGGCGAAACTCGCCGGGGTGAGGCGTAAGCAGGCGGACGGATATGTCGCAACGTGTACCGCCATCCGGGATAGCCGCGTCGCTATGCAACGCTGGAGCGCTACCAGCCGCTTCGCCCTGTGGAGGACCGGCATCACCTAGCGATGCGGCTATTGCCGCCGTATCGCCTTCGGATAGCGTAGCCGCGAGCGCGTTGAGCCCATCGGCATCCAACACCACCGCGCGCGGCCCCGCGAGTAGGCGCATCACCAACGCCGTCTGCGCGTCGCCCTGCCCCAGCCCCGGCCCGACCGCGAGCACTGCCCGACCGTCCGGGTCGGCCGCATCGATCGCTTCGCAGGCCGTGTCTGCGTCAACGCCTAACGCTAAACCCGTCGCGCTCGGCTCTACGGTCAGCGCATAAGGCAGCACCTCCGGGGGTGTCGCGATTTTGACCAGCCCCGCCCCGCCGCGGAAGGCCGCGCGGGCGCACAGCGCTGGGGCACCGACCATCGTCGCGCATCCGCCGACGACAATCACGGTGCCGAACGTGCCTTTGTGGCCGTCGTCGGGGCGTGCGGGGGGCGACGGGATGTCGGTCGTTTGCTGCAATGACATTTTCCATCTCGAAGGCCACGGAGGCACGGAGAACACTAAGCAACCGCCCTCAATCGAACGGACCCTACTTCACTATGAACGAACAGCAGCGGCTCGCCACACCCTGCTCGGCTCTGTGCCTCTGTGTCTCTGTGCCCTCTGTGATTACTCCCTGTTCAGTGACCGCCCAGCTTGTTGATCCGGCACGCCGCGAACGCCGCGCCAAAACCGTTGTCAATGTTCACGACCGTCACACCCGACGAACACGAGTTGAGCATCCCCAGCAGCGCCGCGACGCCGCCGAAGCTCGCGCCGTAGCCCACGCTCGTGGGCACCGCGATCACGGGTGAATCAACCAGCCCCCCCACCACGCTGGGCAGCGCGCCCTCCATCCCCGCGATCACGATCACCACGTGCCCCGCCCGCAATTCATCTGCGCGGTGCAGCACCCGGTGGATCCCCGCGACGCCGACATCGTTGATCGCCGCGACCGGGTGGCCCATCGCCTTGCATGTCATCGCGGCCTCCTCGGCGATGTCCAGATCGCTGGTCCCGGCGGTCACGATGGGGATCGGGCGATAGCCCTTGGCCGACGCATCGGGGGCCGTGCCGAGGATCGCAGTACCACCGAGCTGGCCGCGCTGGATCGGGGTCTGGGGCAAGGCCTGCTCGACCCGGTCGAGTTGTTCGCTCGAAGCGCGTGTGACAAGCACGCAAGGCGTCCGCTCCAGCAGCACACCAGCGATCGCCGCGACCTGCTCCGGCGTCTTGCCCGCCGCGAAGATCACCTCGGCCGCGCCGCAGCGCTGGGCCCGGTGGTGGTCCACCGTCGCAAACCCCAGCGGTTGGGCCTGCAAACTTTGCAGCCGACGTGCCGCTTCATCGACACTCAACGCCCCATCTCGCACCTGCGCGAGTATCACATCGAGTTCGGCAGGTTTTTCGGAGTCACTAGGCATACCCGATGGTAAGCGATCCTACTTTTTCTGTCTGAACGTGTGTGGGAGTGACAGGGGCTGTCACCCCCATCTGCGATGATCCCTGCCAGTCGTTTGGGGCACCCGCCCGCCGCCGGTTTCCGGGCGGCGGCGGGCGGGGCAGGGCCCGGCGGAATTGACCGCTGGCGGCATGAACTGAAAGGACCGACTACTCGTCTGCCCATTCGAGTTCGACGACCTTGACCTCCAGCCCGTTCATGAGCGGGAGCATGGCGACCATGTCGTTGATCATCGCGTCGTCGCCCTGGGCGCTGGTGGAGAGCGCGATGTGGGTGGCGTCGAAGCCGTCGACCAATCCAGGGAAGGCGGCATCAAGATCAATCCAGCACCCCACGAGGTCACCGTTGCGGTCTTCGACCTCAACCCAGGCCTGGGTCCACATGTGGTAGCCGAAGATGTCGCGCCCGCCGAGGAACTGGTCGGCGTAGACGATGCCGGTGACGGTCCGGCTGGGGATGCCCGCCCCACGGAGCATCGCAGCGAGCAGCACGCCGTGCTCGGTACAGTCGCCCTCGCCGGTGCGTGCGACCTCGCTCGCGGTGGCGAAGCCGACGGAGAGGTTCTTGGCGTCGATGTAGCCCCGGACAAAATCACGCAACTGCTCGCAAACCTCGTCCGTGCTCAGCCCCACTGAATCAGCCAAGGCCTCCTCAACAAGAGCGACTATCGCTTCATCTTCATGATTGAGAGCGGCACTCGCTGCAAGATACTCATTTCCCGGCCCAAGCCGCTCGCCGTTGGCATCCACCGCCAGGGCAGTCGAGATAACAACATCGGCGATAATCGTAATCCGCATCGTATCCTCATCCACCCACTCAACCGTCTGCCCACCGGCCGTCGGCACCTGGTCGCGGTCGAGCTCGTCCAGCCCCGCGCCGCTGATCTCGTAAACCGCCCGGCGAAGCCGACGCGGGTTCTCGATCTTGCGGTCGGGGTGGATCATCATGTCCGCCATCACCTCGGGCGCATCAAACTCCGCCAACGCGAGCTCGCGGTCGGCCAGCAGGATCTCGATCTCCATCCCCGGCATCAGCGGGACCGACTGCCGCACGGGCTGGCCGCGCCCGTCGATCCACTGCTCCATCTCGATGCCCGGCATGATGTCGGTCTCGACGACCCACAGCGTCGCGGGCACGGTTCGGCCGAACACCTCAACCTCGCCCTCGTCTTGCCGTGTCATCACACTCGTAACCGGCGTCGTGCCCGAGCTCAGGTCGAGCGTTGTCAGCTCGACCGTCTCGTCCCCGCGCGCCAGCGCGGCCTCGAAGGCCGACATCAAGCCACCCGGCGTCAGCCATGCCGTCTCGACCGGGTCCATCTGCTGGGTACTGGCCCCGCCGGCGCCGGTCGTCGTCAGCTCCCAAGCCTCGTCACCAAACACCAGACGCTGCTCGGTTGCCATCATCGCCATGAGCATTCGGCTGGTCGCCTCGATCGGCTGGTGGTCGGCCGTCTCGATAAAGGTCGAGCCCTGCTCGATGTCGATCGCCTGTGTGCCACGCGCGATCGACATGCGCATCTCGCTGGTCGTCACGATCCGGCCTTCGTCGTCGAGCGCCACTTGGGTATGCATGTACCCGACCTTCTCGCCGTTCATCCGCATGACAAACCAAGCCTCATACGGCTCAAACGCCGGGGCGTCGTCCGCCTGCGCGGCAACCCCAAACGCCGGCAGCAGCAGGCACCCCATCAGCAACAACGCAATCAGCTTTCGCGGCATCACATGACCTCCATCAGGCCGGCACCTGGCCGGCGGTTTTCAAACATCTATCGATCTTCGCTCATCCGACTATCGCTCGATCTCGACCACGCCGATCTCGAGCCCGTTCATCATCGGGACCATCTCGATCATCTCGGCCCCGGCGTTCGCGTCATCCATCGCGCTGGTGCCCAGCGTGATGTGCGTCGCGGTGTAGCGGAACATCGCCGCGTCGAGGTCGACCCACTTGCCGCCCTGCTCGCTCTCGTCGGCGATCCAGGCCTGCGTCCACATGTGGTAGACGAACACGTCCGACTGCCCGGCAAACTCCGTGTCCGCGTAGGCCAGCCCCGTCACGCATCGGCTGGGGATGCCCTGGGCCCGGAGGATCGCGGCGAGCAGGACCGAGCACTCGGTGCAGTCGCCGCTGCGGGTCCGCGCGACCTCGCTCGCCGTGGCGTCGCCGGTCGCGAGGTTGATGCCGGTCATGTAGCGCGTCACGAACCGGCGGGCCGAGCGCGCAAAGCGCAGGTCATCGACCGCGCCCCCGACGCGTTGGCGCACGCGCTCGGCGAGCTTCTGCACCTCCTCGTCGGTGTGATCGATCATGATCGACGCCTCCATGTACGACGGGTCCGTGCCGGGCGTATCGTCCTGGGCGATCGGGTTTTCCTGCGTCATATCCACCACCAGCCGAATCGTGCCGTCGTCCAGGCACTCGGCCCGCTGGTGCATCGTCGTCGGCGGCAGGAGGTCTTCGGGGGCGTGCTCGCTGAACTTGAGATCAAACACCGCCCGGCGGACACGCGAGGGACGATCGATCGGCTTGTCCGGACGAACCGTCGAGTTCTGCGCCATCTCCGGCGGCTCAAACTCCAACTCCGCCACCGTCGCGTCGGCCAGCACCGACGCCATCACACGCCCGGCAAACTCAACACGCTGGTGCTGCATCACGCCGTCGCCGTCATACAACTCGTACAGGTCGATCCCCGGCAGCACGGAGTAGTTCACCTTCCATCGCGTCGCGTCGACCGTCTCCCCCGAGGGCAGCTCGACCTGCTCGACGTCTTCACGCGTGTACGAAAGCACAACGGGCCGAGCGCCGAACTCCGGGTCCCAGGTCGTCAGCTCGAACGCTTCCACCCCGGCCGCGGCGTGTACTTTCCACCGCAACTCAACCGCCGTCGGCGTGAGCCAATCCCCTTCAACCGCAGGGAGCTCCCGCGTCGTCGCGCGCCCGGCCTGCTCGCTGAGCAGCTCGATACCGTCGTCCGTAAACGTGTACGTCTGGCGAACGACCTCGGTCCCCGCCGAGTTCTCGCTGGTGATAGAGATCGGCCGAAGGTCGGCGGTCTCGCGCCAGACGGTGCGGCTGTTGCTGACCATGAGCTCGCCGCCGTGCGTCTCGACTCGCCGGGACTCGTAGCCGGTCTCGATCGTGCCGTCGTCGAGGACGGTGAGCCACTCGTGCGTGTAGCCGCTGGGCTGGCCGTCGACGGAATCGAGGTACCACTGGTCATAGGCAAGGTCGGCGACCTGCTCGGCGATTTCGGGCGTGGCCACGGGCTGCGCCGCAAACACGGGCAGCGGCGAGGCCGCAAGCACCGCCAGCATGAGCAACAACAGGAAGGCACGGCCGGTCGGAAAGATTGGTTTCATAAGGTCCTATACGCAGGTCAAGGGGGACGGGGTCGCCGGGATCGATCCGCCAATGTAAAGCATCATCCCATGCGGGAACAATCGCCGCCGCGTCACACGCGGGGGGATCGACCAGCCGGTGACCTACGGGCACCGGACCGCGAGGCGTGCCACGGGTCCGCACGTCCGGCGTCCGTAGGCCGCCGGCTGTCCACCAAACCCCACGTGTGGCGCGGCGGCTAACAAGTACACGCCACCCGGACTGTTGTTTACGCTACTCCGCCACATCACGGACAGCATCGCCCGCATCATCGATGTCCTCACCGGCTCCCTCCACGCGACCTGCCGACATGAGTTCCTCCGCCTCCTCAGCGGAGATCGCCTCGGCAGAAAAGGTCATGCCCTCCATCTCCATCCGCATCCGGACGATCGAGCCATCAGCGAGGACGTACATCTGCATTTCCTGGACTGCTTCTGGGCGTTCTAATGTTTCGCCGTCCCGTTCGGAATGCATCGTGACCATCAGGACGTGGGCCTCGACCTCTTCCCCCAATACATCGATCACCTCCGTACCGATATGCTCCGCGTAGACCACCTCAACATATCGCGATTGGCGCGAATAGATCTCGGACATCCGGAACGTAAACTGCTCGTGGCCCTCGCGGATGTGGTACGCCAATACAATCGGCATCCATGCATCCGGGACCAGATCAACCAGGGGCTCGTAATCCACAACATCTTCTCGGGGTTCACTCTCCCAATCCGCAGTTGTGCGGCCACGCGTCATCTGGACCGTATCGCCCTCACGCACGGCAGTTTCAAAGCGTGTGGATTCTGACCCGGTGTGATGTTTGCTGCTCTCGATAAATGCGCCGTCGGCGGCGAACACCTGTCGGCGGACGGTCACCCCGTGACCTTGGGTTTCATTCATTGTCAGAACCAGCCGGCCATCCTCGACCACGATCCGCCAATGCATGACCCCCTCCACGTCGCCGCCGAAGTCGGGAGCGTGCAACCGCAGGTAAAACTCGCCCGCCGCCCCCTCCAGCCCGTCGGGGCCGAGCAGTTCGGCGAGGTCGGTCGGGGTGGTGGCGATGTCTTCGTCCACGGCCGCGGCGTCCTGCGCGAGGGCGGGCGGGGCCACGGCGACGCCGAGCGGCAGGGACAGCGAGCAGGCCAGAGCGATACGGAGGGGGTGTGATTTCATGACCGCGATTGTAACGCTGGGCGTGAGCCGAAAACACGCCAATCACGCGGAACCCAGCAGCGCCTGCCGCAGGGCTGCGAGTTTTTCGGGCGGGTAGAGCTGGAAGCACCAGTCGCGTCGGTTGGCGATCCTAGCGTTGGCGAGGCCCTGCCGGGCGCGGGCGACGGCGGCGGCGGCGTCTGTAAGTAACTCCGTGTGGGCGTCGGCGAGGGCGCGGTTGATCGTGCGCAGCCGACGGCCGGTTTCGCGCTTCGCAGAACTGTCGTGGTCGGCCGGGTCGCCCGCCAGGATCGCGCGTTTTTCGGCGAGCAGGGCCGGGTCAAGCGTGGCCGGGTCTTCCGCAAACCGGTCGACGTTGTGCGGCAGGTGGTGACGCAGCCAAACGGTCTTCTCTAGCTCAGCCGATGTCGCGACCGGCACCTCAAGGTCGAGCGTCACATCCGCCGAGACCACCGTGAGCGGCGCCAGTTTTTCGCCTGCCCAGCCGCGCCACCAGCGCTCGGTGATTTGCTCATAGAGACCGCCCCCCGTGCCGTGGATAAAGAGGTCGCACACCGTAGATCGCATGTACGCGGTGAGTGCGAGGGCTTTGGGCGCCAGCGGGAGATGCATCGCGCCGTCCGTGGCGACCGAGTCGATCGGCGTGCTGTCTTCGCGCGTCAGGATCGGCGTTGAGTCGGCGAGGTCTGCGAACACCCGGCCAAGCGAGCCGTCGATCCCGATCACCCACAGCGGCAGCTCAACACGGTCGCGCTCCACCAGCAGCGGCGCGACTCCGGCTTTGGGCACTCGCGCGACCGCCTTGTTGTATTCCGCAACACATCGCCGGGCATCGCTCACCATGCGCCCAACCATCGCCTCGAACGACGCGAGCCGGGAGAGCTGCGATGTCCGTAGCACGAACACGTCGCCGCACATTGGCCGCATCCACGCAAGCTGGAGCGCGGTGATGGTGTCGGCCAACGACCGGGCGTCTGTATCCGCAATCAACGCATCGGCATTACGCAGAACCGACAGGTCGACCAGCGGCTCGCCATCGAGCCCACTTTCGAACCGCTCGACCGCCTCGCGCAGCGCCCCCGGCTCAAGCGGAGCACGCCGACCGGTCCCCACCGCGAGGTCGTCTTGCCCCAGACGCAGCACCTCCACCTCTACCGCATCGCCCCGCCGCACAGGCACATCGATCGCCATCGCCGGGTTCGCGATGTGGTCCACGACCAGGTGCACCGGCTGCGTGCCAAGACGCTCAGAGGCGGCCGACATCGCGAGGTCTTTGGCGAGGATACCGGGGTGCCAGAACCACGCCTGGTGGCCGGTCGCGATGACGGGGCGCGTCGGATCGAAAGGCGTGTCGTGCAGGCCCAGCGTGTCGAGCAGGCCGACCAGCGCCCCCCGCGACTCGCCTGAGCCGACGCCAGACACACGCCAGTCGCGCAGCGGCGGGTCGATGATCACTCGGGGTTTCGTCGGGTCGGCCATCGCGATAGGCACGGTACCGGCTAGATCGCCGCGCCGCACTCGCACGGCGGGTGGATCAGGTCGCCGAGGCTGACCTTGGCCAGGCCGGGGAACTTCGCCAGTTCCTGCTCGAACACCTCGCGGTAGTGCAGCAGCCGATGGCCCGCGTCGTCGAGCGGCCCGCCGAACGAGCGGTTGGGGTCGTTGTAGATCAGCCGGACCGGCACCTCGCGGACGCGCAGGCCGTGCGCCGCGAACTGGACCCACTGCTGCAGCGGGATCGCGTAGCCGTCCTCGGTCAGGTCGAGTTTTTCCATCGCGCTGACGCGGTAGGCCTTGTACCCGCAGAACGCGTCGGTGATGCCAAAGCCCAGCCCGCCGTTGACCCACTGCGTGATCGTCTGGTTGATCTTGCGGCGTTCGATCGGCGGCGGGTCGCCGCAGGTCTCACGGCAGATGTACCGGCTGCCGGAGATGACGTCCGCGTCGTCGTCGTTGATCGCTTTGAAGAAGCTGGGCAGCGCCTCGGGCTCGTGCTGCTCGTCGCAGTCCATGGTGACGACCCAGTCGTAGCCGTACATCTGCGCCCACTTGAACGCGATGCGGAGTGCCGTGCCGTA
>JBCCWH010000112.1:0-8761 GCA_039193915.1 Planctomycetota bacterium
GGCTACGTCGGGTGTCGGCGTCAACGGTGGAGGCGATACACGACGCGATCGCCGAGGCTCTGCGATCCGTCGGCCCCGAGGAGTGCGAGAACTACTTCAAGGCGTGCGGGTATGGAGATTCTTGAGGAAAGTTGCTCTAAAACTTCTTTCTTCACGGCCCGGTGCGTGGTATCGTAGGTACGCTTTGAGCTTCACTTCGTGGGCTCCTTTGGGAGTTCTGTCATCTCGGGCTTTCGCCTGTCGAGGAGGATTGCATGTCTGATCGCATGGGGTTTTGTTTGTCGCTACGGCATCGTTTGCGTAGGGGTTTGCCGGTCGTGCTGGCAGGGTTAATGGCCGGTGCGGTGCATGCGTCGGCTCAAGCGGGTGCAGATGATTTTGTCTCCGGCTCGGCCGGTAGCGGCGACCCGATCAACAACATGCAGCCGTCGCTCGGGATTAACTACTTCATGCCGTTGACCGGTGTGTACCCCTCTCGGAACCGCGGCACTGCGGGTGTGGACTACCTCGGGCAGATCCGGATGTTTGCGGGCAACTTTACCCCCAGCGGCGCGGTCGCCCCCGAAGGGCAACTCCTGGCCGTCAACCAGAACGACGCGCTGTTCTCGCTGGTCGGCACGTTCTATGGCGGTGATGGGGAGACCACCTTTGCCGTCCCGGACCTCTCGGGTACCGCCTCGGTGCATCACGGCCAAGGCCCGGGGCTGAGTAACTGGAACGTCGGGCAGATGCGCGGCAGCGCGACGACGACGCTCACGATCAACAACATGCCCGCCCACAGCCACGGCTTCGCGAACCCCAACAGCCCGACGGGCAGCACCGGCGGCGGGCAGGCCTTCTCCAACTTCCAGCCCACGCTCGCCTCGACCTTCTGGATCGCGACCGAAGGCATCTTCCCGTCGCGCAACCGTGGCAGCGGGCAGTTCCTGGGCCAGGTCACGCAGTTCGCGGGCAACTTTGCTGCACGTGGATGGGCCGAGGCCAACGGCCAGATCCTGCCCATCGCGCAGAACCAGGCCCTCTTCGCCATCCTCGGCACGACCTACGGCGGTGATGGCGAAACGACCTTCGCGCTGCCCGACCTCCGCGGCCGCGTCGCCGTCCACCCCGGCCAGGCCAACGGCACTGGGACCAACTGGCAACTCGGTCAGCGCAGCGGCAGCGAAGGCGTCACGCTCGGCATCAACAACCTGCCTGCACACGACCACAGCCTGCCCGAACTGGGTTTTGATTCCGAGAGCACCGGCGGCAACCAGCCTTTCGATAACACGCAGCCGGGCCTTGGGCTCAACTACATCATCGCGACCAGCGGGGTCTTCCCGTCGCAAACGCGCGGTACATTCGGCGAGCCTCTTCTTGGAGAGATCACGATGTTCGCCGGCAACTTCGCGCCGCGTGGCTGGGCCCTCCTTGATGGGCAACTGCTGTCGATCGAGCAGAACCAAGCACTTTTCTCCATCCTGGGCACGACCTACGGCGGCGACGGCGAGACGACCTTTGCGCTGCCCGATATGCGCGGCCGGACCGCGGTCCATGCCGACGGCACGATCGTCGACTTGGGTGAGTCGCTCGGCCTTGAGTTTGTCGCGCTGAGTGAGGCCAACCTCCCCGAGCACGACCACACCTACATCCCCGAGCCGGGGTCGCTGGCGGTGTTGGCGATCGGCGGGCTGTTGGTCACACGTCGTCGGCGTCGCGGCTAGGCTAAGGCTTGCTTCCGGGGTTCCACACAACTGGCCGAAGGCCTGCTGTGTGCCGACTTGTCGAGCAACCTTTCCCCCGCACATAACTGTCTTGCAAGCAGGGCAGTTGTGTGGCATCCGCGACGCGTGTATTAGTGGGATGCATCTCAGCTACAGCCTAGGCCGAGTCGCTTTTGGGCGCGGCGCGTCCTGGTTGCTTGAAGGTCAGCAGGATGCTGTTGGTGCCTTGGACGTTCTGTTCGATGGGGGTGATGGAGACGAGTTCCCAGCCCAGTTCGCCGTAGGACTTGAGGATGGCGTTGAGCTCGGGCTGATCGATTCGGCCGCGCGAGAAGAACGTCGAGGTGTCGATGATGCGTGTGCTGTAGTGCCAGATCATGGGGCGGGTCCGGAGGGGGTTTGCGTTGATTAGGCTCTGTCCGAAAACGGTGGGATGGCCGTCTCGGCCGTCGATTGAGCGTGACGGGCGGGACGCCCATCCCACCTTTGGTTTTTAGACGGAGCCTAGAAGTCTTTGCTGAGTGAGAGCGTCATCGTGCCGTAGGACGTGACGCCGTCGTCGGCGTTGGAGCCGGCTGGGGCGTCGAAGGTGTCGGTGAGGAAGGTGAGCCCCCAGGTGAACTGGAGGGTGTAGGGCCCGTCGCAGTAGGCGATCGAGAGGCCGAGTTGTGCCTCGGCGACGAAGGGGTTTTTGTCGATGGACGGGCTGGGGTTTTGGGTGTTCGAGCCGTCGAGGAAGGTGTCGTGTTCGACGTAGCGTCCGCCGATTCGGCCCCAGGCGTACCAGGCCCAGCCGGGCTCGCCGCCGGTCTCGCCGGTGGCGGAGGCGAGGTCGTTGATGCGTCCTGCGCCGAAATCGTCGGGCAGTCGGAAGCCGACGCGGGCGGTGACGGCGAGCTCGGCGTGGCGGTAGACGCTGCCCAGCGCGAGGCCGGCCTGCGGGATGAGCTGCGACTCGACATCGCCCAGCAGCGGCATTGTGAATTCGCCGGTGTCGAAACGCCACTTGCGTCGGTAGTAGAACTGGTAGGCAAACTCGTCTTTGAGTTGGTTGTCCCAGCCGTTCGGGGGCTTGCCTTCGAAGTTGTCGTGGACCCAGACCTGGATGTCTTCGGCGAGGGACGAGCCGCCGACGACGCCGAGGTTGAGCTCGAAGTGGTCGAGGACAGCGGCGTCGTCGCGGCCGTGGAACCGGGCTTCGCGTTGCCAGTACATCCCGCCGTAGAGGTAGCCCGCGAACGGCCGGTCGCCGGGGATCGGCGCGACGGTGTCGATCGAGCGAGGCGTAAAGATCAACTGCCCCAGCACGTAGCCCGCGGCGGTTATTGTGTCGTCGTGGGCGTCCGCGAAGAGCTCGGCGAAGGGCATGTAGGGCGTGAGGTCTTGGGCCCACCGGGGCTGATGGTCGAGCGTGAGCGCGAAGCCGTTGGTGTAGCCGCGGTCGTAGCTGTCGGTGGGGTCGGCAAACGCGCCGTCGTTTTCCCAGTAGACGCGGAGGGTCATCGGGGGCGTTGCGATGTTGGGCAGCGCGGCGAGCAGGGCGCACTTCGGTTCGGTCGCGGTTTCGTGAGCGACTTGGGTTAGGCCATCGCGCTGGGCGTTGGTGTTGACGTCGGCCGTTGGGGCCGGGTCGGGCGGTGCAGCGGTTTGGGTTTGTGCGAAGGCGGGCAGGCCAAGGGCCAGCGCGCATGCGGCCGCCGATCGGGCAGCGGCCGTGCGGATCGTTTGGGGCAGGGATGGCGGGTGATGGGGATAGGTGTTCATGGCGCTCTTTGAAGAGGTCGTGCGAGAGGTTGTGGGGTCTTTTTTAAGCGGGCGTAATCGGCGAGCTGCGGATGGATGGGCTGTCTTTGCGGGCCTGCTAGGTGGCGGATAGCGGTGGGCGGCGTTGGGTTTCGCGGCGGCGTTTGACGTGTTGTTGCAGGCTCGGCCAGAGGTCGTCGAACGCTTCGGTGAGCCAGTGGGGCGGCCCGGGGCTGAGGAGATCGACGGTTGGGGTAAGGTCGACGTCGGTTCGCAGCCGTGTGGTGTATCGGGCAGACATGCGTTCGAGGGTGAGGTGCATGCCCTGGGGTGTGGCGTAGGTGTTGAGCCAGTGATGCCGGCGCATCAGTCGGATGGCCTCGTGCATGGAGGCGGGCATGAGGTCGCGGTGCTCGGCGAGGGTTTGGCCGACGCGGGCGGTGTAGTCGGGCATGGGCTCGGGTCGGCCGTGACGTGGCCAGGCGTTTGCGAGGGCGTGGTCGAGGAAGACGTCGGCGACGATGCCGGCGAATCGGCCTGCGGTGGGGCGAAGCCGGTCTCGCACCGCGATGAAGGCGGGGTGGCGGTCGGTGGCGTGGTCGATGGACTGGTGCTCGCGTGCGGCCTCGAGTACCCCGGGCGCAAGGTCATTGGGCAGCGGCCCGCGGATCAGGTCGGGTGCCAACGCCCCGGCGATCCCCTCGGGTGTGTCCGGCGCAAGAACCAGATGGGCCAGGAAGTTCACGCCCGCCAGTGTCCTTGCGGGCGCGTGCGATCGCAAGTCAAGGGTCGGCTTCGGTGGGGTAGCGCTCGGAAAGCCGGAGGCCTTGCCGGTGGCCTGCATGCCGCACGGGTCGGCGTCATGCAGGGCATCAGGCCCGACCCGCCCCCGGTGGGCGGGCTGGGGGCCGCTGCCACGGTGGTATTGGTTGCCTACGCCGCGAGGGCGGGGAGGATGGGCTGGTGGGTCTGGGGTTGCGGGGCGGTTGGGCCGGACATCCGGGCCATCTCGATGAGGTCGGCGGTCTGGGGCTCGGCGTGGTCGCGCTGTTCTTCGAGCGCGGTGAGCAGGGCGTGGCGCTGGCAGCGGGCGGCGAAGGCGTGGTCGTCGAGCAGGAGGTAGGCGATAAAGGCGGATGCGAGTAGCCGATCGTCGGGGGTGCGGTCGGTTTGGCCTGTGAACAGGCCGCTGGAGTCCTGCATCCGTGCGAGGGCGTCGATGCCGTTCTGGTGGGCGTGGGTCGCTTCGGCCAGGGATTCGCCCAGCAGGGGGCCGTGGTCCCGAATCAGCCGGCCCAGCCCGGCGCAGACGGCGGCGGTGAGGACGGGGCAGGGGGAGCCCTCGTCGTCGAGAACGCCCAGGCCGGGGTGGATGGCGTGGATGAGCTGGTCGGTGAGTTCCCGGCTCAGGGCGGTGGGGCCGTAGGTCAGCTCGACCAGGCGTCGGAGCCCTAGCCCGGCCGCGCCGTGGGCGGAGCGGCCCAGGCGGACGCGGAGGGGCAGGGGCATGATGAGTCCGTTTCGGCACAGCTCACGGAGCAGGCGGTCGTGGTCGCGTTGCTGGAGGGTCTTGTCGATGAGCTGGATGCTGAGCATGATCGGGCTCCGTTTGGTAGGGCGGTGTACGCACCTAACTTTACCCAATCTTTCTTGGCTGTCAAGCCTGATGATATGATTTTGTTTGGGTCGGCGTTAGGGCCTGTTGGGTGTTCGCGTCCAGCAAGTCCCAGCGTTGTTTCGCGATGCGTTTGGAGCGGGGCCGGGGGCGTGGCACAGCGGGCGGCCGGGGTGTGGAAAAACTGGCGCTAGATGTTGTGTCGTGGCGGACCGTGTCGGATGGGCGCAGAAAAAACCCCCGCCACAGGGCTCCGAACCTGTGAGCGGAGGCGCGCCACGGCCAAGATTTCAGCGGTCCCGGAGGCCCGTGCCCCTATCCTATCGGCATCTTCGAGCCCGTGTCAATGCGGGCGTCTCCATATTCTTTTATTGCTGTAAGTGATTCCAAAAAAGAGTTTTATGGAATGAGTAGTTCTGTATCGTTGGTTGAAATCGTGGTGGGGTGGGTGACGGCCGGCCGAGGGCGGGGGCTTGGGTGGCCCCGGGCGTCGCTGCCTTCGGGGCGGGCTTGGGTGCGGGGAGTGGTTGGCGGCAAAAAATGTGAAGCGGCGCATGGTGCGCGGCCGGCTCAGCTTTTGCGGTGTTGATTTTCCCAACTCAGCGCGTCGCCTTCGGGGACGTTCTCGATACCGAGTCGGCGCATCATGTAGAGGGCCTGGGCGCGGTGGTGCATGCCGTGCGTGGCGAGGTGGAGGATCGCGCCGCCGAACGTTTTGTTGCGCGGCGGGTGGTCGAGGTGATCGACAAACGTGCCGTCGAATCTGCCTTCGTCGGTGATGCGCCGCGCGAGCGCAAATAGCGCGGCCGAGGCGTGGTCGTAGCGTTCGATCAACACACTCAGCGGCGCGTCGGCTGGCGCGCCGTCGATGATCGTCTCGTCCCCGGCCATCAGCGCCGTCCAGACCTCGACGTTGCGGACGACGTGCTGCCAGAGCTTGCGCAGCGTCCCCGGCCCAAGCGCGAAGTCGCGGCCGAGTTCGTCATCCGACAACGGCAGGCACAACGCCATCAGCCGACGCGTCGTCCAGGCGTCGTGTTTGAGCAGGTGGTCGAGGAGGTCCATGGTTTCTTTCGTGTTCGTGTCGGTCATCGTGCTTGGGTGCCGGCAACGACTAACGATAGTAATCGGCCCGGTAAGGCGGCAGTTCGTCTATCTCACAAACCCACCCATGATCTAACAACGCATCCTGATCACCTGACACCACCGCTCGCCAGATCGAGACCAGTTCGGTGTCATCGATATCGCGCAGGTACATCGTTTCGGGCAGGTCCGATTCCTCGCCTTCGAGCAAGTCGAGGTTGTCGAAGTACACCAAGCCACTGACTTGTACTGAGACGGACCAGTGCTCGTTCGATACCGATACCTGGGTATGTTCGTTATCAGGTTCGTCGAACTGCTCAGTTTTGAGTTCGTTTAGGAGTCTATGGGTGATCCAGTCGCTGTCTGGTGATGCAATGTTCTCAGAATGCCCGTATCGCGTGATGATAGATGCTGCCATTTGGACCTCGTCGTACTATGCGGTTGGATTCGGGGCGGCACACAGCAGCCCTGCGGGCAGTTGTGTGGCACCCAAAGTCGGAACTTCTTGCGCCTACTCCGGCTTCCGTGGATCAAACAGCAGTTCTTCCACCACCCGCGTCGGCCGGGCGTGTTCGGTGATCTCGGCGTCCATCTGTGTCGCCAGGGCGCGCAGCTCGGCGATGCGGTCGGCGTTTTGGTTGGCGAGGTTGTACTGCTCGCCGGGGTCGTGGTCGAGGTGGTAGAGTTCGTCGCTTTGGAGCAGCAGCTTCCACGGGCCTTGGCGGATGCCGGCCAGGTCACCGCCGGACGTGTAGTAGAGGAAGGCGTCCGTCGGGCTGGTTGCGCCGTCTTCTCCCGTGAGCAGGGGGGTGATGTCGTGGCCGTCGATGACGCGGTCGGACAGCGTCGCGCCGGTGAGCGTGGCGATGGTGGGCAGCAGGTCCATCGTCGTGACGACTTCCCGGCAGACGCTTCCGGCGGGGATCGTGCCGGGCATGGCGACGAGGGCGGGGACGCGTTGGCCGCCCTCCCAGTTGCTGCCCTTGCCGCCGCGCAGCAGCCCGGCCGAGCCGCCTTCGAGGTTGTATTGCAGCCAAGGGCCGTTGTCGCTGGTGAAGATGACCAGCGTGTTGTCGGTCAGGCCGTGGGCTTCGAGCGCGGCGACGATCTGGCCGACGCTCCAGTCGATTTCCTCGATGACATCCCCGTACAGCCCACGCGGACTTTCGCCCTCGAAATCGTCCGAGGCGTACAGCGGGATGTGCGGCATCGAGTGGGGCAGGTAGACGAAGAACGGCCGGTCCTTGTGCTGTTCGATAAACGCGACAGCCTCTTCGGTGTACCTGCGTGTGAGCAGCCGCTGGTCGGGCTCCCACGCGATCACCTCATTGTTGCGTATCAAGGGCATGCGGAAGGGGTAGTTGTTGTCTTCGGGCAGGTGGATCTGGGCCATGTCGTTGGAGTAGGGGATGCCGAAGAAGGTGTCGAAGCCCTGGTCGGTGGGCATGAGCCCGGGGCGGTGGCCCAGGTGCCACTTGCCGAACATGCCGGTGGCGTAGCCGTGTGCGTTGAGCATGTCTGCGAGGGTGACTTCTTCCGTATGGAGCCCGTAGTTGTTCTGCGGAAAGATGACGTGCTGGTGCATGCCGACGCGTTTGGGGTAGCAGCCGGTGAGGAGTGCGGCGCGGGAGGGTGAGCAGACGGGGGAGGGCACGTAGCACTGGGTGAGCTTCATGCCGTCGGCGGCGAGCGCGTCGAGGTGGGGGGTGTGGATCGTGGGGTGGCCGAAGCAGGAGAGGTCGCCGTAGCCCTGGTCGTCGGTGAAGATGATGACGATGTTGGGAGGCGTGGCGTGTTGTGGCCTTGCGGTGTTGGGCGTTGTCGGTCTGCTGACGCAGGCGGCGAGGTAGAGCAGCAGTACGCAGAGGGCAGCGCGGGTGAGGTGTGGCATGGCGTTAGCGTACCGGGATTTGTCTGGATCGATGGGCCGCGCCGGGGGTTGGTGTTGGGCTTGCGGGTGTGGTTGCGGCGCAAAAAAACCGGGACGCGCTCTCGAGAATGAGTAGAGCGTCCCGGCCGTGCGTGGTGGGGTGTTTGGGGCGTTTGGCCCGTCGAGTCCTGGAAGCTGCATGCGAGACGGTGGATGAGCGTCCGCCGTTACAGCGGGCTACTGCTAGCTATCCGTGTCGTCCGCGTCGGGTTGCAGCGATTTTTGATTTTCCTCGGTTTGTTCTTCGATCGGGCCTTCTTCGAGGCCTGCGGCGAGCAGGTCGCTGCCCGCCTCGGCATCGTCCGTTCGCTGCTGGGCCAGTGCCTCCTCGAAGCTGTATGGCCCGGTCTGTGGCCCGCCATCGAGGACCAGCTCGCTCTCATCGAACGCCTGGGCAGGGTCGGTTATTGCCATCAGCCGGTCGTTGAGCCGATTTTCGGCCCCAAAGGGCGGCTGGAGCGAGGCGTAGAGCCGGTCCAGGCCGCGTTCCAAAGCCTCGGCCTCGGTCAGCTCCTTGCGTAAACCCTTGGCCAGCTTGTTCTTGGGGTCGTCTTTCATGATTCAATTCCCTGATTCGGTCGGCGATGTGCCGTCCTCGGGAGAGACGGGGGGGGCTCGGAGCGTGTTACAGGCGAGAGGAAAAAAGTGAAGAAAGTAGGGTGGGTGAAGCGAGTCCGCGAGCGCAAC
>JBCCWH010000113.1:0-8746 GCA_039193915.1 Planctomycetota bacterium
AACCGTGAGCCATGATAACCGTAGCGTCTCACGCGCGATAGCCCGAGACGGCCGCGCCGGCTTCGCCCGCGTTTACGGAACTCGCAAAGAAATGTGAGGATGATCCCAGCCCCGCATCCAGATGAGGGCGATTGCATTTTGGTGAAACCGCCGGGCCACGCCCGGGGCGGAGTGCAGGACAGGGGTGGGAGCCCCTCGCCCCCGCGTGGTGACGCGGCGGTTACACCGACAAGCGATTGCCCTGCATCCACATGCGAGCCTGGGGCGAGGAGCGTGCAGACGCATGGCCAAACGGGACGCGCGTCAGTTGATCTCAAACGCGGGGTCGATGTGGTCGATCCCCTGGAACTGGGCCCAAGACGCGTATGTGTCGGCTTCGAGCAGCTCGACCTCTTTGTTGCCCGGGAGCAGCGCCTTGAGTCGGGGCAGCACATCACTCATCAGTTCGTCGAATACCTGCTCCCTGCGGTTGCGTTCGATCGACGCCAGCCCGGTGTTGTCGACATCCTGGCCGGGCGATAGGGTCTGCAGGCGCGCAAGGTCGAGCAGTGAACGGGCCAGCTCGATCTGATACAGGCTGACGTCCGGGCTGTCGCCGGCAAGCTGGCGGATGATGTCGACCGATGCCTGCAAGCGGTCCAGCCGGTCCTCGGGTTTGACGAGGTTCGCGTAGGACCGCTGCGCGACCGCAAGCTTGAGGCGCATCGGCGCGGTGATGCGCTGCGTCAGCGGGCGCGAGGTGTCCTGGAAGGGTTCGAGGATATCGATCACGCTGGCGTAGATCACGCGGGCCTGGTCGGGCTCGCCATCGGCGACAAAGGTGCGTGCGATCTGTAGCTGCACCTCGGCGAGTTCATCGGCGGGGATCCGGCGTGGCGGGTCGTCGCGCTCATAGAACTGCCAACGGGTGGTCGCGGCGGCGCGGTACCAGTCGAGCGCCTCGGGGTAGGCCGTGCGCGCGTAGCTCAGGTCGCCCAGGCTCTGGCAGGCCGACGCCATCGCCGCGTGCTCATCGCGGTTGTCGGGGCGTGCGACCAGCGGGATCAGCATGTTGACGGCCTGCGTCGCCGCGTCGATACCCGCGTCGTAATGGTCCGGCCCCAGGCCGAGGTAGATCCTTGACCGCACGACCAGCAACGACGCCCGCTCCGATTCGTAGACGGCGTCCTCGCTGCTCAGCCCGCGCAGCAGCCCGTCGGCCTTGATCGCGTGGCGCTCGGCCTCCTCGACCTTGCCGACCTGCAGGCTCGTCTCCGCGAGGATGCGCAGCGTGCGGGCGAGATCGAACTTGAGCTGCGCGTCGTCCTGGTTGTCACGCAGGACCGTCTCGTAGTGCCCAACAATCTCCGCGAGCAGCTCGCGCTGCGGGCCATAGAGCCCCGTGCCGCGGAACACGTCCGACTCGGTGATGGTTTCGAACACCCCTGACAGCGCCGCGCGGGTCTGCTCAAGACTCGCCTCCGCCTCGGCGCGTGAGTCCAGCGCCTGGTCGCGCGCGACCTGCGCGTCGTGCGCCCGCTTGTTGACTTCGTTGAACGCGAAGACAAGGATCAGCGACACCGCCGCGAACGCGAACGCCAGCGAGCCGACGAGGGCTTTCTTCCGCCGGACCCAGCGGGCAAACAGCTCCCCGGTCGTCGGCGGACGGATCGGCAGCGGCGCACCGTCGAGGTACATCTGCAGGTATTCGGCAAGCAGCTTGGCCGAGCCGATACGCTTGGGCACCTCGCGTTCGGTCGCGCGGGCGACGATGGCTTCGAGGTCGCGGTCAAAGCCCGGGTCGACCTCGCGCAGCCGCGGCACGTCCTTCTGATGGATCAGCGTGGCGAGCGCACGCTCGTCGCGTGCCTCGCCGAACAGACGCTGCCGGGTGACGAGTTCCCAGAGCGTCGCGCCCAGTCCCCGCACATCGGCGGGCGCACCGACCTCGAGCACCGCCGAGGCCAACTGCTCGGGCGCGGCGTAGCGGAGCTTGCCCATAAACCCCGTCCCGATCGACATGCTCATCGACTCGCCCCCGCCTTTGGCCAGGCCGAAGTCCATCAGCACGATGCGGTTGCCGTCGGGCGTGACCATCAGGTTGCCCGGGCTCACGTCGCGGTGGATGACGCCCTGGGCGTGGACGGTGTGTAGCGCGAGCGCGGCGTCGCGGATCATCCCGACGATCCGCCGGACATACGCCGCACGATCGCTCGGGTCGCGCAGCGCCGCAGGCAACTCCGGCAGCGGCAACGGCGGCAGCACCAGCGGGTTCTCGTCCCCCGCCTCATCACGCCGACGCAGCGGGTTCAGCGTCCGCTCGTACCGCGTCGCCACGTCCCGGCGTTTGTGTCGGCTCGCCGCGTCGAGCGCCTGGGCAAAGACAGACTCGTCCAGATCCGTCACGTCCGTCTCACACGTCTGGCTGCTCAGCTCCTTCCACACCTGCTCCAGGTCGGCGCCGGGCACGTACTCCATCGTGTAGTACATCTGCCCGTCGTCCAGCGTCCCCGAGTCCAGCAGCTTCACGATGTTCGGGTGGTCGCAGTTCCCCAGCACCCGCATCTCACGACGGAAACGCGCCAGCGCACGCTCGTTGCTCGACAGGTCCCCCGGCAGCGTCTTCAAGGCAACGACACGCCCCAGCGACGCCTGCCGCGCGAGATACACGACACCCATCCCCCCACGCCCCAGCTCCGCCAACAGCTCGTAGTCCCCCAGCCGCGGCGCGCCGCTTGTCCCGTCCAGCCGGCTGTCACCGACCAGGCCTTCGATCGAGTCGCCCTCGGACCGGCTGAGTTTTTCAAACGCGCGGAGCTGATCTTCCGTGATCTCCTTCGCCGTCACCACCGACAGGATGTGCGCCATCGCGCCGGACATCTCCGCGTCGCGCTCGGTCCGGCCGGTCGTGTACGAGAGGTACTCCACCTGCCGCCCGCCGCGGTCGCGGTTCAGCAGCAGCACCTCGTCGGCGACCTCCGACTCACGGAAACGCATCATCGGCCCGAGCCGGAGCGGCGCGGCATGGCCCGGCCAGATCAACGCGAGCCCCGGGAACGCGCCATAACGCGGCGCAAGCGCCTTGACCATGTCATGATCAAACACCATCGGTGCGCTGCGCTCCCCCTGCAGCCCCACCAGCTCACGCAACGACACCTCGAACTTGCCCTCCCCCACCATCCGCATCTCGGTCAGATAGACCAGCCGCGTCCCCGGCGCACCGAGCGGGTCAAACGTGCCCTCGGCGAGGACCTCGTTGACGGCCGGGAACATCAGCGGGCCCATCTCGTTATCGAAGAAGTCCTCGAAGCGCGGCCCGCCGTGGCCCACGACATCGTTGCGGTAGCGGACGACCTTGTCGAAGAGGTCGAGCAGGGTGCAGGTCGAGTCGGCCGAGAGCTTGCCGTCGGGCCCGTGCTTGATGCGGCGGTAGAGCCCGACGATGGCGGGCGACTCGGCGCGTGTGTGCTTGCGGTTGAGTTTGCGCCAAACGTTGCGCAGCGGGTGGCCTTTGTGCTCCGGGCTGTTGCCGTAGTGCCGGGCGAGTTCCCGGAGCATGGCGACCCACTGGCCCAGCGACGGCAGCGCGAGGTAGGAGAGCGTGCGGTCGATGGACTCGACGTGGGGCCTGCCGCGGTTGAGGTCGTCGATGTACGACCCGATGAGCGGGCAGGCGGCGAGCTTGATGAGCGACTCGAAGATGTAGTAGCAGTTGTCGTGGCGGGAGCGGTTGTCCTTGGCGTTGTGCGCACGGGAGTAGAGCTGCGCCAGCGGCAGGGGCAGCCGGAGCAGGTACTCGCGTCGAAACTCGTAGGACGGTTCGTGGGGCATAGACTTGAACGGTAGATTCTACCCGTAAAAACACGGATGCGGCTCCATTCCGAGTTGGAGTCAGGGTTTAGGTGAAGTAAACTAAGTTCGAAGAAAGGGCTGGCAATGACATCGATCCACTACACGGGTGATCGGCTTTGGGCCAGAATGGAGCGGGCCGTGGACAAGGTGCAGGAGCGTATGGAGCGTGCGGCGGCTGCACTGAAACAGGCCGGGGTACCTTATGCGGTCGTCGGTGGACTGGCAGTCCGGGTGTGGGTCGCGCAGCAAGACGAGGCGGCGGTACGCAATACGCGGGATGTTGACCTGCTGGTACGGCGATCGGACCTGAACACGATTAGAGACGCACTCGTCGATGCGGGGTTCCTGTTTCGACAATCAGCGGGGCTAACGATGTTCCTCGACGATGCCAAAGCCAGCCCGCGCGACGCGGTCCACCTCGTCTTTGCCGGAGAGTTAGTACGCGACGACGACCCCGAGCCCAACCCCTCACCCAGCGATGAGGTCTCGGTATCGGTAGGCGACTTGCGTGTGCTCGAACTTGAAACGCTGGTCCGGATGAAGCTCAACAGCCACCGCCTAAAGGATCGAGTTCACCTTCTCGACCTACTCGACGTCGGCTTGATCGATGATACCTGGCCGACTAGGTTTCCCGCTCCGCTTGCGGATCGCCTGCAGCATCTAATCGATCACCCCGACGCCTGACCCTACTCCCGGACCCCCGCCGCGATGCCTACGCCCGAACACCCGCCCACCCTCGCCGCCCTGGGCGACACCGGCATCCTCTTCGCCGACCTGTCGGGCTATACGCAGCTCGTCTACCAGTGCGTCGATGACGAAGAACGCCTGCGCCGCCTCGGGCTGGCGATGTATCGGCTGTTCAACGACGCCGCGGCCGAGCACCCCGATGTCGTCGTCGAGGGCTTCTCGGGCGACGGCTTCCTCGCGCTGGCGCACGGCAAAAAACCCGCACGCGCCATCTACGACTTCGCGCTCACTGTGCAGGGCCGGTTCGACAACGACGTCCGCTCGCTGCTGCACAACCTCGGCTTCCGCGCCAACGTCTCGCTGCGCACCGGCATGCACGTCGGCAAGGTCTGGCGCATGCCGATGCACGGCCTGGGGATCCAGAACCACGCGCCCCAGTCCCACGGCGCGGTCGCGGGCGTGAACATCTCCGACGCCATCGTCGTCGCCAGCCGGGTCATCACGGGCCAGACCTGCCGCCGATTCGGGATGGCGCTGACCCGCAACTGCTACAAGCGCCTGCTGCTCGCGGGCGGCAAAGACATCCGCGAGCCCGACGAGGTCATCCAGGACCGCAACCAGTACCCCGAGCCGGTGGAGGTGTACCGCCTGCTGCCCGAGGAGCATGAGGCGATCCGCAAGCGTTGATGGCGGATGGGCGATAGCGGATAGCGGATGGCTCTGCTCTGAAATCCGCGATCCGAAATCCGAAATCGACCATCCTCCACGACGTCCTTCCCACATGACCCAAGCCCTCCACAACGCGGCCCACGACGACCCGACCCTAACCCGTGCACTGGGCGAGGCGGTGCGCGGAGTCGGCGCGGCCGAGGGGTCGGTGCTGCTGCTCGATGAGCAGGGCAAAACACTGCGGTTCGCGCTATGCGAATCACCCGCCGCGTCGAAGCTGGTCGGCACCGAGCAGCCGGTGACGCGCGGCGTGGTTGGCTTGGTTGTGTCGTTCCAGCAGCCGACGATCACCAACAAGCTGCAGGACGACCCGCAGCACGACCCGAGCGTGGACGCGAAGGTGGGAACGACGACGACCAGCCAGATGGCGGTGCCGCTGTCCGACGCCGAGCGCGAATACGGCGTATTGACCGCGATCAACAGCGCCAACGCCGACGGGTTTACGGATGCCGACCTGCAGCGCTACCTCGACGCGGCGCGTGCGATCACGCGTCGGCTGGGCGAACTCGCGGGAGAACACCCATGACGCTTGTCCTTGCGAGCCGCTCAATAGCCGCGTCGCTATGCGACGCCGGTGGCGGATGCATCCAAACAACCCCGTCACGACGGGCCCCGGCACCGCGTAGCGGTGCGGCTATTCACCCCGGGTGCCACAGAGCGCAGCTCTGTGCGATCACACCAAAGTCCCCAGCGTCTCCGCACACAGCTACGCTGTGTGGCACCCTTCCACACATCGCCACGCGGGGAGGCCAACGCTAATGCTCGACGTGCGTGGGATGCTGGACGCGATGGGCGAAGCCGACGGCACGGGCGTGCGCGTCGCGGTCGTCGATACCGGCGTCGAGCACGACCACCCCTGGCTGGGCGGAAAACTCGCGGCGTCGTATGTGGTTGAAACCGACAGCGCCCCCGGAAGTGACGGCCGGGCCGAGGTCCGCCCCACCGAACCGCTCGACGTCTGCGGCCACGGCACCGCCGCCGCCGGCCAGGTCCGACGCATCGCCCCCGGCAGCGAACTCATCAGCATCCGCGTCCTTAGCGCCTCGCGCGAGGGCTCGTCCGAAGCGCTCGTCGAAGCGCTCCGCTGGCTGAGCACGCAGGACGTCGGCGTCGTCAACATGTCGCTGTCCACGCTCCGGCTCGCGCTCGCGCTGCGCATCGGGCAGGCCGTCGACGACCTCTACGCCCGCAACGTCTGCTGCGTCTGCGCCAAGGGCTACCAGCAGGACGGCCGGGACTACCCCACCAGCTTCGCCTCGACCGTCGGCGTGACCTACGCCCAGCTCCGCACCGCCGAGCTCCGCCCCCGGAAGCATGACCTCGTCGAGTTCGAAGCCTCGGGCGTCGGCAACACCGTCGCCTGGCAGCACGGCACCACCCGCCGCGTCACCGGCTCCAGCTACGCCACCCCCCTGGTCACCGGCCTGATCACCCGCTGGCTCCAGCTCGACCCGGCCCTCACCCCCTATCAACTCAAGACCCTCCTCCACGCCTACGCGACAAGACAAGCCGACGGCTGGTGGCAGCCCTGGATGGAGGATGCGGAGCGGACGGCAAGTTAGATTTGCTGAGAGACGTGAGGTGAGCCACCATTGCGAGGTTGTCATATGCTAAGTAGAGAAGAAATCGAAAGTAAGCTAGCGCCGATTGTCGAGGTGATTGACCGAGAGAGAAAGGGTGAGCGACTCGGAGGCGAAACCGCTGAACGCTCACTTTTCAAGGCGCACGAGTATGAAGTGCTAATCGAGATCATCTGCGACAACCTGGGCGAACTCAACCCATGGTTTGAACTAAGCGACATACAAAAGGCCGACTTGTGTGAAGTGGCTGCATCTTTAGATATAGATCGAAGCTACTGGGATTCCTTGATGTAACGCACGGCTCCCTGCTTACCCTCTTGACGCCCCATGAACAAAGGCAACCACAACCACCTCGCGTTCTGACTCATCGACCTGATAGATCACCACGTGGTCTCGGTAGCTGATCTTCCGCGACTCGCGTCCGAGCGCCTCTGAATACACCTCGTCCACCGGGTAGCACTTCGGCCAAGCCGTGATGCTCTCCAACTGCCGATAGAGCTTGACGAACCACGCCTCGATCACACGTTCCGCGACACCCTGTTCGCGGAGCCAGTCGATCTTCTTCTGAACATCTGCCTAGAAGGACGGCGCAAGGGTGAGGCGGTAGGTCATCGGGGTAAGCTGAACCCATTTTTCTCGGCGATCCGCCGCATGGCTTCGCGGCCATCGACGCCGCGCCCCGCCTCGACCTCCGACATTCCGCGCTTGGCCCGCCGGACCGCCTGCGCATGGACCGCCGGGTCGTCGTCAACCGCCAGCGTATCTTCGGTGACCTGGCTGGCTAGGTCGGTCAGCCATTCGGCAAGGTCGGCCTTGCGGCGTTCGTCCAAGCCGTCGCGGATCGGGATCGTGAGGTGGTCCATCGAGCTACCCAAGCAAAGTTATCCAGTCGTTACAAACTAAGTTTATCGTCCCGACTAGGTGTTGACCAAGGTTTTTCGCCGATTCAGCCCTGCCGATTTTTCTTTGCACGCCCTGTAACGCCCCCCTCCCCCCCGCGTCCTTTACCTCCGGCAGGTAGCCAAACGCCCCGTTTCGGGCACGCGACCGCCGGGAAAGGACCCGTGCGTCGTGGCAACCCAGACCTACCGTATCGAGCACTACCGGAACTTCCCCGAGGACGAAAACGACGGCACCGAGCTGGCCACCGAGGGCTCCCTGGCCCGCAAGCGGTGGTCCCACGTGCCGTACAATGAGGCCGACGCGTTTTACGGCGAAGAAGCCGCATACGCCGAATCGGACGACAGCGACGGCCCACGTCGCAAGAAGCCCGTGCCGCCCCGGCCCCGCTCGCACATGGATAACCTCCCCAAACCCGACGAGACCCCCGAAGCGTGGTACGCCCGCATCGTCGGCGACTACTACCGCTTCCTCTACGCCACGGCCTACCCCATCGTCCGCAACGCCGCAGACGCCGAGGACGCCGTGCAGACCGCTGTCATGAACGGCCTCAAACGGCTGGACCACCTCAACGACCCCCGCGCGATCGTCTCCTGGCTTGCCATGATCGTGCGCAACGCCTCGCTCGACGTCGTCCGCAAACGCAAGCGCACCGCGGGCGGGCCGGGCTCCGCCGACGCCGAGGAGATCCAGGTCGCCGCGGACGAAGCGGACCAGACGTTCCAGATGGATGAAGACCAGCGGTCGATCGTCTTCGCCGCCGTCGCCGACCTGCCCGAGTCGCAGGCCGCGGTGATCACCCTCCGCCACGTCGAAGGGCTCGATATCGCCGAGCTCTCCGAGCGTCTGGATATCACGCCCAACAACGCCCGCGTCCGGCTGTTCCGCGCGTACGAAAAACTTCGGGCCAGCCCCACCGTCCGTCAAGCGCTAGGCATGGATGACTGATCGCGTAGGGTGGGTGAAGCGAGTCCGCGAGCGCAACCCACCGGGCGCTGCCAATACACCCGCGTCCCGAG
>JBCCWH010000114.1:0-8517 GCA_039193915.1 Planctomycetota bacterium
AGCACGCCGGGGCTGTCGTCGGTCTGTGCCGCACGTGCGATGTAACCCCAGTCCCAGGTGCGCTGGGCGGTGCGGTTGCCGTGGGCGCGGAAGCGGTCGAGGATGACGCCGGTGCGGCCGTCGATCTTGAGCATCTCGTCGAGCACCGCGACGTAGAGGTGTTCGTCATCGGCGCACCAGTTGGCGCTGTCGCGGATGACGTTCCACCGCATCATCTCGGGGAGCTCGATGGACCAGAGGATGGTGCCGTTGTACTGGTCGCAGCAGATGATGCGTTGGAGGCCCTGCATGTAGAGCCGGCCGCCCGCGGCGAGGGGCGCGGGCTTGCGTGTCTGCCGGTCGGACTGGTACCGCGGGCCGGGCCGGCCGACCCACTGGACCTCGAGGTCGCTGGTCGATGCCGCGTTGCCCAGGTGCTCGCCCCCGAAGGAGGAGTTGTCGGCGGAGCCGTACATGTGGCCCCAGTCGCCCGCGCCTTCGATAGGCGGGGCGGTCCAGGCGAGCTGCGGGTCTTCACCTTCACCGATCACCAACACCCCGCCGGGCTGGAGGAACCGCTTGGCCTGCTGGGCCGTGATCCCGAGCCCCGCCTCCCCCTGGGGGAAAACGACCAAATTGGCGAACAGCTCGGGCAGCGGGAGGTCGTCCAGAGACGCCGCGTGCATGACCGTTACACGACGGCCGTACACGCCGGACGCAACGAGGACAGCGCGGTGCTCGGCGACCGCTGCTTCATCTTCCAAGACGCAGATCACGTTCATCGTGCCAGACAGGGCATATGCATAACGCGCGGCGTCCGAACCGAACACGACCGCGAACCCACGCGGGTCATCGAGCTTCTCCAACAACGCGCTGACCGCCAGCGTGTTAGGCAAGTTGCTGCCGTAAGGCACCTCGCGATGTGAGTTCGCGGATGTGTAGTTGAAGAACGTATCGCACTCAAAACTCCGCGTCGTGCGTTCGTTCGAGCCGGCGGCTGCGATGATCTGGTACTGGTAGACCGTCCGCGGCTGGAGCCCGGTCACGACCACCTCGTGGTCCGTCCCGCGCTGGTCGCTTTCGACCGTGATGGTCTCGTCGTCACGGATGAAGGTGATGCTGCCCGTCGCCGGCCGGTCGGTCGACCACTGCACCACCGCCTCGCCGGGCGCTGTGAACCGCACGTAAGGCCCAAACGCCAGGAAGTTGCCCACATCCTCGGGGCTGGTCTCCGGCTCGGGGAAGTTCTCAACCTTCGCTCGGAACAGCGCCGTCACATCGCGGTCGCGCAGCACGTTGGTGTAGACCCGCACCTCGTGGATCAGGCCCTTCATCCGGAAGTCTTCGTTCTCATCCTTGTACGCGCCGATGACGTAGTGGATCGCATCAGGGTAGACGATGCTGCCGCCCTGCGCATCCGACGAGACCTCGAACCGGCCGTTGACGTACAGCCGCATCGTTCGGCCGTCGTACGTGCCCACGACATGCGCCCACCCGCCGGGCGTGAAGCTGTTGTTGGCGGTCATGTAGGTCAGCGCACCGCCGTCCTCGGTCTTGAGCCCGAAGCAGAACTTGTCGTCGCGGAAGCCGAGCAGCCAGCCCTTCTCATCATTGCCGTTGTCGCGCAGACACCCGACGATCCCGCCCCAACTCATCAGTTCATCGACACGGACCCAGGCCTCGACGCTGAACTGCCGCTGGGGCAGGTTCGCGTTGCGCGGGTCGGTCGAGAGCTCGACCATCGTGTTGCCGTCGAACACCATCGCCTCGATGTTGTTGATGCGCTGGGTCTGCCCGTTGCCGATCAGGCGGCCGTGCAAGTTTCGGGCCTGGTCGCGGATGGCGACGTCGCGGAACGTCTCACTGTCGACGCTCGCGCCGTCGGCGTCGCGCATCGCGCTGCGGTGGAAGACCCATCGGCCCACCAGCCCGCGGGCCCGGACCCGCTCAACTTCAGGCGATTCAGACACCACGCCATCGCCCTGGGACGCATCCTCATCACCCGCGACCGGCACGGCGGCGTCACCTTCGCGGAAGCAGTGGATCGTGCCGGCGTCGGTGCTGACAATCAACGCCCCATTCGCGACCACCAGCCCGTGGGCCGTGCCTTCGACCTGGGCCGACCAGACACGCGTGCCCTCGACCGCGTTGTAGGCCGTGACCCGGCCCCGGCTGCCGACGTAAAGCGTGTCGCCGGCGAGGACAAGGTCGGCGGGGCTTTCAAGCTTATGCCGCCACAGCTCCTGGCCCTCCTTCATGTTCAGTCCAATGGCCGACTCCAGGTCCAGCAGGAACCCGTAGTCCCCCGCAACCACCAGGGCGTGGCCCCGGCTGTACTGCGCGATCTGGTCGTTGCCGACCAGCCCGCCCGCGCGGGCCTGGCCCTGACGCAGGATGTGCTGGTCCGCCGTGATGACAACAAACACCCCACCGCCCCCGCCCAGCGAGCCCTCGGGGGTCCCCGTGTCGCGGGCAAACCGCATCGGCGCGACCCGGCCCTGGGGCAGGATCAACTCGCTGTCCGTCGCCAGCATCGCGCCCTCCAACGTCATCTGATCCAGCACCTGCCGGAATGTGCCCGCGCCACTGACCTCGCCCGTCTGCGCATCGACGCCGACCAGGTACGACTCCTTCCAAGGCAGCAGCGATGCGCCGAAGTAGGCGATGCCGTCACGGACCACCACGCCCGTGCGGACCGGGTGGAACGAGATCGCCCGGCCGTTGTTGAGCACCATCCGCTCGCCGGGCGTCACGTCGTAGCGCCAGACCTGCTCGCCCGACTCGGCATCGACACAGTAGGCCGCGCCGTCGTCCGATCCGAAGTACACCTTGCCCTCGTGCACCATCGGCGCGATGCGGATCGGGCCGCCGGTGGTAAACGTCCAAGCGACCTCGCCGGTCTCGGCGTCGAGCTTGTAGACCGAGTCGTCCGTCGACGAGCCGAAGTACACCGCCCCGCCGACCGCGACCGTGTGGTAGCACGGATCGTAGTTGCGCATCGAGGGCAGGTCTTTGATCGCGGCGTAGGCGTCCCACCGCGCCGGGCCCGGCCAAGCGGGCAAAGGCGTTTCGGACGCTTCATGCACCCACACCTCCTGCAGACGCGCCGCGTCAAGCGACTCGGCCGTAGTCCCCGTGCGCGAGACATCATGCCGATACGACGGCCAATCCTCGGCCTGGGCACTGAGCACGAACAAAGCAGCACAGATCGCACTCAGGGGAATGAGCCACATGCGTTCAAAGCGGGAAGACGTCATGAACTGACCTCGATGAAGAAAAAGATAAGACGACCGCGCAGCATCCTTAGAGTCGATCACGCAGTCAGAGTAGCCTCCGTATCATACCCATCGACGTGGGCTTTCAGGAAACATTGCACACAGCCCCTAAAAAAACGGCCTCACAATAGTCCCGCCTGCCCGGCGAGCCCTACCGTAGTTCGGGTCAACCCTAGCGGGATCACCCCAGGCATCGATGCGCGGGAGGAAAATCACCTCTGCAGGAGTCTCCCATACGCCTGTTGACCTCGCTGGGCGTACCGGCGAAGCCCGCTGCGGGCATGAAAAAGCCCGCCATGGAGGCGGGCTGTAAAGCGGTCGGTGAATCGCTAAAAAGTTGGCCCACAGGGACTTGAACCCCGACTGACAGAATCAGAATCTGCTGTGCTACCAATTACACCATGGGCCAGCACGGTGAATGGAGTATCCTAGGAATCGGCCGGGCGAGCGTCAAACGGTGAATCTCCAGGTCACGCCCGTCACCCCATCGCTCGAAATGGCCATAGCCGCACCGCTACGCGGTGCCGGGGTCCCGCAATAGACACTCGCCCCGCGCGAACGACCGGCGTCGCGTAGCGACGCGGCTACTTCAACGTGCCAACTCACATGCGTGGAAGGCGTCGATCACGGCCTTGGGGTCGTCCGAACCAAAGAGCGCCGAGGCCGTCACCATCGTGTCCACCCCCGCCGCCCCGGCGAGCGGCGCGGTCTTCGGGCTCAGCCCGCCGTCCATCTCGATCCGCGTCGTGCCCGGCAGCCGCTCGGCCAGCCAGCGTGCCTTATCGAGCACCTCGGGCATAAACGCCTGGCCCGACTTGCCCGGCACCACACTCATCACCAGCACGAGGTCCAACCGCTCCAGGTACGGCTCGACCGCCTCAATCGGTGTCGCTGGGTTCACGACCATCCCCGCGTGCATGCCCAGCGAATGGACCCGCTCAATCAAGGCATGCCCATCGATGCCGCCCTGCCCGGCGGGCCGCTGGCTGTCACACACCTCGACGTGGAACGCGAACTGGTTGGCCCCCGCCTTGGCGTACGCCTCGGCATAGTCGCCGGGCCTTTCGACCATCAGATGCACATCCAGGTACACGTCGGGCAGGTGCTTGCGCAGCGCACGGATCATGTCCACGCCCATCGTGAGGTTGGGCGCGAAGTGGCCGTCCATGACATCGACGTGCAGCAGGTCCGCCCCCAGGCCGAGGACGCGCTTGCAGTCGGCCGCCATATCGCCAAAGTCCGCCGACAGGATCGACGCAGCGACCAGCGGACGCGAGGGTTGTTGTTTGAGGTCGAGCATGTCGGAAGGATCTGGGTGATAGGGAAGGAAAGCCAAAACTACACACAACGCTCTGCATTCAATAGCCGCACCGCTACGCGGAGCCGGGATGCCGCAGAAACATCGATCTTCACCGGCGTCGCGTAGCGACGCGGCTATTGACATCCCCCGACCCGCGACATCAACCCGCGCCCATGATCCCTTCCTCAAACGGCTGGACAACCACCCAGCCCTCGCCCTCAAAGTGCATCTGGTACGACTCGCCGCTGCTGCGACCAATAAACGTCTTGAGCGACACGTCCGTCTTGAAGCTCGGCTGCAGGTTGCCCGACCACATCACCGTCGCCTGCGGGTCGGTGAACACCGGGTTGCCCGGCGTCACACGCAGCGTCATCGGGTCGTAGTGCGACGCGACCGCGACCATCCCCGTCCCCTCCAGATGGATGTTGAAGAGCCCCCCCGCCGCGACCGCCGCGAGCTTCTTGGCCATCTTGATCTCGTAGTTGATCGCGGGCTCAAACGCCAAGAGGTCCTGGCCATTCACCACGATCGACTCGTTGGCGAGGTTCAGGATCGTGATCTTCTTGCCCTGGTCGGCGAGGTAGAGCTTGCCCTGGCCTTCGGCCTTCGTCAGCCGAGCGCCTTCACCCGACACGGCCTTCTTCAGCAGATTGCCGATGCCCTGGTCGAGGATGCCCTCGCGTACAAACTTGATCCCGCCGGTGTACGCGACCATCGAGCCCATCTTCGTCCACACCGTGCCGTTGAGGTTCACTTCAAGCAGCCGCTCGGTCTCGAACTCGAAAAGCCCCTGGCCTCGGTCACGCTCGGCGGTGCGTTCAACGAAGTCGGCGATGGAATAGCGTTGGCCGTGTTCAGACATGAGAAGCCCCTAGGTTCGAGAAAGTGTCGGTCATGTGCGCCCGGCGAAAACCAAGCCGCAAGACCGCATCATAACGCGAGGTGACTCGCTTATGCGGGAAGCCTTGCCATCAGTTTCGCCCACACGGCATCGACCCCCACCCGCGCGATCAGCGCATCGTCATCCTTTCGGCCGCGGTAGTCCGCCATATCGCCGGGCGTGATCCCCTCGGGCTGGACGACATCATCTTCCCGCCGGTACGGCCCGACGAGCGCGGGGTCCGTCGGGCCAAAGACTCCCACGGCCGGCCGACCGAGCCCTACCGCCAGGTGCAGCGCGGCCGAGTCGTTCGCGACCAGCGCCGCGGTGTTTTGGATCAACGCCATGAGTTGGCCGACGGTCGTCGTCGGCACCAGCGCACGCTCGCCCAGCGCCTGCGTGATCGGCCTGAGCGCATCCTGCTCATGCGGCGCGGCGAGCAGCACCACACGACCCTCGACACCGCCATGCGCAACCACCCGCTCGGCAAGCTCCGCATAGTGCCCCGCCGGCCAACACTTACAGCCCCACTGCGCGGTCGGCGCGAGGCAGACGTACCGCCCCGCCGACAGGCCCTGTATCTCGATGTAGTCCGTTGCCCAAGCCGCGTCGTCTTCGCCGACGTACAGCCGCGTGTCGTGCACGGGCTGGAGCCCGTCCGCCTGCAGCAGGCCGAGCATCCGGTCCACCGTGTGCAGCTCAGGCGCAACGTCATGCCTGACGTTGTAGCCCAGCGCCGCCCGTTCCCGCGCATCGCGGAACCCCACCCGCCTGGGCGAACGTGTCAGCCAGGTCAGCAGCCCCGACCGCGCCAGCCCCTGCAGGTCATAGACACGCGTGTACTTCGTCCGCCGAAGTTGCTTCGCCAGCGCCAGCCCCGCCCGCGTCGCACTCGGCTTGAGCCCGAAGCCGCTCAAGCCTTTGCGGTCGAACGGCACGACGCCATCCAGCATCGGGTGGTGCTGGACCACCTCCGCAAACGCGCTGTGAACCAGCCAATCGATCCGCGATTCGGGGAACGCTCCCCGCAACGTCGCCAGGCACGGCACTGTTTTCGCGACATCGCCCAGCGCCGTGGGCCGAACGATGAGGATCCGCTCGCCCGCGGAGGGATCGGGCCTGGGGCCTGGGGTCTTAGGTCTTGGGGGACTGTCGCCTGACATTCCAGTAACATTACTGCATCCTGCGAAAGCAGATGTGGCGGGCGACGTGAATGCCCCTGCCCGAAACCCCAGACCCCAGACCCGGCACCCGAATGTCCACCGCCATCATCTCCGACATCCACGGCAACATCGACGCCCTCAACGTCGTCATGGCCGACATCGAAGCCCGCGGCGTCGACCGTGTCGTCTGCCTGGGCGACATCATCGGCTACGGGCCCAACCCGCTGGAATGCCTCGACACCGTCATCGAGAAGTGCGACTTCGCGATGATGGGCAACCACGACTTCGCCGTCCTCTACGAGCCCACCAGCTTCAATACCACCGCCGAGGCCGCCGCCTTCTGGACCCGGCGCCAGTTCGAGGAAGAGCCCGATGCCGATATGCGCCGCAAACGCTACGAGTACCTCGGCAACCTCCTGGTCCGCAAGTGGGAGGACGGCACACTCTACGTCCACGCCTCGCCCCGCCGACCGATCAACGAGTACATCTTCCCCGACGACGTCGTCAGCGCCCCCAACAAGATGACCTCCATCTTCGACCGCATCACCGAACGCTGCTTCGTCGGCCACACCCACGTCACCGGCGTCTTCACCGACGAGCCCGACTTCTACCCCCCCGCCGACCTCGGCGGCAGCTACAAGTGGGGCACCGACGACAAAGCCATCGTCAACCCCGGCAGCGTCGGCCAACCCCGCGACCGCGACCCCCGCGCGTCCTACGCCATCATGGACGACGAGCAGGTCGAATTCGTCCGTGTCGAGTACGACATCCAGGCCGTGGTCGAAAAGGTCAAAGCCATCGACGACCTGAGCGACTTCCTCGGGCAACGCCTGCTTGAAGGGCGGTAAGGCGACCTCCACCCTCACGACTCCATCCGCTCGGACTGGTTGCTTAAGCAACCAGTCCAACCCTTGGGGTTTGCTGCATGCCTCGGTAGACCGAATGCTCTAACCCACCCCCTTCCGGAGCCCATCATGCAAAAACGTCACGCCTTCACCCTCACCGACCTGCTCGCATCGATCGCCTGTGTGGCCATCCTGCTGACGATCACCGCCGCGACGCTGGCGGACCACGGCACCAACCGACAACGCCAGCACAACTCGACCCAACTCCGCGGCATCCACCAGGGACTCGTCACCTTCGCGAACTCCAACAAAGAGAAGTTCCCCGGCCTCAGCAGCCGCGGGCGGATTCTCCCCAACGACGCGGAAGACACCGGCAGTTCCGGCGACGGCGACACCCCCGAAGCCCGGTACTGGATCATGCTGACCGGCAACTTTTTCGCCCCCGAGTGGGCCATCGCACCCATCGATGAACGCGCAGTCGAGTACGACCCCGGCGACGGCGCCGACCCGCTGGTCACCTACGAAAACTACTCCTTCGCGATGCTGGATATCAGCGCCAGGCCCGGCGAACCCGAGCCGCCCCGGGAAGGCCGCAACGCGGGCCGACTGCCTGATGTTCCGGACCGCGCCGCCGAGTGGTGTCAGTCGCTCAACACGCAAGCCATCGTCCTCTCCAACCGCAACTGTGCCGACCTGCGCGAAGCGGGGACCCAGCCCTTCAGCATCTGGAACGACGATGTCTGGCACGGCGCGGTCCTCTGGAATGACAACCATGTCGAATACACCGACACCCACATCTTCGAAACCCGCTACGGCAGCGGCCAACTCAACACCCGCGCCAACGGCGACGGCTACGACAACCTCTTCACCACCGAAAACGAAGACGGCTCCGACGCGCTCATGACCTTCAGCAAAGACGAAGACGGCCACGAACGCGCCGTGCCTCGCGTCATTGAAGACGACGAAGAAGGTGAGTAGGAAGTGGGCGTAGGGTGGGTGGTGCGGGTGCGCGACCGATAACCCCCCGCTTAACCAAAAAAAGCGAACAGCGCGGGGTGGGGATCGCGCGCGGGAA
>JBCCWH010000115.1:0-8517 GCA_039193915.1 Planctomycetota bacterium
CCCGGGTTTTGCCCCCAACGGCGGGGGTATTGGGGGTTTTGACCCCCGCATGGTTCCCCCTCCCCCCCCGGGGTTTGCCCGCAAAAGCCGTGGGCTTGGGCACGATCGACACCCTTCACGCGATACATCACACCCCACTGCTGATCCCGCCGATGAACCCTACGGGGCCGCGTGGATGTCATGCGCGCTAACCCGCAACCCGAAACCCCAGACCCAACCCCAGAGATTCACATGAAGGGCATCATCCTCGACGGCGGGCACGGCACACGCCTCTACCCGCTCACCCAGGCCATCAGCAAACAGCTCCTGCCGGTCTACAACAAGCCGATGATCTACTACCCGCTGTCGGTGCTTATGCTCGCCGGCATCCGCGAGGTCCTCATCATCTCCACGCCCCACGACCTGCCGCACTTCAAGCGGCTGCTCGGCGACGGGTCGCAGTGGGGCATGGACTTCGCCTACGTCGAACAGCCCGAGCCCAAGGGACTCGCCCAGGCCTTCCTCCTCGACAAGGCCTTCATCAACAACCAGCCCACCTGCCTCATCCTCGGCGACAACATCTTCTACGGCTCGGGCCTGCGCCAGCAGATCAAAGACGCCGCCGCAGTCACCGACGGCGCAACCGTCTTCGGCTACCCCGTCAAAGACCCCGAACGCTACGGCGTCGTCGAGTTCGATGCCGACGGCAAGGTCATCTCCCTCGAAGAAAAACCCAAGCAGCCCAAGAGCCACTTCGCCGTGCCCGGGCTGTATTTCTATGACAAGGACGTCACCGCGATCGCCGAGGATTTGAAGCCCTCCCCGCGCGGTGAGCTCGAGATCACCGACCTCAACCGCGTCTACATGGACCGCGGCAAGCTCAACGTCAAGCTCTGGAGCCGTGGCACCGCCTGGCTCGACGCAGGCACGCACGAGTCGCTGCTGCAGGCGGGCACCTTCGTCGAAGCCATCGAGGAACGCCAAGGCATGATGATCTCTTGTCCCGAAGAGATCGCCTACAACATGGGTTTTATCGACGCCGCGAAGCTCGAAGAGGCCGCCGAGTCGATGAAGAGCAACGGCTACGGCCAGTACCTCTACCGCCTGCTGAACGAAACCGGCAACGAGCCGTGGATGTGACGATGCCTGCCCCGCTCCCCCTCGCCGAGCTGATCGACGGCAAGTGGTACCCCTCGATCGGCGACCCGTCGGTCTACGGCTGGTCCACCGTGATCGCCTACCTCTGGGCGGCGCTGCTGTGCATGGTCTGCGCGCGGTGGTCCAAACGCCTCTATGCGGGGCCGGGCCCGAAACGCTTCGCCGCGTTCTGGGGCGTGCTCGCGCTCGGGCTCGCCTTCATGGCCATCAACAAACAGCTCGACCTCCAACAGCTCGGCGGCGTCTGGGCACGGCAGCTCGCCCACGCACAGGGTTGGTACGAAGACCGACGCACCTACCAACGCGGGTTCATCCTCGCCAGCGGGACGCTCGGCATCGTCTGCGTCGTCGGCATGCTCGTCGTGCTTCGGCACATGCTCAACAAGACCTGGCTCGCCATCCTCGGCCTCGGGCTCACCCTCGCCTTCGCACTCTCACGCGCCGCCTCCTTCCACCACGTCGACCAGCTCCTCGGCGTCCGGCTCGGCGGCGTCGCAATCAACTGGCTCATCGAATGGTCCGGTATCCTGTTGATCACCGCGGGGGCGCTCACCAACTTGCTGGCAAAACCCACCGACTCGGGCACAGACCGCCCGCCGAGAATGCCGATATCCCCTCCATAACGCCCCACACCGCAGGAACGCACACTGTGTCAGCACCCCAAAACATCCAGGCCTTCAAGGGCTCGCTCGAAGACGCCTTCGAAGACGCCAGACAGCACAACGCCCCCCGCTTCGTCCCGCAAAGCGTCTTCGCCGACGACCGCGGCTGGTCCTATATGAACCAGTTTGTCGGCGTCCTGCGCCCCGAAGGACAGGTCAACTACTCCGTCATGTACCCCGGCGTCGTCAAGGCCTGGCACCGACACCACAAGCAGACCGACTTCTGGATGTGCCTCCACGGCCACCTCAAGCTCGGCGTCCACAACGAAAAAACCGGCGAGTCCTGGGTCAAAATCATCGGCGAAAAAGCGCCCGGCATCGCCATCGTCCCGCCCACCCTCTGGCACGGCGCCGCGACCGTCGGCCCCGACAACGCCGGCCTGCTCTACTTCGTCACCCACCAGTACGACCCCCAAAACCCCGACGAAGACCGCCGCGACTGGGACAGCATCGAAGGCTTCCCGTGGGATGTGCAGTTCAAGTAGACCGCCCACCAACGACCCACAGATCAGGAACACGGCCCAAGCCGTATGTGAGCAAAGCGAACATGCGGATCAACCCCGCAAGCGATGCCGACCCCACCCCACATCCTGCTCATCGCCCCCGAAGGCATGCTCGGCCGCGCGTGGCGTCGGCTGCTTGAAGAAAAAGGGGTCGGGAGTCTTTTTGTCGGCCGACCGGGCCTCGACATCACCGACCCCGACTCGATCCGCAAACACATCACCCACGGCCCCGACATCGTCATCAACTGCTGTGCCTACACCGATGTCGACGGCGCGGAGGAACACGAGGCCCAAGCCACCGCCGTCAACGGCACGGGCGTCGGCGACCTGGCCCACGCCTGCAAAGACGCCGGGGCGCTGCTCGTCCACTACTCCACCGACTACGTCTTCAACGGCAACGCCAACGAGCCCTACCCCGTCGATGCGCCCATCGAGCCCGTCAACGCCTACGGCCGGAGCAAGGCCGTCGGCGAACAACGCATCCGCGAAAGCGGCTGCGACCACCTCATCCTCCGCACAAGCTGGCTCTACGCGCCGTGGGGGAAGAACTTCGTCAACACCATCGCGAAGTACGCCAAGGAGCGCGACACCCTGAAAGTCGTCAACGACCAGCGCGGCCGCCCCACGAGCTGCCAGCACCTCGCCACGATGTCCATGAAACTCATCGAAGCCAACGCCCGAGGCACCTTCCACCTCACCGACGGCGGCGAATGCACCTGGTACGACTTCGCCAAAAAAATCGCCGCCCACGCCAACCCCGCCTGCACTGTGACACCCTGCACCAGCGACGAGTACCCCACCCCCGCCAAACGCCCGAGCTACAGCGTGTTCGACCTGAGCAAGACCGAAGCGATCACCGGGCCGATGCCGCCTTGGGAGGAGAACCTCGATATCGTTTTGACAGGATGACAGGATTTGCAGGATGTACAGGATCAGAGATGGACGACCAAGAACTCACACGAATAATCATCGGGTGTGCGTATGAGGTCCACAACACTCTCGGCAGCGGGTTTCTGGAGTCTGTGTACCAGCGTGCCTTGGCGATCGAGTTAGCGAAGCTCGGTCTGTCAGGCATTATGGAAAAGAAGGTGCCGGTCTACTACGACGGTCAGGTGATCGGAGATTTCAAGGCAGACCTGGTCATCGAAGAGCGTGTCATCGTGGAACTCAAAGCGATCGAGGCACTGCATCAAGCCCACGAAGTCCAACTTGTGAACTACCTGGTCGCTACCGGCATCCAAGTCGGCCTGCTTATCAACTTCGGCCCAGAACGCGTCGATGTCAAACGAAAGTACCGCGACTACAGGCCACCCAAAAACAAAACCTAGCCTGTATCTTGTCCATCCTGAAAATCCTGCCATCCTGTCAAAAAAAGAACCCCATGCGCATCCTACTCACCGGCGGCAGCGGCTTTATCGGCTCCAACTTTGTCCGGCTCGTCCTCAACGAGCGGCCCGACTACCGCATCACCAACCTCGATTCCCTCACCTACTCCGGCAACCCCGAAAACCTCGCGGATGTCGAGGACAACCCGCGCTACACCTTCGTCCACGGCAACATCTGCGACCTCGAGCTCTGCACCAAGCTCATGCAGGACGCCGACGCCGTGGTGCATATGGCCGCCGAGTCGCACGTCGACCGGTCAATCATCGACGCCCGGCCGTTTGTCGAGTCCAACGTGCTGGGCACGCAGACCCTGCTCGACGCGATGCGGCGGAGCGACCCGGACAACGCTAAGCCGTTCGTGCATGTCTCGACCGACGAGGTGTTCGGCGACCTGCCGATCGACGAGCCGGACAAGCTATTCAGCGAGACGACGCCCTACGCGCCGTCGAGCCCGTACTCCGCGAGCAAGGCCGGCAGCGACATGGTCGCCCGCGCCTACGCCCACACGTTCGGCATGAAGGTGATGATCACCAACTGCTCGAACAACCACGGCCCGTACCAGTTCCCCGAAAAAGTCATCCCGCTCTTCGTCACCAACCTCATCGAGGGCAAGAAGGTCCCGCTCTATGGGGATGGCAAGAACGTGCGCGACTGGCTCCACGTCGAAGACCACTGCGAGGCGGTGCTGACCGTCTTGGAGAAGGGCGTGGCCGGGGAGCAGTACTGTATCGGCGGGAACAACGAGCGCAGCAACCTCGAGCTGACGCACGCGATCCTGGAGCTGATGGGCAAGGACCACAGCCACATCGAGCCCGTCACCGACCGGCTGGGCCACGACCGCCGGTACGCCATCGACGCGACGAAGATCAAGACGCAACTCGGCTGGGAGCCCACCCGCAGCGCCTGGCCCGAGGCGTTGGAGAACACGGTGAAGTGGTACGTCGACCACCCGCAGTGGTGGCAGAACGTCAAGAGCGGCGCCTACCGCGACTACTACGCCAAGCAGTATGGCACGCGGTAGGTCTTCCGCAAGCTTCACGATCCAACCCGCATGGGCTGGTTGCTTAAGCAACCAGCCCATGCGGCGTACTCATGAACCACGCACAGGGATAGGCCGCCAACCCACCACGTCAATGCGCTTGGCGTAGTGCGCGATCGGCGCAACCTCCGGCAATGCCAGCCCCGTGCCGCCCGTCATCTCGCACACCTCGATTTCGCACTCGGCCTGCTGCAATGGCCAGGCGGCGTGGTGGACTTCGCCGACCAGTGGTCGGCCGTTGCGATCGACGGAGTACAGGCGGTAGCGTTCGGTGAGGAAGTGGTCGAAGGTGCCCGGTGTCGCGGGGGTCGGCACGCTGCCGGGCAGCGCGCGGTAGCGGGCGGCGAACTCCGCGGCCGGGGCGTCGGCGTGCGTGCGTTCACTGGTGTAGTGGGTCCAGCCGTCTGAATCCGCTTCGACCTCGACATTCATCTTTGCACGGAAGTACGGCAGCCCGAACCCGTGCAGCGGCCCGATGCCTCGCCAGCGCCCCAGCCGGACAAACCCAGGGCTCGCCGCGTCGAGCGAGAAGAACAGCACGCCCGGCTCGCCGCCGCAGGTCACGTACGTCCGCACGTTGAGCTCGGGGAATCGCGAGAGACTGACACGCCCGCACCCGCGCGGCACCGCAGGCAGAAACCGCGGCCGGACGTTGTCCATCACAAACGGCACGATGCCCAGCCAGGCCTGCCCGTCGAACAGGTCGGGCTCGAACCCACCCGGCAGCGCCCTACGCATCGCGTCGACATCAACGGGCCAGTGCAGGAACCCCAAGTCACGCCACGTCATCGCCACCGCCCACGGCCGCGCGGGCACGGGGTAGGGCCGGTGGTCGGTCATACGGAGCGAGGTGTGACGCAGCGGCATCGATCCATCCTATAAACCAGACCGCCCAAGCGAGGCACATCCTGCCCCAAAAGTCGCTGGAATACACACGCCCCGCTCAGGGTTCTGCGTTTGCCCGGCCGAGGTAGCGGGTCTAGAATCCGCCCCTTACCAAGTTTTTCAAGACCCCCACAAAGGGAGCCGAAATGGCCTCAGACACCCTCATCGAATTCACCGACGCCAACTTCAAAGCCGAAGCACTCGACGCCGACGTCCCCGTCCTGGTCGATTTCTGGGCCGAGTGGTGCATGCCCTGCAAGATGCTCGCGCCCGTGATCGAGAAGGTCGCCGCGAGCTACGGCGACAAGGTCAAGGCCGGCAAACTCGACACCGACGCCAACCGCGAGACCGCCGTCGAGTACGGCATCTCCTCGATCCCCACGGTCATCCTCTTCCACAAGGGCGAGCCCGTGAAGACCATCGTCGGCCTCCAGCCCGAAGCCGCCTACACCGCCGAGATCGACGCGCTGCTGGGCTAAGACCCGCTGACTTTGAAACCATCTACAATCCAGAAGCCCACGCTCGCCGAGCGTGGGCTTCTTTGCGTCCACACGCAACACCGGCACACGACACACCCCGAGCCCACCATGCCCACCGCCTTCCAACACCACACCCTGCCCAACGGCCTCACCGTCATCGCCGAGCCCGACGCCGACGCCCACACCGCCGCCGTCGGCTTCTTCGTCAAGACCGGCGCACGCGACGAGACCCCCGCGCTCATGGGCGTCTCCCACTTCCTCGAACACATGATGTTCAAGGGCACCGACCAACGCTCGGCCGAGGACATCAACCGCGAATTCGACGACCTGGGCGCCAGCTACAACGCCTACACCAGCCACGAGCAGACCGTCTACCACGCCCACCTCCTGCCCGAGATGCTGCCACAGGCCGTCGACCTCTTCACCGACATGCTCCGGCCCGCGCTGCGCGACGACGACTTCGACATGGAGAAAAAAGTCATCCTCGAGGAGATCGGCATGTACGACGACCGGCCCGAGTGGCGCCTGCACGACCGACTGCTCGAAGAACACTTCCGCGCAGCCGACGGCGACAGCCACGGCCTGGGCTACCGCGTGCTGGGCACCCCCGACACCGTCAGCGCGATGACCGCCGACCAGATGCGCGGCTACTTCGAGCAGCGCTACAGCCCCGACAACCTCGTCGTCTCCGCCGCCGGCCGGGTCGACTTCGACTGGCTCTGCGGCGAACTCGAAACACGCTGCGGCACGTGGCAACCCACCGACGCGACACGCACCTACACCGAGCCCACGATCCGCGGCAGCAGCATCACCCTCGACGACCCCAAGGCCTCGCGCCACTACATGGCCATGCTCTGCCCCGGACCCGCGGCGCAAGACGGCGACCGCTACGCCGCGAAAGTCCTCGCCGACGTCCTGGGCGACAGCGACGGCTCACGCCTCTACTGGGCCCTCGTCGACCCCGGCCTCGCCGACGAAGCCGACTTCTCCTTCATCCCCCACGACCGCGTCGGCGCGTTCATGGCCTACAGCTCCTGCGACCCCGCCCGCGCCCAGCAGGTCGAAGAAAAACTCTTCGCGCTCCTCGACACCCAGGCCGCTACGGGCTTCGACATCACGGACCACGACCTGCAACGGGCCGTCAACAAGCTCGCCACCCGCGCCACCCTCCAGGGCGAGCGCCCCGCCGGCCGGATGCAGGCGCTGGGCTCGCAGTGGAACTACCACGCCCGCCACCTCCCGCTCGACGAAGAACTCGCCCAACTCCGGGCCGTCACCCTCGACGACCTCAAGACACTCCTGGCACGCTACACCTTCCAGCCCCGCACCCTCGTCCGGCTTACGCCAGGTGCGTGAATCGCAGAGAGCGCGAGAGACACAAAGACGCTAAGGACACGAAACCCAACGAGTCACAAGGCCAACGAATGACACAAGAACCGGGCAGCGAACTGAACTTATTGGCTGAAAAAGTGATCGGGGCGGCGATTGAAGTGCACCGACAGCTAGGCCCCGGGTTCCTTGAAGTGACCGACAAGCGCGCCTTGGTCGTCGAGCTTCGGCTGCGTGGTATCGCGTATCAGGAGGAAGTCCCAGTCATGCTCCGCTACAAAGGCGAGCCGATCGGCGAGGGACGCATTGACCTGCTCATCGAAGGGGTCCTCATCATCGAACTGAAGGCCACCGAACCCAAGCCCGACGGGTTCCGGCGTCAGGTCGTGACATACCTCAAGGCTTCGGGTTTGCGGCTGGGGCTGGTGATCAACTTCAACACTTCGGTCCTCAAAGACGGGATAGCCCGCGCGGTCCATTCCCCCTGACGCTCCTCTGCGTCTCGGCGTCTCGACACCCTCCGCGATCGCTCGATACCCCCGGGCTTGCATCATCCGCCGGTTTTCGCCAAGATAGGCCCTGTGGGTCGATCGGCCCAAGGCTTCAATTCAAATCAACTCGTTCTGGAGAACACTCATGGCAGACCCCAACATCCCCGGCTCGGAAAAGAAACTCGTCGCCGGCATCCTCGGCATCCTCCTCGGCGGCTGGGGTATCCACCGCTTCTACCTCGGCGACACGACCGGCGGCATCATCCGCATCGTGCTCACCTTCATCACCTGTGGTGCCGCCGCCCTCATCGGCCTCATCGAAGGCATCATCTACCTCACCAAGTCCGACCAGGACTTCGTCGACACCTACGTCAACGGCGACAAGGCCTGGTTCTAATCCGAGCCACCACGACATCCAATCCAAGCACAGCCCCCGCCGCAAGGTGGGGGTTGTTTTTTACTTACCGCGTCGACAACGATCGACCACGCATCACACCCCCCCCAAGCCCGCGGCTTTGCGCAGCAACGCCGCGGGATATCCCCGGGCAGCCCTACTACATAACAAGACCAGCCCGCGGCTTTGCGCAGCAACGCCGCGGGATGGTC
>JBCCWH010000116.1:0-8458 GCA_039193915.1 Planctomycetota bacterium
CGAAGATGCGTTCGCAGAACAGGCCGTCCTTCTCGGGGCGGTAGGTGCGGTAGTTGATCGTCTCGGGCTTCTTGACTTCGCCGAACGACCACGACCGGATGTCGTTGGGGCTGGCGAGGTTGATTTTGACCGAGGCGTAGTCGTTTACGCGATCGAAGAGTTGTTCAGCCATATCGGGGACGCTCCGGGGTTCGGGGGCGTGTGTTTGTTAGTCAGTAGAGACTTGGGCCAAGGGACTTAAGTCCCTTGGCCTGGGTTTCAATTACAGGATCGATCCGGCGCCTTCGGCCTCTGCTTTTTCGAGCGTGAGGTTGAGGCCGAGGCCCTTGACTTCGTTGCACAACACATCGAAGGCGACGGGCATGCCGGCCTCAAGCGCGTTGGTGCCCTTGACCATCGACTCGTAGATCTTCGTACGCCCTTCGACGTCGTCGGACTTGACGGTCAACAGTTCCTGGAGGATGTACGCGGCGCCGTAGGCCTCGAGCGCCCAGACCTCCATCTCGCCGAAGCGCTGGCCGCCGGTGCGCGCCTTACCACCGAGCGGCTGCTGGGTGATGAGGGAGTACGGGCCGGTCGCGCGGGCGTGGATTTTGTCGTCGACGAGGTGGTGCAGCTTGATGATGTACATGAAGCCGACCGTCGTCTTCTGGTCGAACGGGTCGCCGGTGCGGCCGTCGTAGAGCTGGACCTTGCCGCCGCGCGGCATCTTGGCGAGCAACTCGCGGTCGCCGTGCGCGCCCTTGGTTTCTTCGAGGCGTTTGTCGCAGTGGGCGTTGGCCTCTTCGATGGCGTCGTGGATCTCTTCCTCGGTCGCGCCGTCGAACACGGGGGTGACGGCCTGGAAGCCAAGCACCTGGCAGGCCCACCCGAGGTGGGTCTCGAGGATCTGCCCGACGTTCATGCGCGAAGGCACGCCCAGCGGGTTGAGCAGCACGTCGACGGCGGTGCCGTCTTCGAGGAAGGGCATGTCTTCGACGGGCACGATACGGGCGATGACGCCCTTGTTGCCGTGCCGGCCGGCCATCTTGTCGCCCACACTCAGCGGCCGCTTGGTCGCCATGTAGACCTTAACCATCTCGAGCACGCCCGACTGCAGCTCGTCGCCGCGCTTCATGTGCGCGAGCTTGCGCTGCTTCTCTTTCTCGAGCGCTTCGATGCGGGGCCAGAACTGGTTGTACAGGTCGAGGCCCTGCTCTTTGACTTCCTTGCTGCCCTTGATCCACTTGGTGTTGAACGACTCGATCTGCTCAACCACGATCTCGGCCATGTCGGACTGGGCGACCTTCTGTCGTGTCGAGGGGTCGACCATCTCCGTGCCGGTCAGCTCGTTGACCATCTGGATGAACTGCGTAAACAGCTCGGTCCGCTTCTGGTCCATCTCGGCTTCGTAGAGACGCATCTCGCGGCGGAGCTCGGACTTCTGCTCGTCGTTGAGGTGCATGCGTCGGCTAAACCGCTTGGCGCCGATGACGATGCCTTCCGAGCCCGAGGGGACTTCGAGCGAGTCGTTTTTGACGTCTTCGCCTGCGCGGCCGAAGATCGCGTGGAGGAGTTTTTCCTCAGGCGTCAGCTCGGACTTGCTCTTGGGGCTGACCTTGCCGACGAGGATGTCACCCGGCCGGACGTACGCGCCGATGCGGATGATGCCGTTCTCGTCGAGCTGGCCCAGCATCTTCTCGGAGACGTTAGGGATGTCGCGGGTGAACTCTTCGCGGCCGAGCTTCGTCTCGCGGATCTCCACGTCGAACTCGTCGATGTGGATCGAGGTGAAGACATCTTCCTTGACAAGCCGCTCGCTGATGACGATCGCGTCTTCGAAGTTGTAGCCGTCGAACGTGTTGAACGCGACCATAACGCTCTTGCCCAGGGCGAGCTCGCCCTGCAGCGTTGCGGCGCCGTCGGCGAGGATCTGGCCCTTCTTGACCTTGTCGCCCAGCGCGATGATGGGCTTCTGGTTCAGGCAGGTCCGCTCGTTGAGGCCGACGAACTTACGGAGCTCGTACTCGTCGGCGTTGTCGATAATGATGCGCTGTGCGTCGACGTAGGTGACGATGCCATCACGCTTAGCCCGGACGAGCATGCCCGAGTGCTGCGGGATTTCTTTTTCCATGCCCGTCGCCACGCAGGGCGGTTCGGTCTTGATCAGGGGCACGGCTTGTCGCTGCATGTTCGAGCCCATGAGCGCGCGGTTCGCGTCGTCGTGCTCGAGGAACGGGATCAGCGCTGCGGAGACACCGACGATCTGCTTGGGGCTGGAGTCGACATAGTCGAGCTGCTTGGAGGGGACCTGCGCGAGGTCGCCGTCGACGCGAGCCAGGACCAGGCCGTCTTCGACCGTGCCGTCGGGCTTGACGGTGTCGGCCGGGCCGAGGGTGAGGAGCATTTCCTCGTCGGCACGGAGGTAAGCGATGCCCTTCTTGCCGGCGACGGCCTTGCCGTTCTCGATCTTGCGGTACGGGGTCTGGAGGAAGCCGTACTCGTCGATCTCGGAGTAGATGCCCAGCGAGCAGATGAGGCCGATGTTCGTGCCTTCGGGTGTTTCGATGGGGCAGACGCGGCCGTAGTGCGAGATGTGGACGTCACGAACCTCGAAGCCTGCGCGTTTACGGTTCAGGCCGCCGGGGCCCAGCGCGGAGAGGCGGCGCTCGTGGGTGAGCATCGACAGCGGGTTGGTCTGGTCGACGACCTGCGACAGCTCGCCACGGCCGAAGAAGTGGTCGATCGCGCTGCTGATGGACTTGGAGTTGACCAGGTCGGCGATCTTGGAGAGCTCGTCGGGGTCCTTTACGCTCATCCGCTCCTGCACGGTGCGACGCAGCTTGAGGAAGCCCTTGCGGAGTTCTTCGACGGCGAGTTCGTCGAGCGTACGCAGCCGACGGTTGCCCAGGTGGTCGATGTCGTCGACGTGGGCCTTGTTACGGTTGTTGCGCAGGTCGAGGATGTACTCGATCACGGCGAGGAAGTCCTCGGCACGGATGTGCATCAGGTCTTCGGGGGCCTGGATCGCTTCGAACTTGCGGTTGATGCGGAACCGGCCGACCTTGCCCAGGCGGTAGCGGTTCTCGTCGTAGAACTTCTCGTCGAACAGGGCCTTGGCCTTGTCCACCTGCGGCGGGTTGCCGGGGCGGAGGCGGGCATAGAGCGCGAGCAATGCGGCCTCGTGCTCGCTGACCTGCATGCCCTCGGGGAGGTGGGCCTGCTTCTCGTCGGCGATGGTGTTGAGGATCAGCATGTCGCCGGGGTTGGCGATGATGCTGACTTTCTTGAGCGGCGAGGCGATGATCTCGTCGAGCTTCTCGCCGACCATCGCGCCGATCGGCAGGAGCTCTTCGCCCGAGTCGGTGTCGATGACCGCGGCCGCGACGTAGTGCTCTTCTTTAAGGTCCTTGACCTTAATGTCTTCGACCTGATAGAAGGTCTTGAGGAGCGCATCGTTGGTCGCGAACTTTTCGTCGAGCGCGCGGAGGAAGGTCGTCGCGGGGATTTTGGTCGACTGATCGATGCGCATCTGGAGGACGTCTTTTTTGGAGACCTCCAGCTCGATCCACGAGCCGCGCTCGGGGATGATGCGGGCCGAGTGCAGCGGCCGGTCGCCCTCGGACGAGGCGATCGAGAAGTCCACGCCGGGCGAGCGGTGGAGCTGGTTCACGATGACGCGTTCGGCACCGTTGATGATGTACTCGCCGCCGCCCATGAGGATGGGGACTTCGCCGAGGTAGATCTCTTCCTCGGGGACTTCGCTGACGTCCTTGCGCACGAAGCGCACGCCGATGCGGAACGGCATGCCGTACGTGAGACGCAGTTCGCGGCACTCGTCGGGCGTGTAGCGCGGCTCGTCGAGCTTGTAGTAGAGGTAGTCCAGCTGCATGTTCCCGTCGTACGAAACGATCGGGAAGACCTCATGCAACAGCCCTTCGAGCCCCATGCGGGCCTCGCGCTGGTCATGCGGCTTGTCTAGCTGGATGAATCGTTCGTATGCCAGTTGCTGGACTTGAACGAGATTGGGGATGGGAAGAGCGTCTCCGCGCTTGGAGTAGTCGCGCACAGATGTCAGCTGCATCGATTTCCTCGACTTCGCTTGGGTGATTGGGCGTGGTTTGGCGGGCGTTGGGCTGGGGACCACCGAGTCCGGATCGTTAGGGCTTGGCTACGTCGAACGCATCAGTCTATCGGATTTCGGAGGCGGTATCAACCTGGGCAACATGGATTTTCTCGGCCGCAAGTCTATTTGGCCCGGATTTTGCAAAACGGGCAGGTCAGGGGCACCCAAGTGGCATCCAAGTGTTTGAAAAATAATTGCTTACGCCTTTTTCAACCAAAAGCTAAGAAACCGCCAGCCCGGCCGTTGTTCGCGTGACGGGCCATACGATCGTGGCACGCCAGGACACCACGCCACCCCCGGCCTCAAACATGCCTGAACACGACTCACCCGCCGACCACACCCTGCGACTCACCGCAGCGGTCCAGCACTACCACCGGCCGCTGGTCGGCTACGCCCGCCATCTCGTGGGCGACCTCGAACGCGCCCGCGATATCGCCCAGGACACGCTCATGAAGATGTGCCTCCAGCCGCCCGACGTGTTCGCCAACGACCTCGAACCCCGCCTGGCGGCATGGCTCTTCACCGTCTGCCGAAACCGCGCGATCGACGTTCTTCGCAAGGAGCAACGCATGCAACCCACCGAACCCACCGCGATGGACCGACACGCCGCCCCGAAACGCCCGGCCCTTTCCGGGGGTGCCGGCGCTTCGACCGGCGGGCCAAGCCAACTCGCCGAGCAACGCGACAGCATCGACACGCTCATGGGCCTCGTCGAGACACTGCCCGAACGCCAACGCGAGGTCATCCGGCTCCGGTTCCACGGCCAACTCGCCTACCGGCAGATCGCCGACGTCACCGGCCACAGCGTCAGCCACGTCGGCGTCCTGCTCCACGAAGCCATCAAGGCCCTGCGAAGCGAGATGGCTCGGCTCACCGCCTGAGTCACCACGCCAACCGCCAACACGAAACCACAACGACCCGCCTCCTGGAGTTCCGCCATGACGACGCCGAACGACAACCTCCCGCCCCACCACGACGACGCCCTGCTCACCGCCTACGCGCTGGGCGAGCTTGATGGCGACGCCTTCGCCCAGGAGCGCGCCGCGGTCGAGGCGCGATTGGCCGACGACCCTGCGCTGCGCGAGCAGGTCGCGTCGATCGCTTCGGTGGCCCAGCAGTTGGAAACCGGCTTCGAGCGCTCGGCCGAGCCGGGCCTGCCCGACGCGACGCTGGACTCCTTGCCGCATGCGGCGAGTGCGCCGCCAGCGCCCGCAGACAGCGAGCCTCGGACCACGAACCCGCTCGCCCGGCTGCTGCCCTACGCCGCTGTCGCCGCCTGCGCCGCCGGGGCCACCGCGATCGGGTTCATCGCGTTGCAAGGCCCAGGCAACACATCCCCCAACCCCGCCGACCTGCCTGATGTCGTGGCCTCCGATCCACTCGATACACCCAATACACAGGCCGATCCGCCGGTGAGCCATGCCGACAGCCCCCCATCCCACGAACCGACCCCGCGTGAGCGTATCGCGCTGGCGCTCGCCAGCCCGACCTCGGCACACTATGACGCCGCACCGCTTGGCCAAGTCCTCAACGACCTGCGCGAACAGGCAGGCGTCAACCTGATGGTCAATTGGCCGAGCCTCGAAGTCACCGGGATCGGCCCGGACACCGAAATCACACTCCACCTCGACGACGTCCCAATCCGCACGGCACTCGACGCCACGCTCCAGATCGCCAGCGCCAACTCTTTCGACGACGACAAAGCTGGCTACCGAATCGGCGAAGAGCTTGTCGAGGTCTCCACGCGGTACGAACTGAAAGAAAAAACCCAGATGCGGGTCTACAACCTGCGCCCACTCATCACATCGCGCGCCATCCTGCTCGCGCAGTTCGAGGCCCAACTGCTCGCCCTGTTCCGTGACGAGGAAGGGGACGGCTTCGCGCCCGATGACGAACTCGCAGTCGTCCCCGACTTCAGCAGCGCGCCAAGCTTCGATCTCAACGACGCGCTATCCCTGAGCGATCGCGGCGGGCGCGATATCGACCGCCTCAATGAGCGCGTGTCCAGAACCGGCCAGCCGCTCTTCCCCGAACCTGCTCGCCGGGGGCACGCGGCGCAGATCCAGTTGCCTGCCGACCGCTCGGGTTTCGACGGCTCATTCGACTTGCACAGCGGCCTGGGAAGCGGCGGTGGTCTCTTCGGCGATGACTCAGGTGACGATCGGCCGGGCGTGCCGAGCGTCGAGGACCGCCTGCAAAAACTCCAGGAGATGATCCGCCAGAGCACCGGGTCGTCCATCAGCCCCGACGACTTCCCGACACGTGAGGAGCAGGTCGAGGCCGTGATTGAATTGATCCAAGACACCGTCGGGGACAGCGACGAGTGGCTTGATGAAGACTCCACGATTCGTGAAATCGCCGGGCAACTGATCATCAAGACCACGGCGGAGAACCACGACATGATCGACCAACTACTAAGCGAGTTCGAGGGCGCCGCCGCCCCGGAAGTCGGCATGCTCGCTCTGGCGGACGACCCCGAACGCATCGCCGATCTGGCGGACCTGATCGCACACGATGTCGAACAACGCCTGCTCGCCGTCCGCGAGCGCGAGGCCCGGCGTGACCAGTACGCCGAGCTCAACGACAACCCCTTCCTCGCCACAGGCCTCCACCCGCTCTCGACGTTCTCCGTCGATGTCGATACCGCGTCCTACGCGATCGCCCGGCGGACGCTGCTGGAGTCGCACCAACTGCCCGGCCCCGGCACGATCCGGATCGAGGAGTTCATCAACTACTTCCAGTACGACTACGCCGCCCCGGCTGTGCCGATCGACCGGCTCGATGACGGGCTGCTCACTTCCGCCGCGCTCGAGCGCCTCGAAGCGGAGGACGCGTCGTTTACGCCGTTCGCGACACACATCGAGGTCGCCCAGTGCCCGTGGGCCGAGGGGCATCAACTGGTGCGTATCGGCATCAAGGGGATGGAGGTGTCGTTCGAGGATCGGCCCGCAGCGCACCTGACCTTCCTGCTCGACGTGTCGGGCTCGATGAACAGCAACGACAAGCTGCCGCTCGTGAAGGACGCGATGGTGATGCTGCTGGATCAGCTGCGCGACGACGACCGGGTGAGCATCGTGGTGTACGCCGGGGCGACGGGCAGCGTGATCGAAGGCGTGCCCGCCAGCGACTATGAACGCATCCGCGACGCGATCGACGGGCTCCAGTCCAGCGGCGGCACGAACGGCGCGGCGGGCATCGAGCTCGCCTACGAATTGGCCGAGCGCTACTACGTGCCCGGCGGGGTCAACCGCGTCGTGCTCTGCACCGACGGCGACTTCAACGTCGGCACCTCCGACACCGAAGCGCTCGTCGAACTCATCGAAGCCAAGGCCAACCCCGACGCGCCCCTCGGTGGCGAGCCAGCGCCTGCCGTGTACCTCAGCGTCTTCGGCGTGGGCACGGGCAACCTCAACGACGACATGATGGAGAAGCTCACCAACGCGGGCAACGGCAACTACGGCTACCTCGACTCGCTCGACGAGGCCGCCCGCGCACTGAGCGACCAGGTCAACGGCACGCTCGTCACCATCGCCAAGGACGTCAAGCTCCAGGTCGAGTTCAACCCTGCGCAGGTCGCGGCCTACCGATTGATCGGCTACGAAAACCGCATCCTGCAGGACGAAGACTTCAACGACGACACCGTCGACGCGGGCGACATCGGCGCGGGCCACACCGTCACCGCGCTCTACGAGATCGTCCCCGCCGCTGGCGCAGCGCCGACGCAAGAGCCCGTCGCGGAAGAAGCCGAGGCTGAAACCCGCGATGTCGATCCGCTGCGTTACCAACGGCCGAGTGTGTTGACCGACGCGGCCGCGCTGCCCGAACTGATGACGGTCGCCCTGCGGTACAAGCCCGTCGACGCCGCGGCGACGCAGGGGACCAGCCGACGCATCGCGGTGCACGTGCCCGCGCAGAGCGTGCCCTTTGCTGAGGCGAGCGAACCCACGCGCTTCGCCGCCGCTGTCGCGGCGCTTGGGATGACGCTGCGCGGGTCGGCGCATCGCGGCAGTGCCGACCTGTCGTGGGTCATCGCCACCGCCGACGCCGCCCGCGAGCACGACCCGCACGGCCACCGCGCCGAGTTCATCGACGTCGCCGAGCAGGCCCGGAAGCTGCTGGAGCCGGAGGCGGTCGAGTAAGCGGGCGGGCGTTGACAACCGACGACGCGTTTGAATCACAAAGATTGATCAGCCGGCGGGGGTAGGGCGGCGGGGGGGGGGGGTGGTGCCCGCCCACGCGCTTGTCCCAACTTCCCGCCCGCGGCGGCCGCCCGCCGGCGGTTGTTTTCCCGCTCTTGTTAAAACAACCCACCGGGGTTCCTCGGCCCGCCGGCTGATCAATCTTTGTGATTCA
>JBCCWH010000117.1:0-8421 GCA_039193915.1 Planctomycetota bacterium
CCCCCCCCCACCCCCCCTCGCCGTCCCGCCTGGGCGGATGGCCCCGGCCGCCCCCCAGCCGGGCCCCCCGGCCCGCCCCCCCCCCCCCCTCCCCCCCCCCCCCCCCCCCCCCCCCCGCCCCCCCCCCCCCCCCCCCCGGCTCTTCAAAACACCCGCTCCTTACGCCTCGATCCTCACCCCCTCACCATGCTCACACGCACCTGGAAAATCTGGCTCGGTGTCCTGCTCGGCATCGCGGCGGTCACCGGCGGCATCTACGCGCTGCTCTGGTCGCAGGGCTACACCGTCGCCGCCAATGTCGTCTCCATCATCGCGGTCGTCGCGCTGGGCGCGTGGTCGCTCCGCGGGCTCTATGTCTGGCGCGAAGTCACCTGGGTCCGCCGGGTCAACAGCTTCGTCATCGCGTTCTTTGTCTTCGGGTTCCTCTACCTCTTCCTGCGTGCGGTCGGTGCACAGGGCTTGGCGCGGTATGTCCTCTCCATCGCCGGCACCGTCGGCGGGTTCATGCTCGGCATCAACCTGCTGCGCATCCTGCTCATCCCGGGCGGGCCGATCCTCGGCGTCACACGCACCATGATCGAAGAGGCCATCCGCCTCCGCATCACCCTGATCTCGATCGTCATGCTGCTCGTCGGGTTGCCGGCGCTGGCGGCGGCGGCGGCGGGCGACGACCGCCTGACCTACATCGTCCAGCGCTTCTTGACGTACGCGATGATCTTCGTGTCGTTCAAGCTGAGCGTAATGACCATCATCCTCGCGTCCTTCAGCACCAGCCGAGACATCAAGCAGAAGCTCGTGCATATGTCGCTCACCAAGCCGCTGAGTCGGCCCCAGTACCTGCTGGGCAAGTGGCTGGGCATCATGCTGCTCAACGCCGTGCTGCTGGCGGTCTCGGGCGTCGCGATCGCGGGGTTCACCCGTGGGCTCGCCGAAGGCCAGGCGATGAACGCCGAGGACAAAGAAAAAGTCCAGAAAGAAGTCCTCACCGCCCGCATCTCGCAGATCCCCGCGCCGGTCGAGGGCACCGTGGATGAGATGGTCCAGCGTGTCCTCGAAGGCAAGCAGGTGATGGACCCCGACCGCTTTGGCCAGCCGGGGACACCCGCCTCCGCGCTGCCCGACCGTGTCCACCAGGAGGTGTTCACCGAGGCCTTGGCGCAGTGGTTTACGATCAAGCCCACCGAGAGCCGGACCTACCGCTTCACCGGGCTGGAAGTCGCGCGGGAGAACGCGGTCAAGGCGGGCCTCGAAGCCGAGCGCATGCTCATCGAGCTCGGCCTGACCGCCGAGCAGGCCCGCGCGTTTGTCCAGGTGCAGAACATGGTGCCCGGCGCGACCTGGCCCGACGTCGACCTCTCGACGGTGATGACCCGGGAGCAGTTCGACGAGGTCATGGCGGTGATCAACAGCGAGCAGGTGCAGTTCGCTTTCAATCCCTACACCTCGCCCGAGCCCGCCGACACGATGGTCGTGCTGATGCTCAACATCAACGGCCGCAACTGGCCCATCCGCGACCGAAGCCGACCACGCGAAGTCCGCGAGCAGGGCGACCTCCTGCCCGACGGAGTGGTCAAGGTTGCGGTCGAAGCGGCCCAGGAGATGCCGCTGCCGGCCTGGCTGATCGACGACGAAGGCGTGCTGGAGATCACCGTGGCCGTGCCCCCCCAGCGCCCCATCGGGCAGGCGGGTCAGATGATCGATCAGACCCCGATCCAGCTCAACCGTAAAGACGCCGTGCCCGAGATCTTCTACCGCGTCGGGACGTTCGAGGGCAACCTCGCGCGGTCGATGATGGTGCTGTGGGTCCGGCTCGCATTCCTCGCGACGTTCGCGCTGATCCTGGGTTCGCTGTTCAGCTTCCCCGTCGCCTGCCTTGCCGGGCTGCTGGTCTATACCATCGCGGCGTTCAGCGGCTTCCTCAGCGAGGCCGTGTCCAGCTTCTCCGCCGTGCAGGACGCCGACACCACCTGGGGCGTGGTGAGCGGGGCGGTGGGCGGCTTCTTCGCCGCGCTCGGCGATGGCGCGATCGGCCCTGCGTTCAAGCTGCTGCTGGGCCTCTTCGCCAAGCTCGTCATGCTCCTGGTCCCGTCGTTTGGTGAGTTCAACCCTGGGCCCCAGCTCGCCGACGGGAAGATCGTCCCCGGCAGCATGATCCTCAGCGCCCTGCTCCGCATTGGGCTGCTCTGGACCGGCATCATCACAATCATCGGGCTCTTCCTGTTCCACAAACGCGAGCTCGCCCGCGTAACGGCATGAGTCGGGTCTGGGGTGCCGGGTCTGGGGTCCAGGGCCGGAGCCAGGCCCCATCGGCGACCTTTCGCCCTGTCCACCGCGTATAGTTCCAGGCCTCACACTTCGGCCCGAGACCCGAAACCCGAGACCCCAGACCCGAAACCCGCCCCATGACCGACCGCCTGATCCAACTTGTCGCCCTCGTGGTCCTGGTCGCCGCGATCGCCGTCACGATGCTGCTTACACCGAGCATCAACACCCAGCGTGTCGACCGGCAGCTCACCTACGACGTGGTCGCAGGCGACAACGCCAACCCGCAGTATGTGCTGCTCGCGTCGACCGGCTCGTTCCGCGGCATCGCCGTCAACGTCTTGTGGTACCGCATCGAGAAGCTCAAAGAGCAGGGCAAGTTCGCCGAGGCCAACGCGCTGGCCCGATCGATCGTCTCGCTCCAGCCCCGCTTCCCCGGGGCGTGGGAGTTCATGGCCTGGAACATGGCCTACAACATCTCCGTCCAGTGCAATACCGCCGAGGAACGCTGGTACTGGGTCAACAACGGGCTCAACCTCCTGCGCGACGAGGGCATCCCCAACAACCCCCGCTCCATCCAGCTCTACCGACAACTTAGCTGGATCCTCTCGCACAAGATGGGCGGCCGTACCGACGACATGCACTGGTACTACAAGCGCGAGTTCGCCGAGGAGTGGGAGACCGTCCTCTTCGCACCGCTCACCGGCAAAGACCCGATCCCCAACGGCAACCGGCTCGCCCACCCCGCCGACTGGCACGACATGACCCCCGACCAGTTTTACTGGTGGGCCAACAGCCAGTTCCGCGATGTCGACGAGATGGCGCAGACCTATCTCCGCAAGCCCGATGCGTCCGACGAGCTCTGGAGCCCCGAGCACTACTTCGGCGCGATCTCGGCAGAGACACGCCAACGCTTCTACGACGACTACCCCGGCATGGAGCAGTTCGTCGCCCGGCTCGAATCCCTCCGCGGGCCGGCGGGCGAAGACCTCGGCCTCGGGCTCAACGCCAAGACCCTGCGCGCCTTCGGCTACCGCAACATGCTCATCCGCGCGGGCTACAACCTCGACGACCCCGCCCTCCGGGGCAGCGAGGGACTCAGCATCGAGGTCCAGGCGGTCATGGACCTGGTGTCCAGCTCCCTCGCCAACGCCGAACCCACCCCCGACAACCCCAGACTCATCATCCAGCTAGAGCCCCGCCACCGACGCGCCGAACGCATGGAGGTCGCACGGGTATACCGCCAGATGACGCAGCAACAGATCGACGCCTACAACGCCCTGCAAGCCTCGCCCAACGTCCTCGACCTCGGGCCGATGCTCGACCTGCTCCGCGCTCAGGTCCTGGTCGACGAGTACCACATGGACCCCGGGTACATGATGTGGCTCATGGATGAGTACGGCCCGCTCGACTGGCGGCACGTCAACACCCACTCGCTCTACTGGTCGTCGTTGGGCACGCTCATGGCCCTGGACAACAACAACCGCTCGCAGATCGACTTCATCAACAACGACCGCCAAACGCTCCACGCCATCCAGGGCCTCGCCCATCAGGGCACACTCGTTTTCCGCCCACGCGTCACGCAACTAGGCAGCGAGATCGGCGGCGGCACCGTGCAGACCATGGTCGATACCCGCTTCTTCGAGGCCTATGACATGGCCCTTACACGCACCCGCGAGCTCATCGAAGCCGACGAGTTCGGCAACGTCACGACCGATACCTACGACGCCGGCTACGAAAACTTCCTCCACGCCGCCACGATGTACAGCTACTACGGCGGGCAGACCGGGCTGGCGCGACGCTACTTCAACAAGGTCAAGGAGTCCTTCGGCGGACCCGACAGCACCTCCACCTATGCGGCCGACTACATCGTCTACGAGAACAACCTCGCCGGCTTCGCCTACGAACGCCTGATCTCCGACGACCTCTACGACTCCAAGGTCGGGTACTTGAGCCAGCTGCTCGACCGCGCTTGGCGCGAAGGCATGGTGCAGCGCAACCCCGAGGTGACCCGGCGGTACCTCGCCGGGGCCGAGCAGTTCTACGAGAAGATCCAGGAGGACTACCGGAACGCCTCGTTCAGCGCGGACAGCGATACGCAGGGCCGGATGGCGCTCCTCGATCTCGAAGAGTACAAGATCCAGTCGTTCCTGATCGTCATCACCGACCCGAGCTACTCCCTGCAAGAACGCGCGGCGATGTGGCGTGCCTCGATCCAGCTCATCGGCGACCTCCAGACGCAGTACATCATCTACGAGCAGATGGCCCAGCCGATCTCGAACCAGCTCCAGCAGCAGGGTTACGAGTTCCAGTTCATCGACGCCTTCCCGATGCCGCAGGGTTTCCGCGAGTGGTACGACGCGTTGCTCCAGCGCCGCGAGGCCGAGCAACGCAACAACGATGTCGACCCGAGCCTGCGCAGCCAATAGCCGGGTCATGCGTGGGCGAGCGTTGTTTACGCGGCGTCGAGCGACTCGCCCTCGACCGTCAGGGGGGTCGGCCGAATCAGCTTGCCGCCTGTCGGTGTCGCGACGGCGACGGGGCCTTGCGTGAGCAGCCGGCGGACCGCGTCCTTGATCTTCGGGCGCTGCACCGCGCCGTCTTGGACCTCGAGCAGGAGCGGCACGGTGCCGAGCTCGGGGTGGCCTGTCGTGGTGAACACGACGCCGAGCTTGTCGGGGCGGTCGTCTTCCGCCATGTGGCCTTGGAGCCAGAGGCAGGTAAAGTCCCGGCAGCAGTCGGGGCGCTGGGCATAGATCGCGCAGCCATCCCCGCACGCGTGGGCGCACGGCGAGAAGCCGGGCTTATCGAGCGGCTCGATCGCCAGGACGTTGCAGCAGGCGGTACAGCTTCCACACTCACGCTCGGACACGGGGGTACTCCAATCGCCTGGGCATCACTGGCGATGCGCGGCGGGCCGTCGGTTCTTCAATGCTTCCCTGCCACAGGCCGCGACTCCCGCCCACCGGGTGCGTGTGTGCCTGCGGAGAGTTCATCGGCGATCGCGGTGAAACAGAGCCTGCGAGCGCACGGCCGCGTGTGTATGCGGACCCTTGCTTATTGGACACCGCGCGGGTGCCACACAACTGCCCGGAGGGCTGCTGTGTGCGGATGAAACAACGAAGCCAACAACCCGGCACACAGCAGCCCTGCAAACAGGGCAGTTGTGTGGCACCCGTACTTCCACATTCGAAAACACGGCCGACCCTAGGGATCGACCGTGTCACTTCGCGTGTTCTGTTTCGGTGTCTTAGCCGATCAGCTCTCGCACCGACTTCTCGATGCCTTCGGGGTCGAGCCCTTGGAAGCCCATCTGACGCCAGAGGCCGCCGCAGCCCTCTTTGTGCACGCCGAGGTGGTTGTACCTGCCGGTGAAGCCGCGCTTCAGGAGCTGGCTGCCAAAGCGTGCGCCAAGCCCGGTCTTGATGTTGAACTCCTCGGCCACGAGCACGAACGGTGCGGCCGCGAGTTTCTGCATCATCGCGTCGTCCTCGACGTTCAGCGTCGCCTTGTTCACCAGGCCGACATCGACGCCGTTCTTGCGCAGCGACTCGACCGCGCCCAGCGCCCGGTACAGCGTCGCGCCGTACGACACGACGTACCCGCCGCTCGGGCCGGCGTCGCGGATCAGGTCGTCCTTGCCCGGCTCGAAACGGTGGTCGTCGCTGTAGAACCGGCTGCCGTCTTCCTTGAGCAGGTACGGGATCTTCGAGCGGTTCGAGAACACGAAGCGCTGGCCCTTGTCGGTGAACACACGCTTGACGCATGCGCGGAACTGCGCGGGGTCGCCCGGGAAGTAGACGCGGGTGTTGTCCGGCGAGCCGTCGTGACCCGCGACACCGCCGTCGGCGAACAGGTTGTTGATCCCGAAGTGGCAGGTGTTGTCGGCCATGTCGTCCACCCCCGCGTGGCTGAAGTGGGCGAGCACGTTGGACCGGTTGAACCGCGCCATCGTGATCTCGGAGATGCACATCTCCAAGAACGCGCTGAACGTCGCGAAGACACCCTGCTTATCTTCATCAAACCCGAAGCCCGCCGCGGCCGAGTAGTTGCCGCGCTCCATGATGCCGCCGGCGACAAAGATCTCGGGGAAGGCCTCGTGGATCGCCTTGATGCCCGTGGACCCTTCGAGGTCGCAGTCGAACACGCGGACCGTGCGTTCGCGTTCTTCGGGCTCCATCTCCTGGAGGATCTCGACCATGACCTTGCCAAAGAGCGAGCGGTTGGCGTCGGTCTCGTCGGACGAGCCGGGGTACTGGGGCCGGCTGTCGACCTTGGGGGCGTTGTTGATGAGGTCGATGGCCTGTTGGTTGCCGCGCTGCTCGAAGTACTTGATGGCGGCGCTGGCTTTGAAGACGTCGTGGCCGTGCGTGGAGCCCTCGATCTCGGGCATGCCCGGCGCCATGAGTCGTTTGTTGACCAGCGCGACGGGGCCGTCGGAAGTGATGGCGGCGCACATGCGGGTGTAGAGCGCGTCGAGGTCTTCGCCGTTGCCGACGGAGACATCGAGGCCGTGGCCTTCGAGCGTCTTGGCGACCGAGTAGCCGGGCATGTAGTCGTCGGGGTGGCCGGCGATGGTGACGTTGTTGTCATCGATGAGGAGCTTGACGTTGAGCTTGTGTGCGACGGCCAGGCGGGCGGCCTCGGCGTCGGTGCCTTCCTGCTGCGAGCCGTCGGACCCGAGCATGAACAGGACGTGGTCCGGGTGCGCCATCGCGACGCCGTTGATGTACGGCCACATATGCCCGAGCCGGCCGGATGAGAACTTCACGCCCGGCGTGTAGCCGCGCTCGGGGTGGCCCGGCAGGTGCTCGTTGTACTCGCGGTAGTGGAACAGCTTCTCGATCGGCAGCTCGCCCTCGAGCGCCGCGAGCAGGTACTGCGTCGCGACGCGGTGGCCGGCCTCGTCCCAGACGATGGGCATGACCTTTGTCGCGCCGCCCTGCTTGCTGTGCTCGAAGAACCCGCGCAGGATCACCAGCTCGGGCACCGTGTCGTAAGGCCCGCCCGAGTGGCCCGACAAGCCGCGTGCCCCGGCGTAGGCCGTGAAGAACACGATCGCGTCGCGGCAGAGCTGGAGGTTGTGCGCCAGCGCGTCGCGCTGTTCGTCGGTCAGCGTCGGCACCGACGGGTCGAGCGCAATCGTCTTGTAGCTGGCCAGGTCAACGGGGAAGGTGGCGGTGGTCATGGTGGTAGTCATGGGGGGTGGGAGTTGGGGATTGGGAGTTGGGGATTGCGGAACCGCGGGGTTAGCCGTCGCCGGCACGGCGACGCGGGCGGCAGGGCGACGCGAAGCAGCACGTCGCCCTGCAAGGCATCGCAACACCGGCGGGTCTACGGATCGACCGCCGAGTACTTCGGATCGAAAGCGATGTCCGAGCGCTGCGCGAGCTGCTGGAACAGGTGCTCGGCATAGGCCAGGTCGTCGCCCGCGGCTTCCCAGTACTCGGCCGGGATGCCGCGCTGGGCGAGGTGTGCCGGCACATCGCGATAGCGCGCCGCGATCCGCCCGCGTGCGCTGTGCGTCAGGTAACGGTCGGGGGCCTGCCGGCGTTCGAGCGTGACGGTTATGCTGAGCGAATAGGTCTCCGGCATTGAACGGGCCGCCGGGTCGCTCGGCCGCGAACCCGAAAGCGATTCATCAACCTCGAAGATCGGGGTCGCGGGCTTCACCGTCACGGTCACCCTCCGCCGCAGCTCGTTGAGCGTGGACCGCCGCGCGAGGTCGCGGATTGCGTTGCCCTCGACCCAGGGCTCGAACATCGTCGGGGAGGCTTCGGGGTAGGTCGTGATGACACCGAACCGCCAGTCCTTACGGGCGATACGGAAGCCCTGGTCGCGCAGCAGGGCGATCGCCGCGTCGAAAGCGGCGTCGTAGTCGTCGCGTTGCAGTTCATACGAAGCGATCTGTCGAGCGACAACCGATGGCAACTCGATCTCGGAGGACGCCGCGGACTCGGTCTGCTCGCACGGCCCGGACGCGCAGCCGACGACGCCGGCCCCCAGCCATGCGAACCCGATCAGCGACGATAGAAAGCCCCTGTGCATCGCGGCAGTGTAACGGATTGCGTGGCGGGGTTCGGGGAGGGGAAATCGTGTCGCGTGGAGGTTGTTTTGAGCCGTTGAATAGCCGCGTCGCTACGCGACGCCGGGGGGCTC
>JBCCWH010000118.1:0-8330 GCA_039193915.1 Planctomycetota bacterium
GTCGCCGACGGCAAACCCAAGATGGTCGCCCTGGTCGCCGCGATGCGCAAACTCCTCACCACCCTCAACGCCATGCTCCGAGACAACAAGGCCTGGAAAATCCAACACCACAGCTTTGACAAAGAACACAGTCGCTACACCACGCCTACAATCCACCCGTGCCTCTACGCTACTCCCTCATCATCCCCGCCTACAACGAGCAGGACCAGCTCGCGCGGACGCTGCCGATGATCCGTGACGCGATGGCGCGGGTCGCGCAACCCGGCGAACTCATCGTCGTCGACAACAATTCCACGGATCGCACTGCCGACATCGCACGCGAGCACGGCGCGGCCGTGGTGTTTGAGCCGGACAACCAGATCGCCAAGGCCCGCAACGCCGGAGCCCGCGCGGCGACGACCGACACGCTCATCTTCGTCGATGCCGATACCACACCCGCCGGCGAGCTGATTGAACAAGCCGTCACGTTGATGCTGGAAGACAAATCCATCGGCGGGGGTGGCGTCGTCGAGATGGACACCGACGTGCCGTGGACCGTCCGGCTGGTGCTGGGCTTCTGGAACACCATCTCGCGCCTGCGCGGGCTGCCCGCCGGGTGCTTCTTCTTCTGCCAACGCGACGCGTTCAACGAGGCCGGTGGGTTCCCCGAGAGCGTCTATGCCAGCGAAGAAATCTGGCTCGCCCGACGATTGCGCAAGCTCGGCAAGCAGCGCAGCAAGCCGATGACGATCCTGCGCGAACCCACCGTCAAGACCTCGGCCCGCAAGACCGACCAGACCTTCCGCGTCGCGGCGATGATGCTGCTGTTCCTGGTGTTCCCGTTTGCCGTGCGCTGGCGCAGGTTCTGCGGGTACTGGTACAAGGGCAAGGAGCCCGGAGTGGAAACAAACCGCCCCGAAGCCCACGTTCAATGAACGTGGGCTTCCCGCGCTACTCATCCTCCCCCGGAAGCGCCGCGTCCGTATCCAGCTCAATCCGATACAACCCGTGGTTGGCGGTAAGGTGACGCATGATGAAAACTCCTGGAAGGAACACCCATCATAATCACGGAGGGCGCAAAGACACAGAGCCACTGAGAAAATGTGTGTCGAACAGCCAGCGGCCTACTGACGCGGGTCTTCAGCCGTAGGGTGGGTGGAGCGCAACCCGCCACGAAACACCCACACGGCTGGCAGCGCCCGGTGGGTATCGCTCGCGGACTCGCTACACCCACCCTACTTTTCGACTGAGGCGCAGGACATCGGCTGTCCTTGCACCCGCAATTCCGTGCTGCTGTGTCTTGGTGTCCGCCGTGATAAAGTTCCACACATGAGCACCCTCAGCATCGGCATCCTCGGGCTGGGCAACATCGCGCACCAGTTCGCGGCCGACGTTGCCGCAGAGGCCGGCGGCGCGAAGCGTTGCACGATCGTTGCGGCGGCGTCACGCTCGGCGGACAAGGCCCGCGCGTTCTGCGAAACCTACGGCATCGAACATGCCTGCGGCAGCTATCAATCCCTGCTCGATCTTCCGGGGGTCGATGCGGTGTACATCGCGCTGCCCAACGACCTGCACCTCGCATGGTCGGCCAAGGCGATGGAAGCGGGCAAGCACGTGCTGTGCGAGAAGCCGATCGCGATGGATGCGGCACAGGCGAAACAGATGTTCGACGTATCGCGCCAGACGGGGCGTGTCCTCGTCGAAGCGTTCATGTACCGCTGCCACCCGCAGACGCTCGCAATCGTCGAGGCAGTGCGTTCGGGAGCCATCGGCCAGCTCAAACTCATCCGCTCCAGCTTCTGCTTCAACGTACGGAGCACCGAGGGTAACACCCGGTTCAGCCTTGCCCAAGGCGGCGGGGCGCTGATGGATATCGGCTGCTACTGCATCGACCTAGCCATGCTGCTTGCGGGCAGCGCCCCGACGAGCGCCACCGCGACGGGTCGGCTACACGCTTCCGGGGTTGATGTCGCGTGTGATGGCCTGTTGACGTTTGCCGACGGCGTCGCATCGACGTTCTCTTGCGCGATGGACCTGCAGGCGAGCAACCTCGCACAGGTCTGCGGGACCGAGGGCTACATCGATATCCCCGTGCCGTGGAAGCCCCCGGCAGCGGGCGCACGCTGGCACCGCCGAGGTATGGCCCCGCCCAAGCAGGCCGCCGCCGACCAAGGCACGGCCGGACCGTACGCCAACGAACACATCGTTGATGCCGGGCAGCGCTTGTACGCGTTGGAGGCGGATGCGTTCGCGGGGGTGGTGCTGGATGGGGCGCGGCCGTTTGTGACCGAGGCGGAGACGGTCGCGCGGATGCGGGTGCTGGATGAGCTTCGGCGTCAGGTGGGGGTGGGGTGGGCGTAGCCGCCGCGTCACACGCGGGGGGGGGTGTTGGTCCGCGTCTTCGCTTTGCTCAGGCACGGCTTTGGGGGGTGGGGTGTTGCGTTTGTGTGAACGCCCGTCATAATGCGCCGCCCTACCCCGAAGGAGCTTGCCATGAAGATCGCGATCGCCGCCGACCACGCCGGGCTTCCGCTCAAGGCGCCGCTGGTGGAGTTGATCCAGTCGCTGGGCCACGAGGTCGCGGACCTGGGGGCACACGAGTACGACAAGGACGACGACTACCCGGACTTCGCGCGGTACGTCGGGCAGGCGATCCAGCACGGCCAGGCGGACCGGGGCGTACTGGTGTGCGGGTCGGGCGTCGGGGCGTCGGTCGCGGCGAACAAGATGACGGGCATCCGCGCGTCGGTGTGCCACGAGACGTACTCGGCCGCACAGGGCGTCGAGCACGACGATATGAACGTGCTGTGCCTGGGCGGCCGGATCATCGGCCCGACACAGGCCGAGCAACTGGTCAAGGCCTTCCTCGGCGCGACCTACATCGGCGAAGGCAAGTACCAGCGTCGGCTCGACAAGGTGCTGGCGATCGAGGCCGCTGCGCAGCAGTGAACAGTGAATCGTTCATCGTGAGCAGTTTTGTAGGGTGGGTGGAGCGAATCCCCGAGCGATACCCACCGCGCGCCCCAAACTCCCCGAACGCGGACTACTCCCGGATGTCCCGCTGTTCGAGCAAATGAAGCGACGACTGCAGTTCGCTCAACGCGATCAATGCCATCGATGAACAGTCGAGGTCGAGCGTGTTATCCCAGAGCGACCGACGGACACCGCCCGACGCGGCCTGGACATCGCGTAGGTAGTAGGCGTTGGCGTCGGTGATGAGGAGCTGTGCGACGAAGCGCGCACCGAGTTGAGCCGACAGCAGCGGCCCGAAGATGTCGTTGGGTTCGACGATCGCCTCGTCGCGCAGGACGGTGGCGATGACGGCCAGCGGCATAGCCGACTCCCACGTCGGGTCGGGCGCGGCACCGAGGATGCCGTTGTGCGTGACATAGCCGCCGGCCACATCGTCGGGCCCCATCAGCGGGACACCCTGCACCTGCTGATCGATCAACAGCTCCATCTGCTCGGCGAAGAAGGCCTGCATCTCCGCGAGCTTGTCCTGCGCGTCGTCCTCCTGCATCGCGCCCGCGATCTGCCGGCCCGCGCGGCTGTACGCCACGCTCAGCCAGGTCAGGTCCGCCAGCCGAGCCCCGTCGGGGTCGTTGCGGTTGGCCGCGACCAGTTCGTTCATCGACCGCCAGACCACACGCCGCACCGTCGGGTCGGCCTCGCTCATCGTCGTATACCACGACGCCAGCGCCGCGGTGACCACCGCCTGGGTCGCCCGGCTGACACGCGCCACCTCCCCGGGCTGGTCGCCGTACTCACCGGGCTCGCGGAAGCCGCCCTCGGCCAGGTGCAGCGACATCAACGCCTCGCCCAACGCGTCGCGCAGGTCCTCATCCACCGGCACGGGCGACTCGCACAACGCCAGCAGCAGCAGCGCCGCACTCACCGGCTGCACCTTGCCCTGCTCCGGGATGGCCATCGGCACCAGCGACTGGGCCACCCGCAACGCCCGGTCGCCGCGCACCCGGCTGAGCCGATCGCCCGGCGAGCGCTGCTGGGCGCTCTTGCTCTGCACGAGCATCGCGAAGCACGCCAGCGACCCCTGCCGCAGCCGGGCCAACCCCGGATCGATCCGGTCGTACGACGGGTGGTACGGGCCACGCAGCACGAGGGTGCCGTCGTTGAGCACGTCGATTTTGCCGTCCATATGCCGGGCGATACGCTCGACGATGCCGTTGAGCCCCTGGGTATCGAGCGCGCGGCGCGGGACCACGACGTTGCCGCGGATGAGTTGTCGCGGGGGCTGGTTGGGGCCGGCTTGTAGGAAGTGGACGACCTCGAAGCGTTCAAGCCGAGGCCCGGCCGGCCGAGCGACATCGACAAGGTCTTCATCCTCAAACCCCTGCCGGTCCAGGAGCTGGACCAGTTGGCTGCGCGGCGAGGTGTTGCGCATGAGCGCGTTGCCGGGCCAGATGAGATCGCCATCAGGCATCAGCGCCCCGGTCATGCGCAGGCCGTGGAAGCCCGGGACGAACTGTGCGAACACGGCGTCGGCGGGGCCGTTGGCCGGGAGCGAGATGGAGACCAGGTGGTGACCGATCTGCACATCGACCAGCAGCTCGCCGTGCAGCGTGCGCAGCGACTGCTCGAACAGGTCTTCATCGGTAATCGACAGCTCGACTGCTCGGCGACGCTGAGCTCGTTCGACTTCACGCAGCGCGCTACGCGTCGCTTGCGCCAACAGCTTGGCGACATCCACCGAAGGCCCCTCGGCATCCACCGTGTCGCCCAGGTCCGGCCGCAGCGCGACACCGCGCCCCATCAGCCGACCGTCATGACGCAGCGAGACATACACCCCGAAGACCCCCGTCAGCGGCGCAGACGGCAGGGCCTCATCCCCCGGCACCCGGCCCGCCCGGACCCAGCCCTGCACCAGATGGAACGCGACCTCCCCATCGCTGGGCTCGATCGTCGGGGCAGGCCCGACCCCGTCCTCCCCATCCAGCAGCCCCTGAGCCCGGGCCGTCGGGGCGGACAGCAAGCAACACAGCACCAGCACAACAGCCCCCCAAGCCGGCACAAGCGTGTGGCGGAGCGAAGACAATTCGGACCCGGCCGTGTTGCTCAAAGGCATCATCCGGCACCTTTGCACACCCGAAAAGATGACAGAAAATAGTCGTAAACTCATATCAAATCTCATCTTACCGGAATTTTCACGGGATCAGGTTTGGCGTGGCACGGACATTGAATATACTAAGGCAGAGGCCAACCACAAGGACGCGAACCATGTTCCGATTTTTCAACCTCAACGGCGAACAGGCCCTGCGACGCAAGAAGATCATCATCCTCACGGCCCTGACCTTCCTGGCCCTCTGCTAGCCAACAGCATACCCGATCAACACGCCACCCCCGAGCCCCAGCGACCCCGCTGGGGCTTGTTGTCTATGGGGTCTGAAATCCCTCGGCACAACCAAGCCACCGCTACGACCGACCCCAGTACACCCACCAGGCCGCGGTCTCCCGCACCATCAGGTAGGGCTTGCTGGGGAGCCCACGCCGAATCTCGGCGGGCACCGTGTAGGCGATAAACCCCTCGCGCTCCAGCGTCAGCTTCGCGCGGGGCAGGTGGTAGTCGTGGCTCACCGCAAGCAATACCGCGTCGGCATGGCCCGAGGCAATGCCTTGATCGGCCAGCACCTTGGGCAGGTTGGCGGCCGTGGCCCGTGTATCGAGGCCGACGGTGTCACGCAGGATCGCCCCGGGCGGGACACCGAGTGAGACGGCGTAGTCCTTCATGGCCTGGGTCTCGTGGATGTCGCCATCGCCCGGGCCGCCGGACATGACGATGCAGGGCGCGAGCCCCTGGTGGTAGAGCTCGCAGGCGGTGTGGACGCGGTCGGCGAGGGCCTGCGACGGTCGGCCGTCGGCATAAGCGCGGCAGCCGTAGACGACGATCGCGTCCGCGGGCCGGCGGTAGTCGGTCTCGCCGAAGGCGGTCATCTGGGCGAGCGGGCTAAGTAGCGCGGCGGCCAGACAGCCGACCAGCACCGCTGCTGCCGCGCATGGGCGCGAGCGTACCGGGCGGGATGTTCCCTCGGGCGCACCGACGGGCCATACGTTCAGCGCGGCGACCAGCGCAGCCGTCACCAATGATAGCGGCACGGGAAGCCCGAGCGTCACACCATTGCCCGGCATCAGGTGCAGCCGCCAAACCACTAGCGCGTTGACCAGCAGCCACACGGCCAGCACCCACAGCGCCGCCCTGCGAAAGCGCTGTAAACGAACGCCCCCACCCAACGGACAAACCGCCCGATGCACCAGCGCCAGCCCAAAGCCCAGGCAGAATAGACTCGCGGCCGGGCCGGGCAGGCCACGCAAGTCGATCCACCAGATGCTCGCGTCGTACCCCGCCCCGCGCACAGCGCTCAGCCCGAGGTTCGCAAGCGCAAACAAACCAAGGAACAGGGCAAAGCCGCGGAGCAGGTCATGCGTGAGGTGTCTCATGGCTTGGCTATCGTCGAGATCGGGAGCCTCAGCGTAGCGGAAACCGCCACCCTGTTTTGCTCCATTTCGACAACGCCCCACGCCGACGCTGAAGAGTCCGCGACGAAGCGTCTGGTACTCCATTCCCTAACAGCCGCATCGCTACGCGATGCCGGTGTCTTGCGAACCCCCGGCGTTGCGTAGCAACGCGGCTACTTGCCCGCTCAATCCTCGGGCCGCTCACCCGCCGGGGCCATCTTCACCAGCTTCGGATCAAACCGCGCGACCTTCGCCACCAGGTCGCCCTGGTCACTCATCACCTGCTCGATGTCCTTGTAGACGCCCGGCACCTCGTCGAGCCCGGCCGAGAGCAGCGTCACGCCCGCCTTCTCCAGCGTCGGCTTCACATGGTTCCAGCGGAAGCTCTCCTTCGCCTTCTTGCGCGACATGACCCGGCCCGCGCCGTGCGCCGCCGAGTCCAGTGAGTCCGCGCCGCCCTTGCCAACGACGACATAGCCCGGCGTCGCCATCGACCCCGGGATAATGCCAAGCACACCCTCGCCCGCCGGCGTCGCACCCTTGCGGTGGACGATCATCTCGGCCTGCTCACCCGTGTCCGGATCAACATGCATCTCCTTCCACGCAAAGTTGTGGTGATTTTCGACGCCAGCAATGACCTCCGCGCCGAGGTTCCGCGCGATCGCGTCGTGGATGCACGCGTGGTTCGCGCTGGCGTAGTCACCCATCAGGTTCATCGCCGCCCAGTACTCCTGGCCCTCGTGGCTGTCCATCTCCAGCCACGCCAGGTGCTGCATCTGCTTGTCCAGCTCCGGGTGCATCAGCATCGCCAGCCGCGAGTAGTGCTCGCAGACCTGCGCGCCCGCGCCCCGGCTACCCGAATGCGACAGCAGCGCAAGATAAGTCCCGCCCGCTTCGAGCCCCATCGTTTTGGTCTCAGCGTCGTCGATAGTGAGCGTGCCGAACTCGACGAAGTGGTTGCCCGAGCCGGACGTGCCGAGCTGCGCGTGGGCCTTATCCTTAAAGCGCTCGGTGACCGGCGAGACGGACCAGTCGGCGTCCATGACGTCGTGCTCGCGCGCGGTGCCGTGGCCGCCCTTATCGATGAAGCTCGCGCCGATGCCGAAGCGGGTCTCGTTTTCGAGCGCGTTGATCAGCCGGTCGCGGTGCCCGTCGAGCTGCTCCGGGGGCAGGTCGAAGACGCTGAGCTTGACCCGGCAGGCGATATCCACGCCCACGGCATACGGGATCACCGCGTCGCGCGCCGCGAGGACCCCGCCGATCGGGATACCGTAGCCAAGGTGCGCATCGGGCATCAGCGCCGCGCGGGCCGCGACGGGCAGCCGACAGGCGTTGGCCATCTGCTTGATCGCGTTGTCGTCCAGGTCGTCCCCCCACTGCTTGTACGGCGCGGGCTCGTCGCGTGGTGGCTGGTCGGCGAACTGCTTCCGCGCCGCGTCGATCCGCTGGTACTTGGCCATCTCTTCGGCCAGCCCACGGAAGTACAGATCATCAAGCAGCGCTTCGGGGTCATCGACGAGCTGCTTGAGCTTGCCCTTGACCTCTTCGAGCGACTGCCCGTCCTGCCGCGCCGCCGACGCCGCCCACTTCGCGGGCTTGGATAAGGCGGCCGGGATACCGAGTTTTTCGAGTTGCTTGGCTTTCATGCCAGCATCATACGAAGAAGGCCAAGGGACTTAAGTCCCTTGGCCTGCGTACTTGAGTGTTTGGATATTCTCGTCGCCTTACCCCAGCGACGGGTCGAGGTTCTTCACGACATCGACGAGTTCCTGCACGTGCTGCGCGCTCTCGTCCATGAGCTTCTGCTCGGCGTCGTTGAGGTCGACCTCGATCACCTTCTCGACGCCGCCGGCACCGAGCAGGGTCGGGACGCCGACGAA
>JBCCWH010000119.1:0-8277 GCA_039193915.1 Planctomycetota bacterium
GCCAAGGAAGGCGGGGCAAACTTCTAACAAACGACAACGCTGCCTTCCTTGGCGCTCTTGGCGCCTTGGCGGTTAGAAAAGGAAACAGAACGATGGCAAAGAAAGAACTACGGATAGGATTGGTGGGTTACGGCTTCATGGGCCGGACCCACTCCAACGGCTACAAGCGTGTCGGCGACTTCTTCCCCGACCTCGCCTGCCGCCCGGTGTTGCAGGCGATCTGTGGGCGCAACGAAGACAACGCCAAGGCCTTTGCCGAGCAGTGGGGTTATGCGTCCTACGAAACGGACTGGCGTAAGCTGATCGCGCGGGATGACATCGACGCGGTCGACATCTGCACGCCCAACGACATGCACGCCGACATCGCGATCGCCGCAGCCGAGGCGGGCAAGATGGTGCTGTGCGAGAAGCCGCTGGCACGGGATGTCGCCGAGTCGCTGCCGATGGTCGAGGCGATCGAGAAGCATGGCGTTGCGAATACCGTCTGGTACAACTACCGCCGGGTGCCGGCCGTGACGCTTGCGAAGAAGCTGATCGACGAGGGCCGGCTTGGCAAAATCTTCCACTACCGCGCGAACTTCCTGCAGGACTGGACCATCAGCGAAGACCTCCCGCAGGGCGGCGCGGCGCTCTGGCGCCTCGACGCCAAGGCCGCGGGCTCGGGCGTCACCGGCGACCTGCTCGCCCACTGCATCGACACCGCGATGTGGCTCAACGGCGGCATCGCCGACGTCTCCGCCATGACCGAGACCTTCATCAAGCAGCGCGAACACACCCTCACCGGCAAGGTCGAAGAGGTCACCATCGACGACGCCTGCCTTTTCCACTGCCACTTCGCCAACGGCTCGCTCGGGCTCTTCGAGTCCACCCGCTACGCCCGCGGCCACAAGGCCCTCTACACCTTCGAGATCAACGGCGAACACGCCTCCATCCGCTGGGACCTCCACGACCTCCACCGCCTCGAATACTTCGACCACAACGACGACTCGCTCATCCGCGGCTGGCACCAGGTCCACGTCACCGACGGCGACATGCCCTACATGGACAAGTGGTGGGTCCCCGGGCTGCAGATCGGCTACGAGCACACCTTCGTGCATCAGGTCGCCGACTTCCTCGAATCGATCGAGAAGGGCGAGCCCTGCCGCCCGACCTTCCGCGATGCGTTGGAGACGGCGAAGGTCTGCGACGCCGTGCTCAAGAGCGCGAAAGACCGGTCATGGGAAGACACGGGCGTGGACTGGCAGGGGTAGCCGTGCTCCTAACGGGCCGAGGGGCAGGCAGGAACGGCTGCTCCACGATCAGGAAACCGCGGCTTCCTGCGGTGCGGGTGTGACTGCCCCCGCCGCCTGTGGCTTGGCGCGGCGCTGCTTGATCCATGCGCTGATGGTTTCGCGTTTGCCCGACCAGCCGGTGGCGGTGCGCTGTTTGAGGAACGCGGCGTAGAGGGCGTTGACGCTGCGCGAGAGCGCGCCGGTCAGGGCGAGGCGTTGTTCGACGACTTCGCGGTCGGTCTGGGCGTCTTCGATGTCGGGGAGCTGCGCGGCCGAGGTGTTGAGCTGGTCGCCCTGCAGCGTGAGTTCCCAGTGGTGCTCGCCGTCCGACAGCAGCAGCCCGACCTTGCGGGGCCACTTGCCGGTGCGCAGTGCGTCGTCGGCCTCGGGCAGTGACGTCGGCTTGTCACAGCGCAGCGTCTGCTTGCCGCCGATCTCCCAGGCGCAGTCCATGTCGAGCGTTTTGGTGATCGTGAGGAACAGCTCGCCCTGCTCGGTCTCGACGATGCCTTCCTTGGTCTCGCAGTGCCACCACAGCCAGGTGAGGAACTCGTTGCCCAGGAAGTCCTTGAGATCGATCGACTTGGTGACCCACGGGCAGATGGGGGTGCCTTTGGCTTGGGGCATCCCTTCGTCCTCTTCGTCGCGTGGGCCTGTGTCGGCGGGGGGTTGGGTAAACGCGGACGGCGAGATGTCTTCGTAGTCGCGCGACCGGCCCTGCTCGCTGAGCAGCAGCCCCGCGAGCGTGCCGGAGGACAGCGGCTCAAGCTGGATGTTGAACGCCTGCCGCATCAGCCGGACGAGCTGCTCGGTGACGGCGTTGCTGGCGTTGGCGCTGTAGACCGTCCCGCCGGGCAGGTCCCAGACAATCTGCACGCTTCGGCTTTTTCGGAAACGCCCGGCGGCGAGGTCTTCGCTGACCTGCCGGCCCGCAAGCTCCTTGGCCTCGCGTTTTTCCTGCTTGCTCGCAAAGCCCGTCGGGCTCGCGCCGGCGGCCGCGGCCTCGTTCATCTTCTGGTACGCCTTCTTCACCTCGGCCGGCACCTTGTGCGTGTCGATCCGGACCGAGAATAGCGCGTACCGGCCGTAGGCGGTTTTCTCGAAGGTGAACTGCGTGTCGAACAGGTGCTCGCTCGTCACGAACCCGGCCTCGACCTCGTCGGGCGCGCCGATCTCGGTCTCGCGGAAGCGGTGTTCGTGGAGCAGTTCGAGGAACGTCTCGTCCACGGCGGGGGGGGTGTCGCCTGCGACGTGGAAGCGGGCGAAGGAGACGCGGCCGGAGGTAAAAGGCATGTGGAGACTCGGGTCTGGGGTACCGGGTTTGGGGGCTCGGCTTGTGGCCGAGTGTGGCGGGGTATCTTAATCGCGCCAGATGCGCGAGCCGCGTCGGCGAGACAAGCGACACGCTTTCCACATGGCTGGCGACAGGTCTTGGTTGTTGGGTGTCTGTACCAGACGCTTCGCGGACTCAGCGTCGGCGTGGGGGCGGGGGTTACGCGCGCTGCTTGGGCAGGAACTGGACCACGACGCGGCAGGCGATGAGCAGGCCGAAGATGTAGGGGACGACGGTGGTGTTGCCCTGGACGAAGGCCATCCACGCCATGGCGAAGGCGGCCGCGCTGGACAGGGCGTAGATGCCGGTGCGGGCCTCGAAGCCCAGGCGGGTGAGCGGGCGTCTGCCGGCGGGGATCATGATGAGCCAGACGTAGTTCGGGAACGCCGTGCCGTAGAGCAGGAGCAGCCCGCGGTAGCCGGCCTCGCCCCAGGTGAGCCCGCCGGTGATGGGCTTGACGGGCAGGTCATCGATCCGCACGGCCATGGCGAGCAGGATGGCGATGCCGCACGCCCCGATGAGCCAGGGCAGCGAGATCCCGCCGGTGACGCGGTCTTCGATCGTCTCGCGGGCGTGGAGGGTGATGGTGAACGCGGCCTGGACCGTGAGGTGGATGCCCAGCAGGATGAGCCAGGGGCGTGGGAGCTTGGCGTCGGGTTCGCCGTTGATGAAGGGGAGGATGTGCTCGCCGTAGAAGACCGAGAAGATGATCATGGCGAAGAACACGACGCCGAAGCCGAAGGCGAAGGCGCTGGGGCCGGCGCCGCCTTTGGTGTTGATGCGGGCGCGGTGGAAGGTGAGGTCGAGGTAGGGGCACAGCAGGAAGCCGAGTACGGAGCAGGGGAGGAAGTACCAGATCGCGCTGGGCTCAAGCCGAGGCCCGTAGGGTGCGTTGGGCGGGGCGGCCCACTGGGTAAAGGCCGTGGTCCCGGCGACAGCGTTGGCCCAGAGCAGGCAGCCCAGCGAGATCGCCGCCACACCGACCGCGACGTAGAGCATCGCCGTGTTCCGGTTCCGCATCCCCAGCCCGACGCATAGCCCGACCGCGGCGACGACCATCGGCACGGCCGCCATGCCAAACAGCCCGGTGAACAGCCAGGTGATGACATACAGGTGGAACGCGATCGTGACGACGGAAAAGTTGTGGCAGGCCACCGCGTGCTTGCGCACCAACTCGGCGGACCATTTCGGCTTGAACAGGACGGTCCCCATGGCCGCCGCGCCGACGACGTTGGGCACGGCGAACGCGGCCCAGCCCTTGAGCCCGTAGTCCCGCAGCAGCATCGCCGGGAACACCATGCCGATGATCCACGTCCACGAGCAGCCCAGGAACACGCCCCAAAGCAGCGCCGCCGCCGGGCCACGCTGGTGCGGGTCATCCAGCAGCGGCTCCGAGGGGTAGTCCTCAACCAGTTCGTCGTTCTCGAACATGGCGGGGATTGTAGGGCAAGCGCGAACGCCGGGTGCCACATTGCGACCAAAGGGAGCTATGTGCGGGATTGGAAACGAATGTTGTGCTCACCTGTACACAAAGCTCACTACGCTCGCGATGTGGTACCTAGAGCTTCACGTTGTTAGCCGCACCGCTACGCGGTGCCGGGGCGTCGCGGGCACAGGTGTCTTGGCGCTGCTCCCCCGGCGTCGCGTAGCGACGCGGCTATTGCGCGAAGCGCCGTGTCAGGTTTGGGGCGCCCTTAGTCCCGCTTCAACGGCCACGCCACCGCCACGGCGCAGATGAACAACGCCAGTGCACCGCCCCCGGCCGCGTAGGCCCAGGAGTAGGCCCCGGCGATCGCGGCCCAGGTGCCCAGCCCGACGAGCCCGACGGTGGTGAATAGCGTCAACACAAGCGAGGCCCAGCGTTGGATCCATCGGTGCTGGACCAGTGCCCCCCACGCGAACTTGGAGAACAGGAACAGACACGCCGCCGAGATACCCGCGGCGATCCACTGCGTCATCACCAGCGCGCCGATGAGCACCGCCAGCGACAGCACGGCCGGGAACACCATGCCCAGCCCGAGCCGGGGCGGCGGGAGTTTCTGCACCTGCGCCTGTCGGGCGCGGAGCTTGGCCTTGGGCGCAACATGGAACGTCGCGGTGGCCTTGCCGACCTTGCGTTCCTTCTGGTCCTTGTGGTGCACCGCCTGGACGACGTGCATGTCGACGGTGACGTTGAACTCGAGTTTATGCTTCTTCAGCTCCTCGATGTCGTCGACGGGCTTGACACGGTAGATCGCCGGGCCCAGGCAGGGCAGGCGGAACTTGTAGTGCAGCTCTTTGCAGACGACCGTGTAGTCGGGGCCGACCTTGTTGAAGATGTACATCCCGCCCGCGACCTCGGAGTTGGCGAGCAGGGCGGCACCCGCCATCGCGTTGTACCAGTTCTTGTTGAACGTCGTGAACGGCACGACCGCCTCGTACCCGTCGCCGACCTGTCGGCCAAGCTTGATCCCCGAGCGGTACGCCAACGGCAGAAACACCCACGCGAGGAAGCGGTGCCAGCGGTTGCTCTCGGTCGACTTAAGCGTCAGCCAGTTCTCAAACGCGCGGTACTTCTTGCCGAACCACCCCGTGGGCGGGTCGCCCTGGCTGAGCATGTCCGGGGTGATGACGGTGCGCTCGTCCTGCACGGCGTCGTCGCCATCGCCCGACGCTGTCAGCGCAGAGCCGCCGTCCGGGATGTGGGTCGCGTCACCGCTCATGGACCCCGCATTGTAGCACCACGCAACGAGGCGTTTTGCGTTAGCCGCCGCCTGCAAGGCGGCGCGCTCCCGTCACACACGGCCACGCGCCGCCTTGCAGGCGGCGGCTAACAGGTCTGGTGTGTGGGGGCTCTGACTCGGCACGACTACCGATACGGGTTGTTCGGCGTGTACCCGTTGTCGTCGTCGTCCGAATCCCCGTCGCCGTCGGCCGCGGCGTCTTCCCGCTCCTCGATCCACGCCTGCTGGATCGCCTCCAGGATCTGCTCGTTCACCGACTGCCCGGGCTCGGGCTCAAACCCGTCGAGCCCCTCGACCAGGGCACGCAGGTCGGTGAACTTGATCGCCACCGGGTCCACCCCGCCGTGCTGCTCGGTGAGCTGGTACGCGATCTCGTCGATGTCGGTCCAGGAGAAGGTCATGGTGATTACAGAACGAACCATGCAAGTAGAAAGCCTAGTGATCCGATGCTCATCAAGACACTTCCGACGTTTCTAGCCGAGTGCCCGATGTTTTTCTTGTCCTGTAGAAGAATATAGACGCCGAGGTAGAAGATCAACAGACTGCCACCGCCAACATGCGCAGCCAGTCCCTCCAGAACATCTGGCTCACCGCGATCCTTTGGATTGGGAATGATCAGATATCCCGCAAACAACCCAATGAGTGCATAGACCACTAATCCAAGGGTCACCAGCATGAACAAGCAGCCGACGACTGGGCTTGAGTGATTGCTCCAGTCTGGGTCGTAACCTCGCATGGGATAACCGTAGTAAGCCCTACTGCAAGTTCACCGGCATCACCACATACAAGAAGTTCGGCCCCGTCCGCAGGACGCCGGGCTTGTTGGTCGCCTTCATGTCGAGTTGGATCTGGTTCTCATCCACGACCTTCAGTGCATCGAGCAGGTACGCGGGGTTGAAGCCGACCTCGATGGCTTCGCCGGTGTACTCGGGCAGATCGACCTTGATCTCGGCTTCGCCCATCTCGGGGGCCCGGCTGGTGATGACCAGCTTGCCGCTGTCGAACGACATGCGGACGCCCTTGCTCTCCTCGTTGGTCAAGAGCCCCGCGCGGCGCACGGCCGAGATGAAGATGTCCGTCGGGATCGTCGCCTTCTTGTCGCCGTCTTTGGGGATCACGTCCTTGTACGGCGGGAAGTTGCCCTCGACCAGGTTGCTGGCGAGCACGGCCGTGTCTGTCGCGAAGAGGATCTGGCTGTCGTTGACCTTGACCTTGACGGTCTGCTCGGCGTCGTCGAAGAGGCGGAGCAGGAGGTTCAATGCCTTGGTCGGGATGATGGCCGAGCGGTCGGCGTCCTGGAGGGACTTGCACTTGCCCTTGGCCTGGGCGAGGCGGTGGCCGTCGGTGGCGACGACGGTGAGGTCTTTGTTGTGTCGTTCGAGGAGGACGCCGTTGATCGCGTAGCGCGAGTTCTCGCGGGCGGTGGCGAAGATGGTCATCGCGATGAGGCGGTGCAGGTCCGCGGCCGAGACCTCAAAGTCCGCCTCCTCGGGGAACTCAGGCGCATCGGGGAAGTCGCTGGCGGGGTAGCCCAGCAGCTTGAAGCGCGAGTCCTGGCCGACGATCTGAGTCTGGTCGTCCTTGGTGGTGATCGTCAGGGTCGGGTCGGTGGACTCGCGGACGATCTGCTGGAGTTTGTCGGCGGGGATGAGGGCTTCGCCGGCGTCGGACACCTCGATGCGGGGCGTCGAGAGGTGGATGGAGACCTCGGTGTCGGTGGCGGTGAGGGTGAGGGCGTCGTCCTTGGCCGAGAGCTTGACGCAGGTGAGGACGGGCTTGGGGGTGCGTGCGACGACGACACCGCCCACGAGGTTGAGCGACTCGACCAGGGCCCCACGATCACAGATAACCTTCATCGGATGCGTTCCTTCGATTGGATAGACCGTGTAAGGTACCCCTGTGGGGGCGGCACGGCAACGCGGTGGGGCGGTCAGGCCCGAGGCGTCAAGCCCTGCCGTGTGGGGCGTCACCCCTTCCACAGCCTGTCCACCGTCGTCCGGGGCGGGCGATCGCATGTCACCGATGAAACCGCCGGGCCACGCCCGGGGGCGGATCACAGGCAACGTGGTGTCCCCGCCCCCGCATGGTGATGCGGCGGTTTCGCCTACATGCGATTGCCCGGCCGCCCCGGGGGCAGTTGTGCCCGGGCTGGGGTCTGCTACACTATTGGGCTCGGATTTCCCCGCTGGGGAGGCCCGCCTGTTTGATTTTTGCCCCCTGTCACGCACGAAGGAGCCGGCCATGCCGAAGCTCAAGACCCACAAAGGCATCGCCAAGCGCATCAAAGTCACCGCCAACGGCAAGCTCAAGGCCGGGAAGCGTGGCCGCCGCCACCGCAACAGCCACATGTCCGGCGACACGATGCGCTCGCTGAACCAGAAGCAGCTCATCCACAAGCACAAGCTGCGCCAGCTCGAACGCATCATGGGCACCCGCCTGCACATCGCGGAAGACACCACCGCGAAGAGCGACGACTAAACTTCGCACCGACCCAGTGGGTGGCCGGGGTTGAGCGCAGCGAACCCCCGGAACGATCGACCACAAACTAAACCATCAGCGGCTGGGGCCGACAAGCGAGCGGGTTGTATTCCCCCTCCCCCCTGATCGCACTACACAGGAGCCGAGCTATGCCTCGTGCACAGAAAGGCGCCGCCCGGCGTCAGTCCAAAGTCCGTTGGTTCAAGAAAGCCAAGGGTAACCGCGGCGCACGCCGCACCCAGTGGCGTCGCGTCAAGGAAGCCGTCGTCCGCGGCGGCGTGTACCAGTACGAACACCGCCGTCTGGTGAAGCGTGACTACCGCCAGTTGTGGATCACCCGCATCAGCGCCGCCTGCAAGATGCGCGACATCAACTACAGCCGATTCATCAACGGCCTCAAGCTCGCCAGCATCGACCTCAACCGCAAGATGCTCAGCGAGATCGCCATCCACGACCCCGAGGCGTTCGACAA
>JBCCWH010000120.1:0-8219 GCA_039193915.1 Planctomycetota bacterium
CCACCCCGGCCCTCCCCCTTCCAGGGGGAGGGAGCAGCGTTCGAGGCGTCAGTCGCGTTCGATACGGACCAGGTCGAGCCGGAGGTTGTTCCAGGCGTTGGTGCCCATGTCGACTTTCTCGGCGTCGTAGATCATCAGTGTGGTGTAGTTGTAGATCGGGCACACGGGCGCATCCTGCAGCAGCAGCGCCTCGGCCTCGCGGAGGATGGCGAGGCGCTTTTCCGGGTCGATCTCCAGCGACGCCGCGGCGAGCAGGCCGTCGTATTCCTCGCTGCTGTACTTGGCGTCGTTGTTCGAGTCGCTTGTCTGGAGCATGTCGAGCCAGGTCGTCGGGTCGCGGTAGTCGCCGAACCACCCGGCCCGGCAGGCCATGAAGTTGCCCTGGTTGCTCTCCTCGAGGTAGACCTGGAACGTGGGCTGTCGGATATCGATCGCTTCGATGCCCAGCTCCTCCTGCCAGGCCTTCTTGATGACCAGGGCGACATCGACGTGCGGGCCACCAGCCGAGCCCACCGAGTTCACGAGCAGGTCGATGGGCGGGAAGCCCTCGCCGCCCGGGTAGCCCGCCTCGGCGAGGAGCTCGGCCGCGCGCTTCGGGTCGTAGGGCAGCCCCGCCTCGATGGGCGAGTCGTAGCCAGGGATCTGGCCGGCCGGGACAAACGTCACCGCGACCGGCTCGTTGTTGCGCGTCACGTTGTCCACGATCGACTGCCGGTCGATACACATGGAGAGCGCCTGACGCACCCGCCGGTCGGTCATCGGGTTGGGCAGGCCGTTGACTTCGTCCCGGCAGTTGTACTTGTAGTAGTAGGTCCCCGCGTTGGGCACGACGTGGGCGTGCTCATAGCCCGAGTCGACGAGCTTGGCCCGCAGCTCGAGCTGCGAGATCGTGGGGATCCAGTCGACCTGGCCGTCCTTGAACAGCAGCACCGCGAGGGTCTCGTCCTCGACGATCTCGAGCACGATGCGCAGGTTGCCCATCGCGTCGCGGTTCCAGTAGTGCTCGTTCTGGTCCATGACCAGCCGGCTCTTGAGCTTGTACATATACAGGGTGTACGGACCGTTGGTGACAAGCTCGACGACCCTGCCGTCTTCCCCGATGAGTTGCTCGTTCCAGTACGGGGCCGGCACGCGGACCGACCCGTCCTCGGTCATCTCCACAACCTTCTCGATCACGTGCTCGGGCACGGGCGAGAAGGTCGGGAACGCGCAGAGCTCGAGGAAGAACGCGGTGGGCACCTCGAGCGTGATCTCGAGGGTGTGGTCGTCGAGGGCCTTGACGGCAACGACTTCGTCAAACGTCTGCTCGGTCAGCGCCCACTTTTCTTCGGCACTGAGTTGTGACTGCGCTTCGAGGTCGGGGAAGCGTTCGAGCAGGGCGTCGCGTTTCTCGGGCGTGATGTTTTCCTTGTCGCTGAGCGATGCGAAGTCGAGCAGGCCCATGCGCCAGTTGAAGAAGTCTTCGCCGCCTTCGATCTTGAAGAGCAGTGCCGCGTAGTACGAGCCGGTGTCGGGGAGCAGCGCACGCCGCCAGGCGTAGACGAAGTCGTGGGCGGTGACGGGCTGGCCGTCGGACCAGCGGGCTTCTTCGCGTAGGTTGAAGGTGTAGGTCTTGCCGCCGTTGGTGGGCTCGGGGATCGCGGTGGCGATGCCGGGCTCGAGGCCTTCGCCGCCGAACTCGTAGACGAGCAGGGTCTGGTAGAGGCACTTGAGCAGGCGGAAGTCGACCGAGGCGGAGGTCTTGTTGGGGTCAAGACTGGTGGGCCCGGTGGTGTCGGCGAAGGTAAAGGTGCCGCGGTTCTGCGGGTCGTCGGGCAGCGGGGGCAGCTTGTCTTCAAAGCTGAAGAACGCGGTGGCGACCGCGAGGCAGATCATGCCGCCGACGACGAGGAGGTATCTGAGCATCCCGATAGTGTATCGCGCCGGCGCGGGAGAACCCCATGGCGGGCAGCCCGATCCAACGAAACAATCGAAGCCCACGGATTTCATCCGTGGGTGTCCCGCAGACGGAATCGACGGGCGGCAAAGAAATCGCGCTACTCCGTTTCGATGGGCTCAACGGACCGGGCGGTGACGCGGTAGGTGAGGACGGCCCCCGGGGGGATGAGGCCGTGGATCGCGCCGCGTTCGCCGTAGGCGAGGTAGGGGGGGATGGTGAGCAGGCGGGTCTCGCCGGGGCGGATGCCGGTGAGGCCGAACTCGAGCCCTGGGATGAGGGTCCCGTGGCCGAGTGTGACGGTGAGCGGTTGGCCGCGCAACTGCGACGAGTCGAACGGCTTGGCCTCGCCCTCGACGGTCGCGGTGTAGTCGAGTTCAAGCCGGTCCCCCGCCATCGCGGGCGTGCCTTCGCCGGGGGTTTCGGTCACGACCGATACGCCGGGCTGAACACTCTCTAGCTGCACATCGAGCAGATACGGCCCCTCGGGCAGTTCATCGATGCCCGGCAGGTGGCCCGCGATCGAGTGGCCCCGGGGGACGAACAGCAGCCGCTGCCCGCCCGGCCGAACGCCGGCGAGGCCTTCGTCCAGCGCGCGGATCGCCTGCCCTGTCGCGAGGATAAAGGCGTGCTCGGCGTCGTCGATCAGCGCCATCCCGTCCATCGTGTACGCCGCGTAGCGCACCGCGACATAGTGCCCCGCCTGTGCACGCTGGCCCTCGCCCGACGCGGTGGGCTTGTAGCGCAGCCCGGATGCCAGCACGCGGAACCCTGCCAGCGGGTCTTCGGCTTGATCGCCTTCACCGTCCCGCGCGCGGTCCGCCGAATCGGGCTCCCAGGTGTGTACGGCTAAGGGCTCTTGGGCTGCGTTGTCTGCGTCATCGCCCGGCACCACAAAGGCCGTGGGTAGTTCGTCCGGCATCCAGTCCCAGCAGATCACGGGGATCGAGACTTCAACGGTGTCGCCTTGCCAGTCCGGGGCGTCGTGTTCGCTCGGAGACGGATCCGCGGCGGCGTATGTCGACGCTGCGTCCTTGTGCTGCAGGTCCAGCGACGTCGGCTCTGTGCGTGACTCGGTCGCCGGGTCTGCGGCCGGCGTCTGGGTGTCTGCGGGCTGGGCGGGGGTCGGTGCGTTGGCTTTGTTGAGCCAGGGCACGAGGTCGGGCCGAGCAAAGTAGACGTATGCCGCGCCGGCAAGCGCGAGCAGGACAATCAGCAGGGCAAGTATGCCGACGGGGTTGCTGCGTTTTTTGCCGGTGGCGTCGTGGGCCTGGGTGACTTGAGTGCGTGCGGTTTGTTCGAGTGTGGCCGAGCCCTCTGCGAGTTTGCGGTAGCGTTGCTCGTCTTTCTCGGAGCCCTTGCGTGTCATGGAGGCGTAGGGTTCGCCGCCGTCGTCGCTGTCGACGATGTAGAAGATGCGTCCTTCTTCGTCACGGATGGCGCGGCCGACGTCCTGGTCGCGGACCTTGACGGGCTTTCCGGAGTACGGGCTGAGGATGGTGATGGGCATGGCGGGGCGGGGGCGGGATAGCCGGGGCGGGTTAGCGGTTTTGTGCGTTCAAGCTCAAAAAGCTAGTCGGTCATTGTACCCGACGCCGTGAGCGGGCTGATGAAATGGGCAAGGGGCGGGTTGGGCCTGGGGTTTCGGGGTTTTGCCGTGCGATGAGGCCGTGCAGCGTGCGGTTTTGCCGTGGCCCCAGGTTGTGTCTGACGGCTCACATGGTGGCCGGGGTTGAGCGCAGCGAACCCCCGGAACAACTTACCGGCCCGTTCCGGGGGCAGGCTGCGCCTGACCCCGGCCACCATACGGGGCAATGAGGAGCCGTCAGACACAACCTAGGCCGTAAGCCGGAATCCTGAGGCCCCGGGCCTCCCCGTGCGCCAGCTATCGGACCCTGGGTGCATGGCAGGGTCCGGAAAAACACAACCGGCCACCGTCCCGCCGGGGGCCTGGGCCTGCGCGAAGGTCCGCGGCGGTTACCACGTCCCGGGGGCGGGGCGGATCGGCCGATGGACTTGCGGGCCGATCGACCATGCATCGAGGACGAAAACCATGAACAAGCAAGCCACCATCGAACGCATCCGCGAGCACAACCAGACCGCGAGCGCGAAGTTCCTCAAGCGTTTCGACGAGAAAGCGCTCGAGACCTACCTCCTCCGGCTGGACCGCATCAACGGCCACCGCGGCCCCGACACCCGGTGGGTCCGCAACACCACGAGCCCCGCGGTGACCACCCGCGACGCGGCCTGAGCCGGTTTCCGTCGCCGACGAACAACATCAAGCTTCCACGAAACCCGCAGATGGAGTCTGCGGGTTTTTGATGTTTAGCCGCCGCCCAAACGGCGGCGCGTTCAGGCCCAATGGCAGCCCACGCGCCGCCCGATGGGCGGCGGCTAAACGGCCCATGGAACTCACGCCCGCCTCGGGCATCGAAGGGTTGGGTAAGCGGCCCGCAGAAAAATCTCTTTACACCGCCCGCGCGCATAGGCATGATGGGAATGACCCGGTAACACCGCCCCGTGATTACCCATCGATTACCTCGAAGGAGCCTGAAATGAAACTTACTGTCTTGTTGGTTGCTGTGTTCGTTGCGGTGATGGGGTTTGTGTCGCCCTTGGTGCTGCAAGCGCAGGACGAAGCCCCGGCGGAGCCGGCCGCGCCGGCTGTTGAGGTGGAAGCTGATCCGATGGCGGTGCTTCAGGCGTATGCGGGCGAGTGGTCGTGCGAGGCGGAGTGGTCGTGGGGTGCGACGATCGTGGCACGCAATGTCTACGAGCCCGTGTTCGACGGCAAGCATATGCGGGCGCGGACGTACGTCTCTGACAACGGTGGGCCGGAGTATCTCCGCTACGAGACACTGTTTTCTTTCAACGCCCAGACGCAGAGGTATGTCTACACCACCATCGCGTACGAGGGCTCGGTCGAGACGGGGGAGATGGAGCTGCGTGAGGACGGCTTCCACATCGAGGCCGAGCAGCCCGACGGCCAGGGCGGGACGCTGGTGATCCGCCAGTTCATCTCGCGGGTGGAGGGCGACCGCTACGACTGGCGGGTGATGATGCAGAATCCATCGGGGGATTGGGTCGCGGTGATGGACGACACGTGGGAGCGTGTGGGCGGTGCTGACGAGTGATCGTGGGGCGAGCCGTCCGGAGGCGGCCGAGCCGCTTGGGGCCGAGCTGGGCGGCCGGGGTGGCGGCTCGTGGTGAATCAGGCAATACCCCTAGTTATCGGCCTTCGGTTTTGTTAGGATGGCTCGGCCGGGGCGGCGAGGTGCTGTGTATTGCCTGCCGGGACGATGCCCATTGACTGGAGAGGATCTTTCATCATGGAATGGATTGGATTGAACCGTCGGTTTACCGCGGGCGCGTTGGTTGCCTGTGTCGGCCTGGGGTTTGGGACGCACGCGGCGGGGCAAGACCTCTCGCTGGACCAGATCGCGTTTACCAGCAGTGGCGGCGAAGGCCCGGTCTATGCCACGTTCGCGCCCGGTGACAACGACCACCTCTACGTCGTCGAGCAGGGCGGACGCATCCGTGTGCTCAACGTGAACACCAATACCTGGGAGTCGACCGCGTTCCTGAACGTCCCGGTCGATAGCTCGGGCAACGAAATGGGCCTGCTCGGGCTCGCCTTTGCGCCGGACTACCAGACCAGTGGCGACTTCTACGTCTACGGCTCGGGCAGCAGCTTCGCCGCCGGCCAGAACCACGCGTCCTACATCTATCAGTACAACCGCAACGGCGCGGCCGGCTCGCTCACCGCCGACTCCAGCAGCCAGCAGACCGTCCTCCGCTTCGGCCAGCCCAACAGCAACCACAACGGCGGCTGGATGGACTTCGGCCCCGACGGCTACCTCTACATCGGCGTCGGTGATGGCGGCGGCGCAAACGATACCGGCCCCGGGCACACCTCCGGCACAGGCAATTCGCAGGACATCACCAACAACCTGCTCGGCTCAATGCTACGCATCGACCCCGACGGCAACGGCGGATACAACATCCCCAGCGACAACCCCTTCGTCGGCATCACCGGCGACGACGAGATCTGGGCCTACGGCCTACGCAACCCCTGGCGCAACAGCTTCGACCGCGAGACCGGCGACCTCTACATCGCCGACGTCGGCCAGAACATCCTCGAAGAAATCAACTTCCAGCACGCCGACTCCAACGGCGGCGAGAACTACGGCTGGCGCCTACGCGAAGGCACCCAGCGCACCCCCGGCAGCGTGGGCGGCAACGCACCCGCTGGCGCGATCGATCCGATCCACGAGTATGGCCACACCTTCGATACCCAAGGCGGCTTCTCCCTCACCGGCGGGTACGTCTACCGCGGACCCATCACCCAGGCACGCGGCGAGTACTACTTCGCCGACTACGTCACCAACAACATCTGGACCCTCGAAGTCGACCGCGACAGCGGTACGATGGTCAACGGCAGCCTCGAACGCGTCAACGCCGACCTGCTCGACGGGAAGTTCGGCGTGACCAGTATCAGCGGCATCGCCTCCTTCGCGGAAGACGCGGTCGGCAACCTCTACTTCATCACGCTCGGCGGCAACATCTACCGGCTGACCACCGACCGCATCCTTGGGGATATGAACGGGAACTTCGCCGTCAACGTTGGCGATGTCGCGCTCTTTGGCGATGCCATCAACATGACCGAGGCCCAGTTCGACGCCGCCAACCCCGGCGCGGACTACGACGCGGGCGATGCGAATCAGGACGGCTCCGTCAACGACCAGGACGCGCTGCTCATGCTGGAGTTCCTCCGAGGCAGCAATGTCAGCGTGGGCGCGATCTCGCGGTTCTTCGATGCGGTGAACCCGGGTGACCTGAACGAAGACGGGCTGGTCGGTGTCGAAGACCTCGACCTGATCCTCGCCAACTGGGGCGACGTCGTCGCGGCAGGCAACCACAGCCGGGGCGATACCAACAACGACGGCGTCATCAACCAGCTCGATATCGATGTCGTCGAAGCGAACTGGGGCAACACACTGCCCGGCTTCCCCGGCGCGGTCCCCGAGCCGACTGCCATCGCCGCGTTCGGCGTCGTGGGCCTGTTCCTGCGTCGCCGCCGCCGCTGAACGCATCCATCCAACAAGTCCTCCCCGAAGCCCACGCTCACTGAGCGTGGGCTTTTTCAGGCAGCCCAGAAGCCCCGGGAGCTAAGCGTGACGCTTCGCCGCCTCCGCGAGCCGCTCGGCCTCATTTTCTGCGGCCGTGACCGACCCCAGCGCGACGTGCTTGCGTGAGCCGTGGTAATCACTGCCACCCGTTGTCACGAGCCCGAAGCGCTCGGCGTAGTTGGCGAATTGCTCGGTGTCGCTCGGGCTGTGGTCGCTGTGCCGGGTCTCGATGCCGTCGAGCCCGAGGTCGGACAGCCGGGCGACCGCGTGTTCGAGCAGGTCTTCGGGCAGGCGCAGCTGCACGGGGTGGGCCAGCACCGCAGCGCCGCCGGCGGCGTGGATCGCCTCGATGGCTTCCTTGGCGCTTAGCCGGTCTTTGCGTGTGTGCGCCGCACCGCCGAAGCCGATGTACTTCGCAAAGGCCTCGTGGACAGACTTGACGTACCCCTTGGTGATGAGCACCTGCGCGATGTGCGGGCGGCCGACGATGACGCCTGTCGCGTCGATCGCCTGTGGGTCGCCCCAGGCCGACTCGGGTACGCCCGCCACGGCGAGGACTTCTTCGTAAGCGATCTTCACGCCGAGCTGCTGGAGTTTGTCGACGACCTCGGGGTTGCGCTTTGAACGTGTTGCGCGCAGCTGTTCGCCGAGGTGGGCAAGCCCCGGGTCGTCGTGCCGGACGTGGTAGCCGAGGATATGCAGCGTGCCGACGGCCGGTGCTTTGCCGCCGGTGTCCGCGCTCGTTCCCGTCGCCTCGGGTGTCGCTTCGGGGGGCGCGATCGACGCCGGGTCGGCCGAGAGCTCGATCCCCGGGATAAATTTGATCCGCAGCCGTTTCGCCGCCTTCGCCGCCTCGGCCAGCCCGGCCGTGGTGTCGTGGTCCGTCAGCGCGAACCCCGAAAGCCCAGCATCTTTGACCAATCGTGCGAGACTTCCGGGGGCGTCCGTCCCGTCCGACGCGGTCGAGTGCATGTGCAGGTCGTAAGGCATGGCAGGGATGATAGCGATGCGGAGTAGCGTTCGGGCATGAATCGTTCCTTCCTTGCGATGCGGGCTTGCGGCGCAGCGGCCCATGCGACTGTTCGGACTGGATTCACAAAAGACCGGCCGGGTTCACGCTACAGATCGGCTTCGCGGGCCTAGGGTGGGACGAC
>JBCCWH010000121.1:0-8203 GCA_039193915.1 Planctomycetota bacterium
AATAGGTCATCAACAAGGCCTCCATGCCTGAAAACAACATCATGACAGATGGAGATCAATCGCGCCAGTTGCTCTATCGGTATCTGATCGACACCTATCTGCCAAAGCATTGCGGGTGGCGATGGGACGAGGTTGTGGGGTGGCGGGAACCCCCGCCTCGCAGCGGGGGCTATCGTGTGTGTGATGGTGCAAGCATCGCGCAGCAGCCTCAGATATCGAAGCGGCATTGAGTATCAGCTCTGCAGTTCATGATCGCCATCGGTATGGGGCAAGGCAGTGCCCCCACCCTTCGAAGCGTTCTCATTGCCGTTGCTGAAGGGCGCGCAGCCCGGGCCGAAGCAGACGGCGTTTTTGCCCTTGCGTTTGGACTGGATGGCCATGGCGTCGGCCTGGGCGATGAGTTCTTCGGGCGTGCGGCCGTCCCATGGGAAGCCGGCAAGCCCGCCGCTGACGGTCAGGGTGCCCACCGCCTCTTTGCCGAGCTTGGGGAACTTGTGTTCGCTGATGGCTTTTTGGAACCGTCGGGCAATGCCCAGGACGTTGTCGGGGTGTTGGCTGCCGAGGTGTCGGGGCTCGCCCTTGTCCCAGAAGATGACGGCGAACTCGTCGCCGCCGATGCGTGCGACGACGTCGTGGTCGCGGACGAGCGACTGGATCAGCCGGGCGGTTTCTTTGAGGATTTCGTCGCCGGCCGGGTGCCCGTAGTTGTCGTTGTACTGCTTGAAGTCATCGATATCGAAGAGGAGCAGGGTGACCTGCTGGCGTTCACGTGTGGCGGCAGCGAGCCGCTCTTCGAGGAACTGCTGGAAGAATCGGCGATTCCAGGCGCCGGTGAGCTCGTCGGTCATAGCCTGCTGCCGGAGCTGTGCGACGTGCTTCTCCAGCGCAAGCCAGTGGGCGATCCAGTCGGCCCAGGGTGAGAGTTCATCGGCGGTGGTTGGCGGCGGGGCGTGGAGCAGGCCGAGTGGTTGGGCTGCACTGTGGACCGCGACGACCGCGTGGTCAGGCGGCACTTCGTCTGCCGCCTGGGCGAGCGCGACGCCGACGATCCCCGACTGCTGTGCGAGGAGTTGTTCGGCACGTTGGGGGAGTGTGCCCCCGTCCTCAAGGATCGATGCGACCAGGTCAACATCGCCTAACGACCCGGCGGGTTCTGCCGCCACCGGCGCATCGGCATCGGGCAACCCATCCGACGATCCGTTTTCCGCGGGAGGTACTGATACCGCTTCGCCGTTCCCGCCGGCCACGGGATCGGCTGGGGGGAGTGGCTCGATGCAGTGCGGTTCGTCTGTCGTGTCATGCAGTTCGAAGGCGCTGTGAATCTCACCGGAATCATCCATTGCCGGCGGGAACGCTTCGAGTGCGACCGCCGAGGCTGTCCCCGTGCCGGGCGTTTCGGCGGGGATTGGTTCGGGCGTGTCGAGGCCCGGGGGGTGTGGCAGTGCGGGGCCGGTGGAATGCACCGGCGGCGTGAGGCCCAGGGCAGCGAGCAACAGGGTCGCGTCGACGGGCTCCTCGACGACTTGGTCAAACCCGGCTTCGACCGCGGCACGCGCTTCTTGTTGTTCGTTGGGCTGCGCGAGCGCGATGAGTCGGGCGGCGGGGGCGAGCTTGCGAAGAGCGCGTGCGGTGGAGTCGACCATGCCCGTCATCGCGGACACGGGGCCGATGATGACCTCGGGCTTGGCGTTGACGAGTCGGCCCATCGCAGAGAGGAAGCTTGGCGATGCTTCGACCGCGACGTCGCCGAGCCCCGCGGCCGCGAGCGCCGCGCCGACGCGCTCGCGCAGGTCGTCACTTCGGACCACCAGCACACAGCCGGCCGACGGGTGGGCGTTTGTGTCGGTGGGCTGCGACGTTCTCGGTGTAGAGGTGCCGGGGATCATCGGTCAAGCGGTTTCCGCGGGGGGTGGTCCAAGGAGCATCGAGAGTTCTTCTTCGGAGACGAGCGGCTCGGCGAGCGTGCTACTCTCTCGGGCGGATTTCGGCGCCTGAACCACAAGGTTCTGGACTTTTCGTCGGCGTTGGCCGACGTGTCCGGCCGGTCCGACGATGATGCCGTCGAAAGGTGGGGCGGTGTCATCGTCGGGGTGAGTCCGCTCGGCGGGCTGGGGGTTGGCCGCTCCTTCTCCGAGCGGCCTCGCCGGTTCCGACGTTGGGCCGTTGGACTCGCTCGCTAGGCCCTGGGCCGTCTGTTCGAGTGTGGCCAGCGCGAACACGTTGGGGTCGAGCCAGCGTGAAGCCAGCGCGCGGATCCGGGGCGAGGTCCCGCCAGGCTCGGCGTCAAACTGCATGCACAACACGCTGCCATAATGCTGGCCCACCGCTAGGGCGAGTGCTTTGAGGCCCGGCCAGGTGTCGGGCTCGACCACCACCACCATCGACACCCCGCCCGCCGCCAGCTCGACCATCACGGCTGGCTCGTCGGCCACGACAGAGACCGAAGCCCAACGCCCCGAGAGCGCGCGCATGAGTGCGCCCAGCTTCGACGCCCCGGGCGGTGAAAGCACCACGCACCGCCCGTCGAATCGGCGGTGCGTGTCGTCGTGCTCATCGTGATTCGGATCGACCGGCATGCCCTAATTGTACCCCATGGCAGAGGCAAACCAAGCCGGACCCTGCGATACAGGGTGTGGAAATAGCTACACTAGCGACACCGCAAAGACATAGACCCCAGACGGACTTGAATATGCCGCTGCTCGCCGCCGGCTCGGAAACTTCGCTGCCTGCGTCAGATATCACTACGTTGCTGCTTGCGATTGCCGTGCTGCTCGGGCTGGCGCGGGTGCTGGGCGAGGTCTGTCGGAAGCTGCACCAGCCGGCCGTGCTCGGCGAGATCCTCGCGGGGGTGCTGCTGGGGCCAACCGTCCTGGGGGCGATCGACCTGAGCGTCATCGATTGGTCCTGGGTCGGCTGGGACGGCAACCTGCCAGCCATCGGCAGCGACCTTTACAACTACCTCTTCCCCCAGCCGGTCGATAACCACGCACGCATCGCGGAGGACGGGTTCATCGTCCTCTCCGCATCGCTGCTGCTGCTGGTCGTCGGGCTTGAAGTCGACCTCTCGGCCGTCGTTCGCCAGGGCAAGGCGATGCTCTCGGTCTCGGCGATGGGCATCTTGATCCCGTTCTCGCTGGGCATGGGGCTCGCGCTGCTGTTTGGCGATGTGCTGGGCAGTGGGGCCCGGGCCGCCAACAACCCGCTGGCGTTTGGCATCTTCGTCGGGCTCGCGCTATCGATCACCGCGCTGCCGGTCATCGCCAAGATCCTCATGGACCTCAACCTCGCCCGGTCCGACATGGGCGTGCTCGTCATCAGCTCGGCGATGTGCAACGACCTGGTCGGGTGGATCGGCTTTGCCGTCGTCCTCGCGCTCATCTCTCAGGGCGGGGAGGCGTCGGGGCCGGCGATCGGTGTTGTCGGGACGATCGGGATTACGCTCGTGTTCCTGGCGTTCATGCTCACGATCGGCCGGTGGATGCTCCACCGCATTTTGCCGTACGTCCAGGCGCAGTGGTCCTGGCCGGGCGGGGTGATCAGTGTCGTGTTCGTGATCGCGATGTCGTGCGCGGCGCTGACCGAGTGGCTGGGCATCCACTCGATCTTCGGGGCGTTTGTCGCGGGCGTCGCGATCGGCGACTCGCACCACCTCCGCCAGCGCACGCGCGACACGATCCACCAGTTCATCATGAACATCTTCGCGCCGGTCTTCTTCGCGTCGATCGGGCTGAGGATCAACTTCATCGAGGCGTTCCAGTGGGATACCGTTTTACTGGTCTGCGCTGTCGCGCTGATCGGCAAGGTCAACGGCTGCTTCCTGGGCGCGAAGATCGCGAAGATGAGCAACCGCGAGTCCTGGGCCGTCGGCTTCGGCATGGCGGCGCAGGGGGCGGTGGGCATCATCCTCGGCCAGCTCGCGTATCAGGCCGAACTCATCAGCGAAGAGCTCATGGTCGCGATCGTCATCATGGCGCTGGGCACGTCGATGCTCGCTGGCCCGGTGATGCAGCGCATCCTGCAGCTCAAGACCCAGCGGCACCTGAACCAGATGCTGACCGACAGGCATGTGATGATCGACCCGGAGGCCGGGGAGATCGAGTCGCTGCTGCGCGCGATGTGTGCCCGGGCCGCCGAGATCACGGGGCTGGAGGAGGGCACGATCTTCGACGGGGTGTGGGCGCGTGAGCGGGTGATGCACACCGCGCTGCCCAACGGGATGGCGGTGCCGCACGCTCGGCTGGACGAGCTCTCCAAGCCGACGGTCATCCTCGCACGCTCGCATCGCGGGGTGGATTTCGACGCGGCCGACGGGATGAACGCCCGGCTGATCTTCCTGCTGCTCACCCCGACCGATCAGCCCGAGACGCAGCTTGAGTTGTTGTCGCTGGTTGCGAAGACATTCGACAGCGACACAGTCCGCGCCCGCTGCCTGGCGGCGGCCAGCGCGACGGAGCTGCGGGCCGTGCTCAACCAGGCCGCCGCGGAAGACACAGCGAGTCAGCATCACGACGATGAGACGTTGGGGATGTAGGGGCTGCTACCCCGCCTCAAAGAACCGCTTGCTTGTCCCGCCGGGTCCGACCTGGGCGGTGACTTGGCGCATGCACTTGGGGCATCGGCCTTCGTAGCGGTCGCCGTCGCGGTGTTTGTAGATGCGGGAGTAGACGGAGCAGCAGGTCCAGTTGACGGCGATCCAGGCGCGGGCCTTGGGCGTCTGCGCGGGCTGGGGTTCGGTGGGGGTGATGCTGTTGAGGTTGAGGATGTAGTCGGGGCCGTGCATGGGGGTGGTATCGGCGTAGGGGCGGGGGTGGCTTCAAACCGAGGGGGCTTGCCGCGTATCGCTCATATCTTCGGCAAGATTTTAGCCGCACTGCTACGCAGTGCCGGGGACGTGCAAGGCCACACCAAGCACCGGCACTGCGTAGCAGTGCGGCTAGTCCCGAAACCTGTGCGTGACGCGGCACTCGATCACTTGTCTATTGACGAGAGGGATGTTTGAGTCACTAGCGTGTGCGTTTGCAGCAGAGCATCAGCCCCGCGCCCAGCCCGAGCATACCGACGGGTTCGGGGATGACGACCTCTGGCGGGTCGCCGTCGCCCCAGTGGTTGAGGACGATATCCAGGTCTTGCTGGTCGACGGTCGCGTTGCCGTCGGCGTCGCCCTGGAGCAGGACGCCGGCGTCGACGGTTTGTCCCCAGTGGGCGAGGATGATGTCGAGGTCGGCTGCGCCGACGAGCCAGTCGCCGTCGAGGTCGCCGGGCAGGGCGATGCCGGAGAGGCGGAGTGTGGTGAGGGCCTGGGCGTTGAAGCCTCCGCCGCCGCCGTCGTCGGAGACGAGGATGAGCGCATAGTCGCCGTTGTCGAGTCGCGGGCCGAGCGTGACGCCTTCGTAGTTGGAGAAGCCGGCGCTGTAGGTGAAGAGGTGGGTCTTTTCGACGGTGCTGAAGGTCTCGCCGATGAGTCCGTCGAGGTCGCTGACGTCGGTGGCGTTGGTTGTGTCGACGAGGTAGAAGTGGTTTTGGAAGGTGAGGATGCCGCCGCCCAAGTCGCGTTCCATCACAATGACCCGGCCATCGGGCAGGGCGATGATGTCGGCGACGCCGTTGCGGGCTCGGCTATCACCCGAGGGGCGGTGGGGGTCGGTGAGGTAGGCGAACTGGGCCACGGCTTCGCCCTGTGCGTCGAACTGCTGGAGGCGGACGAGCGTGCCATCGCTGCCGGTGGATAGCGGGCCGTCAACCGTGAGGGCTTCTTCGTTCGAGGTCCACAGTGTGTGGCCGCGCGGGTCCATGGAGAGTGCTTCGAGCGAGCGGTTGCTGGAGGCCTGGAGATACACCGCCGGGACGGCGACGGAGCCGAGCAGGGCAGCGTTGTTGGGGTTGTGCTGCGTGATGGTGTGGTCGTCTTCGTTGCTGACAAAGATGCTACCGTCGCGCGCGTCGTAGGCGATGCCTTCGAGGTCGGGTTCACCCGTGAAGGAGAGCGCTATCACGGAGTCGAGCGTTGGGGTTGTGGCGAATCGGCCGGTGGACAGGTCGATGTCGATTGTCGCGCTAACGAGTTGGCCGTTTTTGTCGGCGACCAGGAGGTACTGGTCGCCGCCGAGGAAGGTGATGCCGCTGAGTTGGTGGACACCGTCGAAGGCGACCTGGGTTTGGCTCTGCCCGGTGGAAGCGATGCTGACTTCGGCCAGTGCCGGGGCTGCGAACAGGCCTGCGATGGCGGCGTGGAAGAGTTTGCTGGTGAATCGTTGGCGCATAAGAAAGCCTGCTCGGGTTGGCCCTGCGATGGATGACTAATTATGGACGCCCCGCCTCGTAAGGCAAGGGCTTTGCCGGTTTGGGTTAGATATTGCCGTCCCAGTTCGCGGGGCAGAGCATGACGGGCATGTCGGCCGCGCGGATGATGTTGGCGGGGACATCACCGGCGATGAGGCGTTTGAGGACGCCCTTGCCCGTGAGGCCGAGGACGATGAGGGTGCAGTTGCGGGCGTGGGCGGTGTTGAGGATGGCCTTGGCGGTGTCGTCGGAGAAGAGCATGATGCCTTCGGTGGTGACGCCAGCGTCGTGGAGCCCCTGGGTCAGGAGGTTGAGGGTCTGCTCGCCGCGCTGGGTGGCGTCGGACTCGTGCTCGTCGGCTTCCTGGAGGGTGGCGACGTGCGCAACAAAGACCTCGGCGTCGAGCCGGTTGGCCATATCCGCGATCGGTTTGACCAGCTTTTCGCTTGCCCAAGGGGACGACACAGCTACGAGGATACGGCTCTTCAAAGGGCGGGTGCTCCGAGGGTGCCGGGTTCCCAGGGTACGGGGCCCGGAGGGGGAGGCCGGATTCCCGGCCTTGCGAGCCCTCATGATACCCCGGTTTGGCGTCTCGGTCTCAACATCCGGGCAAGCCACGACTTAGCGGAGATCCTGGCGGCGTTCGAAACGCCGACTGCAAACACTGCATCTGTCGCGGTTTGCGAGGGTGTTTCGTGTTTCAGGCCGTATTGCCGTGGGCCTCTGTGGCGTCTTTCGGTACCTCCAGGCGACGGATTCTGCTCGTGCAGAGAACCCGGAACGAGGCTGGAGCGTATCATCTGTCCCCCCCAACCGGCCCGCCGAGCCCGGCGGCCGACTCCTCCCAACCACCGAAAGGTTTTTGATGACGCTTTCTCTCTCTCGCTGCTTGACCGCTGTTGCCGCGGCGTCGGTCCTCACCACCTCCGCTTTCGCCGCCGGCGAGGGCTGGAGCGACAACTACGAAGAGTCGCTCGCCTTGGCCGAGACCAACGGGCAGGACGTCCTGCTCGACTTCACCGGCTCGGACTGGTGCGGCTGGTGCATCCGGCTGAACGAAGAGGTCTTCTCGCACGACGAGTTCAAGACCTACGCCGGCGAGAACTTCGTCCTCGTCGAACTCGACTTCCCCTCGCAGAAGCAACTGTCCGAAGAAGTCGTCGCGCAGAACGCCGAGCTCCAAGAGCAGTTTGGCATCGAAGGTTTCCCGACGATCATCCTCGCCGACGCCCAGGGCCGTCCCTACGCCCAGACCGGTTACCAGGCGGGTGGCCCCGAGGCCTACGTCGCTCACCTTGAAGAGCTCAAGCAAAAACGCGTGCAGCGTGACGAGTACTTCGCCGCAGCCGACGAAGCAGAAGGCATTGAGCGGGCTCAGCGTCTGCACGACGCGATGCAGGTCCTCGGCGACGACATGGCCGTCAAGCACTACGGCAGCGTCGTCGACGAAATCATGGCCATCGACGCCGACAACGAAGCCGGCCTCAAGGCCCACTACGAGGCCCTCGCGCTCGCCGAAGAGCAGCGTGCAGGTCTTGACGAATTGATGTCCGGCAACGTGCAGGGCGACCCCGAAGGCACCATCGCGGGCATCGACACTTTCCTCGAAGACGACGCCCTCGTCCCCGCCATCCGGCAGGAAGCCCTGGCGATGAAGTCCCAGATCATGATGTTTATCATGCAGGATCAGGTCGGCGCAAAGGCCGTCCTTGAAGAAGCCATTGCGGTCGATCCCGACTCGGAGATGGGCCAGATGCTCCAGGGGGCGCTCGAGCAGTTCTTCGGCGACAGCGAGTAATCGCAACGCCCCGAAGGCCCGATGTGGGCCATCTTGTCTAAACCCAGGCAGCCCCCGCTTCATGCGGGGGTTGTTTTTTTCGCGATTCAAGTTTGGGTCGCGCGTTACATGCACAGCCTGGGGCGG
>JBCCWH010000122.1:0-8116 GCA_039193915.1 Planctomycetota bacterium
CCAACGCGCTCTACCGCCCCGGGCCGATGGAGCTCATCCCCAACTACAACAACCGCAAGCACGGCAAGGAACAGGTCCCCACCGTCCACGAGATCGTCGACCGTCTCACGAGCGAGACCTACGGCATCATGGTCTACCAAGAGCAGGTGATGCAGGTCATTAACCAGCTCGGCGGCATCCCGCTGCGACAGGCCTATACCATCATTAAGGCGATCTCGAAGAAGAAAGAAAAGGTCATCAACGCCGCCCGCGCCGACTTCGTCAAAGGCGCGAAAGACATCAACAACGTCGCCGAGAAAGTCTCCGGCGAGCTGTTCGACCTCATCCTCAAGTTCGCGGGCTACGGCTTCAACAAGTCGCACTCCACCGGCTACGCCATCGTCGCGTACCAGACAGCCTACCTCAAGACCCACTTCCCGCTCCAGTACATGGCCGCGGTCCTGACCTACGAATCAGGCAACACCGACAAGGTCATCGAGTACATCGACGAGTGTAAAAAACTCCTGCTGCCCAACGGCAAGCGCGGCGTCGAGGTCAAGCCCCCGGATATCAACCTCAGCCAAGTCGCCTTCAGCGTCGTCCACGGCGAAGACGAGCCCGTCACGCCCAACACCGGCCACATCCGCTTCGGGATGCACGCCGTCAAGGGCGTCGGTGAAAAAGCGATCCAGTCCATCGTGGACGAGCGCGACAAGAACGGGCCCTACATCGGCCTCTTCGACTTCTGCGAGCGGGCCGACCTCAAGGCCCTGAACCGCGCGACCGTCGAAGCGCTCATCAAGTGTGGCGCGTTCGATTCGCTGCACGGCATCGAACAACGCGCCGCCCTCTGCGAAGCGCTCGACAGCGCGATGAAAGCAGGCCAACGCGCCGCCGCCGACCGCGCCTCGGGACAGCTCAACATGTTCGGTCAACCGATTGAGGCGGAGGGCGATTCATCGCCCGGCTCCGGGAACGCCCAAGACACCAAACAACAAGTCCCCCTCCCCAGCGTCGAGCCCTGGCCCACCGCCGAGCTGCTCGCCTACGAGAAAGAAGTCATGGGCTTCTACGTCTCCAGCCACCCGCTCGACGAGCACCGCGACGCGATCGCCCGCTTTGGCACCGCGACCGTCGCCGACATCGACGACCTCCCCGCCGGGGCACAGGTCGTCGTCGGCGGGATGCTCACCCGCGTCCGCCATACGCTCGTCAAGAACGGCCGATCCGCCGGGCAAAAGATGGCGATGCTCACACTCGAGGACCACACCCGCAAGATCGATGCCGTGTGCTTCTCCGACACCTTCGCCACCAGCTACATGCATCTGGAGATGGACGCCGTCGTCTTCCTCGTCGGCAAGGTCGACCGAAGGCGCGAAGAGCCCAGCATCGTCGTCAACAAGGTCGTCCCCGTCGCCCAGGCCGCGGCGCAGCTCACCGAGCAGGTGAAGATCGTGATCCACGAAAACGCGGATACCGCCTCGCGCAACGGCGAGTCGCGCGACCAGTTCACGCGCTTGAAAGAGCTGCTGCGCCAGTCCTCCATGCGCGGCGGCGGCAACGCGGGTGTCCTGTTCGAGCTGCACGAAGCCGGCGACATCGTCTCCCTCCGCGTCTCGGGGCTCCGGCTCAACGTCGACCCGAACCTCGTGCACAGCATCGAGACCGTCCTCAACAACCTCGACGACCGCATCGCAAAGTGCGAGCTCATGGGCCCGCCCAAGGTCAACAAACGCGCCGCCCTCAAGCAATTCGGCGAGGTCCAGAGCGAAGGCAACCTCGCCTTCGCCATGCACGACGACGGCGGGCAGTCGATCGATCGGTACTGACGCGCTTGCTTGACGTGTTGAATAGCCGCGTTGCTACGCAACGCCGGAACCGGCATCGCGTAGCGATGCGGCTATTGAGTTAGTGCGATTCAACGTCGTAGCCACGCAACGAGTTGTTCCAACGCATCGCGGTCAACTTCGCTGAAGTCATCGAGCTTGTCGCTATCGATATCGAGCACGCCCCAGACTTCACCTGTGTCATCGAGCATCGGCACGACGATCTCGCTCTTGCTGTCGCTGGCGCAGGCGATGTGGCCCGGGAAGGCGTCGACGTCGGGGACGATGAGGGTCTGGCGTTGTTCCCAAGCGCTGCCGCAGACGCCCCTGCCCTTGGCGATGCGGGTGCAGGCGATGTGGCCCTGAAACGGGCCGAGGACGAGCTGCGTTTCGCTGTTGTCTTGTGGCTTCACCAGGTAGAACCCGACCCAGAAGAAGCCGAAGGCCTGCTTTAGCGCGGCCGCGGTGTTGGCGAGGTTGGCGATCGTGTCCGTCTCGCCCTCAAGCATCGCGCGGAGCTGCGGGAGCAGTTCGCGGTAGCGCTCGGCACGCGGGAGGTTGGGGGTGAGGGCGAGGGATTCGGGCATATGACAACGATTTCTAGCGTGTAAAGCACGGGGGTGGCTACCCCCGTGCTTTAGGCGTCTTTTTCATCGACTACGCGTTTGCGGTCGTTGTCGTAGATGTAGACCTTTGTGGCGTCGGGCTCCATCTTGGCGCATTTCTTGTGCGAGCCGTCGCAGAAGGGCATCTCGCGCGAGAGGCCGCAGCCGCAGACCCAGACGGATTTGTCTTGCGGCGGGATCTCGATCGGGCCGGTGGCGTCGAGGCGGACGAGGCGTGGCATGGGGTTCCTTTCACTGGGCCAAGGGACTTAAGTCCCTTGGCCTTGGTCTTGGGTTTAGTGAGAAGCGCTGTGCTTGAGCGCCTTGCGCTGGTCGGGAGTCAGCTTATCCTTCCCGCGCAGGATCAGCTTGATCGGCACCTCACTGAACGCGACGCGGTCGCGCATCCGGTTGACGAGGTACTGCTGCCAGTTGAGGTTGAAGAGGTCCGTATCGTTGACGAACAGCGCGATGGTCGGCGGGGCGACCTCGACCTGTGTCGCGTAATAGATCCGCGCGTGCTTGCCGTGCTTGTTGCTCGGGCCGCGCTCGGCGGTGATCTCCTCGATCGCGCGGTTGAGTTCGCTCGTCCCCATCCGGTGGTGCGCCTGCTCGTGGAGGTTCAGCGCCATCGCGACCGCCTCGCGCATCCCCTCGCCCTTGAGTGCGCTGATAAACACGATCGGCGCGAAAGAAAGCCCCTTGAGCGAGTCGTCCAGGTACTCGACGTACTGTTCCTGCGTGTAGTTTTCCTCGGCCACGTCCCACTTGTTCACCACGATCACCGTCGGGCGGTGGTGCTTGACGATCTCGTTGACCAGTTGGTGGTCGACCTGGCTCACGGGCACGGCCGCGTCGATCAAGAGCAAACACACATCCGCCCGCCGGACGCTGCGCAGCGAGCGGTGCTGGCTGTAGTACTCGATGTCGCCGGCCAGCGATTTGGTCTTGCGGACCCCGGCCGTGTCGATGAGCGTCGCGTTCTGCCCGCCCAGGTCGAGCTTGATGTCGACCGAGTCGCGAGTCGTGCCCGCCTGCTCGGAGACGATCACACGTTCTTCGCCGGCCAGTGCGTTGACGAGTGTGGACTTGCCGGCGTTGCGTTTGCCGACGAGCGCGATCTTGATGCCTTCATCGACCTCGTCGTCTTCCTCGGTGTAGCCGGTGAAGTCGATGTGCTCGTGGATTTTGTTGTAGAGGTCGTTGATGCCGTAGTTCGTGTTGGCCGAGACGCAGACGGGCTCGCCGAAGCCGAGCTGCATGGCGTTGTACGCGGCGGGTTCGAGGTTGTCGGCGTCGACCTTGTTGGCGACCAGGAGGATGGGCTTGCGGAACTTGCCCGAGCCCGCGCTGGTGCGCAAGACGTTGGCGACGGTGTGGTCGAGTGTCACGAGCCCGGACTGTGCATCGACGACGAAGAGGATCAGGTCCGCCTCGGCCAGGCCGTTGGCGATCTGCTGCTCGACGTCGGTGGTGAGGTCCATCGAGTCCTTGATGCCGTACCCGCCGGTGTCGATCAGCGTCGCGTGGTGGGGCGGCCGGCCGACTTTCTGGGCGGGGATCTCGACGGTGGTCGTGATGCGGTCGCGCGTGACGCCGGCGGTGGGGTCGACGATGGAGATCCGCCGGTGTGCGAGGCGGTTGAGCAGCGACGACTTGCCGACATTGGGTCGGCCGACGATAACGATCTTGGGCAGGGGCATGGGGTTGGCTCCGTTGGTCGCGGCGGCGTGAGAACGCAGAAGTGCCGCGAACGGTGATGAAACCCGCAATCATTTCGCCTGCGGGGGGAGGCGTGGGGGGGAGATTATAGCGGGGTAGCGCGATCAGGGGAATCACAGAGTGCACGGAGGCACAGAGCCACGGAGAAGATTTTCAACGCCAAGAAGCCAAGAAGGGCCAAGGCAGCCGAGGCATCACAAACCGCTCTGAAACGCTCCGCTATCTTGGCCAACCTTGGCTTCTTGGCGTTTTGTTCTGGCTCCGTGCCCTTCGTGCCTTTGTGGGCTTCGTGATAGATCCTACGCCTTGCCCTGCTTTTCCCACAGTGTGACCGCTTCGGGCTCGCGGATGTAGAGAGGCAACAGTTCGGGCGGATCGGTGAAGCGGCTGGCGCGGGCGAGGGTGTGGCCGAGTTGCCAGGTCACGGCGGGGTCGGGGGCGGTGGCGGCGGGGTCCAGCCATTGCAGGTCCGCTCCCTCACGGTCGCGGCTCGTGGTTGGTAATCCCGGGTCGACCTCGGCGACGACGGAGAGGGGGCGCGGGGAGTTAGCGAGCAGGTCGTCGGTGGTGCGGATATCGGGTTCGAGGATGCACTGGCCCGCGCGGTAGGTCGCGCAGTAGGCGGTGCCGCGTTTGATGTTGAGCATCACGGCCACCTGCTCGGCCGCGTCTTGGTGCTGCATCGCTAACACGTCGAGGGTCGTGACGCCGACGAGCTTGAGGTTCGGGTTGGCCATCGCCAGCATCTGCGCGGTGGCGATGGCCATGCGGAGCCCGGTGAATGAGCCGGGGCCGAGGGAAACGTAGAGCTCGTTGAGGTCATTGGGGCCGAGCTCGTGGTCGCGGAGCAGTGCGTCGAGTGTCGGGACGAGTTCGAGGTTGCGCTGGCGGGTGCGGGGGATTTCGCGCTGCGCAACGCATTGGTCGCCGATGCCTAGCGCGATATGCCCGACGCGGCCGGCGGTTTCGAGGGCGGCGGAGATGAGGAGGGTGTCGGGCATGGGTGGGATTGTATCGGCGTATCCCGCGGTGTTGGCCGCGCCAAAGCCGCGGGCTTGTGGCGTACAATCTCTGTCCCGATGAACCAGACCCCCAACGACAGCCCGGCCGCGCCGCCCGAGAAGTTGCCTCTCCTGCCGCGCAAGAAGAAGTTCCTGGTCCCGATCGTCCTGCTGTTGTCGGTCGTATTGTTCGGCCTCGGGATCGGGCTGGTGTATGCGTTTGTGAGTGTGAAGCAGACCGAGCCGTTCCAACTGACGATGCAGACGCTGCAGGATCGTCCGGAGGTGCGGCAGCATGTGGGGCTGCCTTGCGAGGCGAAGTTTATTGTGCTGGGCAAGGTCGATGAAGGCGACGGCGTCGCCAACCTGCTGTTCCGGGTCGAGGGTCCGGTCGGTGAGGCGGCGGTGCGTTCTCGGCTGGAGCGTGTGGAGGGTGCATGGGTCATCCAACACCTGGACCTGGGCGTCGGCCGCGGCGACGACGGCGAAGTGATTACGATGATCGGCGACCCGGATGAACTGCCGCAGTAAAGACAATAGAGCACGACGGGATAACGGGATCGGCGAGATCAACGGGATGCCGACAAACTGATCCCGATCATCCCGCCGATCCCGTTATCCCGTCAATTCTTCTCTTGGACCCCTCCATGTTTCCCATCCTCGCCGACGCCTGGCTGCACGACCTCGACCCGTTCGCGATCCAGTTGGACTGGTTCCCCGGCGGCGGGCTGCGTTGGTATGGGCTGTCGTACCTCGCAGGGTTCGTGCTGGGGTACTTCCTCGTGCGGCGGGTGGTCTCGGCTGGTGTCTCGCCGATGAAGCCTGCGCAGGTCGCGGACTTTATCGTCACGCTCGCGATCGGCATCGTCCTCGGCGGGCGCTTGGGGTACGTGCTGTTCTACCAGCCTGCACTGCTGACGCAGTTCTCCGGTGATGTGCCTTTCTGGGGCGTGTTCGCGATCAACCAGGGCGGGATGGCGAGCCACGGGGGGATCGTCGGCGGGATGCTCGGCTGCGTGTTTTTCGCCTGGCGTCAGAGGATCCCGCTGCTGCACGCCTTTGACCTCATGGCGTTTGGCGCACCCGTCGGGCTGCTGTTTGGCAGGATCGCGAACTTTATCAACGGCGAGCTCTACGGCCGGGCGTGTGCCGCCGACTTCCCGCTGGCGGTGAAGTTCCCCCAGGAGATGGGCGACTGGCTGCCCAAGCGGTTGGCGGACGGCACGGTCACGGGCGGGGATATGAAGCTGATGCAGCTCGAGATGGGTGTGCGCGGCGCGGTGGGCTATGTGCCCTCGTCGTCGTATGACCTGGTGCAGTTCACGATTGAGAAGGTCCAGGCGGGCGACGCCGAGATCGCGCAGGTCGTCGCGCCGCTGCTGACGCCGCGCTACCCGAGTCAGCTTTTTGCGGGGCTGACCGAAGGGCTGGTCGTGATGGCCGTGCTGCTGATCGTCTACCGCAAGGCGGTCCGCCCGGGTGTGGTCGGCGGGGCGTTTGGGATCACCTACGCCCTGATGCGGGTGCTCAACGAGTTCTTCCGCATGCCCGATGCCCACCTGATGGTCGATGGCCAACTCCCGGCGATCACGCGCGGCCAGTGGCTGAGCGTCGCGCTCCTGCTCGCGGGGGTGGCGCTGGTCGTCGTGTCGCTCAGGCAGAAGCGTGACAAGCTCGGGGGGTGGCTGCGGGGGTGATGTCCGATGTGCGATGTCCGATGTGCGAAAAGGCTTAGGACGCACTCGAGTGCGGGGTTTGTTTTGAGTGGGTTGCGTATCCAATCACCCACCGCGTTGTTTGCGCAAAGCCGTGGGCTTGTTTAGACTCGCACATCGCACATCGCACATCGCACATCGCACATCGCACATCGATTACGTCAGGTCGATGCGGGGGTCGATCCAGGCGTAGGCGAGGTCGACGATGAGGTTGAAGACGATGAGGATGGTGGCGAAGACGAGGACGATGCCGAGGATGACGGACTGGTCTTTGCTCTCGACGGCGTTGACGAATTCCTGGCCGATGCCGGGGATGTTGAAGATTTTTTCGACGACGAACGAGCCGGTCATCGCGGCGGCGGCGGCGGGGCCGAGGAACGAGAGGACCGGGAGGTAGGCGACTTTCAGGGCGTGCTTGAAGAGTGCCTGGTGTCGGGAGAGGCCTTTGGCGCGGGCGGTACGGACGAAGTCGGAGGACATGATGTCGGCGAGCCCGAGCCGGACGAGGCGTGCGATGTAGGCCGAGGGCGCGAGCCCGAGGCAGATGGCGGGGAGGATCATGTTGGCCGGGCCGCCCCAGCCGCCCAGGGGGGCGTGGAGGAACGAGGCGTCGGGCATGAACAGCCGGGTGAGCCCGGCCCCGAGGGCGAGGAGGATCGCGCCTGTCACGAAGTTGGGCAGCGAGATCCCGATGAGGGTCGTGACAAGGGACGCCGTATCCCAGGCGGATTTCGGGCGCAGTGCCCCCACGACGCCGGCGAGGGTGCCCAGGAAGAGCGCGACGGCGAGCGCGGCGAGCCCGAGCGCGGCCGAGACAGGCATGCCGTCTTTGATGATGTCGCTGACCTTAACGCCGCGCTGCTTGATCGATTCGCCGAAGTTGAACTCGGTGACGATCTTGGTGACGTAGCTGGCCATGAAGTAGACCGGGCCGCGGTCCATGTCGTACTCCTTGCGCCAGGCCTCCTGGATCGCGGGGGGCGGGCGCTTGGCACCGTCCTGCAGGAACGGGTCGCCGGGCATGAGCCAGACCATCGCGTAGGTCACGACGAGGATGACCGCGAGGATCACGGGCAGTTGGAGCATTCGCGAGAGGATGAGTCGCAGCATGGCGTAGTCGGGTTCGGGGTCTGGGGTTTCGGGTCTCGGGCTCCCCCTCCCTTTCAGGGAGGGGGCTGGGGGGCGGGTCGTGCGTCGTGTTTTTTCAAACCCAACTGCGGGTCGAACCATCGGGACCCCCCCCCCCCCCACCCCCACCCAGCGGGGGG
>JBCCWH010000123.1:0-8109 GCA_039193915.1 Planctomycetota bacterium
GGCGGCCTACGGACGCCGGTCGCAGCGCCGCGTTTGGAGGTAAGACCGGCGTCCGTAGGCCGCCGGCTAATCAGATGCGTTTCAAGGCCAGCACCACTCCCGAACGTTCCCCAGCACAAGAGCGCAAACCATGACCGATGTATACCTTTGCGATGGCATCCGAACCCCGGTCGGGCGTTACGGCGGCGCGCTGGCCCCGGTGCGGACGGACGACCTTGGGGCAATACCGATCGCGGCGTTGATGCGGCGCAACCCGTCCGTAGACTGGGGGGCGGTGGATGATGTGATGCTCGGCTGCGCGAATCAGGCGGGCGAAGACAACCGCAACGTCGCGCGGATGAGTAGCCTGCTTGCAGGGCTGCCGCAAGAAGTGGCGGCGGTGACAGTGAACCGGCTCTGTGGGTCGGGACTCAACGCGGTGGGTAGCTGCGCTGCTGCGATCCGGGCCTGCGAAGGGGACCTGATGATCGCGGGCGGTGTCGAGAGCATGTCGCGTTCGCCGTTCGTCATCGGCAAGGCGTCGTCGGGTTTTGGGCGTGACCAGGCGATGTATGACACGACGATGGGTTGGCGGTTCGTCAACAAGAAGCTGCAGGCGGCGTATGGGACCGACGCAATGCCGCAGACGGCCGAGCACCTGGCCAAAGAGCATTCGATCAGCCGTGAGGATCAGGACCGGTTTGCGTTTTGGAGCCAGTCTAAGACTGCCGCGGCGCAGGCGGACGGCCGGTTAGCTGGCGAGATCTGCCCGGTAACCGTGCCGCGCCGCAAGCAGGACCCGCTGGTTGTGGATACGGACGAACACCCGCGTGATACGAAGCTGGAGAAACTCGCTCAGCTCAAGCCGATTTTCGAGGAAGGGACGGTGACCGCCGGCAACGCGTCGGGCATCAACGACGGTGCGGCGGCACTGCTCGTAGCCTCGGCGGAAGGCGCGAAGCGGCACGGCCTTGTGCCGAAGGCGCGTGTCCTCGGCATGGCCGTCGCCGGCGTCGCGCCGCGCATCATGGGGATCGGGCCGGTGGCGGCGACGCGCAAGCTGCTGCAGCGTTTGGGCCGGTCGCTAGACGATTTCGACATCCTGGAACTGAACGAGGCGTTCGCGGCGCAGGCATTGGCGTGCTCACGTGCGTTGGATCTGACAGACGACGACCCACGGATCAACCGCCGCGGTGGGGCGATTGCGTTGGGGCACCCGCTGGGCATGAGCGGGGCACGCCTGGCGTTGACCGCGTTGGACCAGATCAAACAAGGCGAAGGCAGGCTCGCGCTTTGCACGATGTGTATCGGGGTCGGCCAGGGGATCGCCGTCGCGATCGAAGGGGTTGGGTAGATGCGAGACACGAGTACATTGGATGCATCGCTTGCGGATGCTCGGGCGCGCTACGCGGCCGCGAACCCCAAAAGCGCCTTGGCGCACCAGGCGGCGGCGCGCCACTTGCCGGGCGGGAACACACGCACGGTGCTGCACTACGAGCCCTTCCCCCTGACGATGGTCCGCGGCGAAGGCCCTGAGCTCATCGACCTGGACGGGCACCGCTACATCGACTGTGTCAGCGAGTACTCGGCGGGGTTGTATGGCCATTGCGATGAGGCGATCGACGCGGCCATCCGGCGGGCGCTCGACGACGGCATCGTCCTGGGTGCCCCGACGGGTTACGAGCGGGAGTTGGCGGGGCTCCTCTGCGATCGCTTCCCCGCACTGGGCCGGGTCCGGTTCTGTAACTCGGGGACCGAGGCCAACATCCTGGCGATCACCACGGCCAAGATCGTGACGGGCCGGGAAAAGATTCTGGTGTTCCGCGGGGCGTACCACGGCGGTGTGATTAAGTTTTCGGCGGACTTTTCGCCGTTCAACATTCCATTCGATTTTGTCCTGGCGGACTACAACGACACAGAGGGCACTGCGGCCTTGATCCGGCAGTTGGGCGATGAACTCGCGGCGGTGGTGGTCGAGCCGATCCTGGGTGTTGGCGGGAATGTCGTTGGCAGTCAGCCGTTCATGGCCATGCTCCGGCAGGCGACGCAGGACACGGGGGCACTATTGATCTTCGACGAAGTGAAGACCGCCCGCCTGGGGCCGGCGGGGATGCAGGGGTTGTTGGGGATTACGCCCGACCTGGTCACGCTGGGCAAGATCATCGCCGGGGGCCTCCCGACCGGCGCGTTTGGCGGCCGGGTCGAAATCATGGACCGCTTCAACCCCCACAGCCCGCAGGCGCTTAACCACGCGGGCACTTTCAATAACAATGTCTGCTCGATGGCGGCCGGGTGCGCCGCGATGGGGGAGGTGTTTTCGGCCGAGCTTGCGCAGGAGTTTTTCGAAACATCCGAGTCGTTCCGGGCGTCGCTGAACCAGGTGTTCGTTGCAAGCAAGGTCCCGATGATCTGCAACGGGCTGGGCTCGATCTTTGCGATCCACTTTACGGACCGGCCCCTTGACCGCATGGCCGAGCGGACCGACGCGACCCGGGCGCTCAATGCGCTGCTGCACATGGAACTGTTGTTGAGCGGCGTGCTGATCTGTAGCCGCGGCGATTTTTTCTTATCGCTACCGATGACGGATCATCATTTTGCCGAGGTGCGTCGTGCGCTGGAAGCCTTTGCGGTGAAGTACAAGCCGGTGATGGCTTCTGTGTTGGTGTAGATTCTCATCCCCTGATGCCGAGAGCTGTAGGGCGGGCTCGGCTAAGATAGCGGTCTATGGTTTTTCCCCAGATTTCGATCGATGAACAGGCGTTGCACTGGCTGGAGACCCAGTCGGGCGCGATGCTCGATCGGCTGGTCGATTGGGCGTCGGTCAACAGCGGCTCGGGGAACTTGCCCGGGCTGGCGACGATGCTGGACAAGGTCGAGGAGCAGGCGGCCAAGCTGGGCGGGGCGATGCGCCGGGTCGATCTGCCGCCGTATGAAACGGTGGATGATGCGGGCCGTGCGACGCGGACCGCGTTGGGCCGGTCGCTGCACATCACCAAGCACCCGGCGGCCGAGCGGCGCGTTTTTCTTTGCATCCATATGGACACGGTGTTTGGGATAGACCACCCGTTCCAGCGTGTTTCTCGCGCGGGCGAGACGCTGTATGGCCCCGGGGTCGCAGATGCCAAGGGGGGGCTGGTGGTGATGCTTGCCGCGCTCGAGGCGCTCGAACGCAGCGCGTTGGCTGGGCGTGTCGGGTGGGACGTGCTCATCAACTCGGACGAAGAGATTGGTTCGCATGGGTCCGATGGGCTGATCGCGGAGTTGGCTTCCGGCTGCGACCTGGCGCTGCTCTATGAGCCCGCTTTGCCTGACGGGACGCTGGTGGGGGCGCGCAAAGGGTCGGGCAATTTCGCGATCGTGGTGCGTGGCAAGGCGGCGCACGCCGGGCGCGATTTTGCGGCGGGTCGAAACGCGATCGCGGCCGCGGCCCGTCTCGCCGCCCGGCTCGACGCGGTGAACGGCGCTGAAGCGGGCGGCGGGCTCACGCTCAATGTCGGCAAGATCGCGGGTGGCGGCCCGGTGAATATCGTGCCCGAGACGGCGGTGGTGCGCTATAACGTGCGTTATGAAACGGCCGCGCAGCGTGGGCGTGTCGAGCGGGCGGTCGCCGAGGCCACCGCGGAGGTCAACGCCCAGGACGGCTTGTCCGCCGAGCAGGTCGGCGCGTTTACCGCGCCGCCTAAGCTGGTCGGCCGAGGTGGGCTCGCGTTGCAACGGCTTGTCGAGAACAGTGCGGCGCAGCTCGGGATGCCTGCGGTGACGTGGCGTTCAACCGGGGGGGTGTGTGACGGCAACCGCACGGCGGCGCTCGGGGTGCCGACGGTCGATACGATGGGCGTCCGGGGGGGTGCGATCCACAGCGACCAGGAGTTCATGAAGATCGAAAGCCTGGCCGAACGCGCGAAGCTCTCTGCGCATCTGCTGATGTCGCTCGCGTCGGGCGCGGCCGCGTGGCCGGCGAAGGACACCGCCGCCGATTGATTGGTTTGATTTTTTCGCAAGTGATACGAAACGAAGGAACGTTATGCCAGACCTCGCCGCCGATACTTTCCACGCCGACCCTCGTGTCGCGCAGGCCAAGCAGCTTATTGCTGAAGCCCTCGCCGACGCCCAGCGGCCGCTTGCGGGTGTGCGTCCCGCCGATCCCGGTCGTGCCGATGCGTTTAGCGCCATGCTCGAAGACTTTGGCAAACTGCGGGGCAAGCTGTGGTACCCCTACATCGGGTCAGGGATCGGCAGGGGGCCGCTGGTCGAGCTGATGGACGGCTCGGTGAAGTACGACATGATCAACGGCATCGGCGTCCACGGGCTGGGCCATTCCGACCCCGCCCTGATCGCGGCGGGCATCGACGGCGCGATGGGCGACACCGTCATGCAGGGCAACCTGCAGGCCAACACTGATTCGATACGGCTATGTGACGAGATGCTCAAACTCGCCAACGCCCATGGCGCAGCGCTCGACCACTGCTTCCTGACAACCTCGGGCGCGATGGCCAACGAGAACGCGCTCAAGATCATTTTCCAGAAACACGCCCCCGCCTACCGGATCGTTGCGTTCAGCAAGTGCTTCACGGGCCGGACCCTCGCGCTTGCGTCGGTCACCGACAAGGCGGCGTACCGCGACGGTATCCCCGAAGCGCTTAGCGTCAACTACCTGCCCTACGTGAAGCTTGATGATGTTGATAAGAGCATCGAAAGCGCGCTCAAACACCTGCGTCTTCACCTCGATCGGCACAAAGGCAAGGTCGCGGCTGTGATGTTCGAGCTGGTCCAGGGCGAGGGGGGCTACAACGCGGGCGACGCGAAGTTCCACCGGGCGCTGATGACGGAGTGCAAGGAGCAGGGGCTCGCAGTGTTTGTCGACGAGATCCAGACGTTTGGCCGATCGCTTCGGCCCTTCGCGTTCCAGCACTACGGCCTGGACGAGTTCGTCGATGTCGTCTCGGTCGGCAAGATGAGCCAGGTCTGCGCAACGCTCTACAAGGCCGACTACGCGCCACGCCCCGGGTTGGTGAGCCAGACGTTCACCGGCTCTTCGCCGCAGATCCACGCGGCGCTCGAAGTGCTTGGGCGGATGAAGGCCGAGAATTGGTTCGGGGACGACGGCTGCAACGCCACCATCCGCGCCGCGTTCGCGAAAGGCATCGCCGACCTCAGCGCGAAGCACCCGGATCTGATCGACGGCACGCTGCACGGCCTGGGGACGATGATGGCGTTCCAGGTCTTTGACGGCAGCGCCGACAAGACCCGCGCAACCCTCAACGCGCTCTACGAGAACGGCGTCATTGCCTTTGTCTGCGGCGGCGGGCCTTACCGTGTCCGCTTCCTCCCGCCCGCGTCGGTGATGACTCAGAAGGATGTCGCAGACGTATGCGGCATCCTGGGCGACACACTTGTCCAGGTCGAGCGTGAGCTGGCCCAGAAGCAGGAGGCGTAGCGATGTTGGTCGTCAAACCCGTCACGATCGACGATGTCGATGCGCTGCTCGACCTCGCGAACCTGAGTACCTACGGCCTCACGACGCTGCCCAAGGACCGGGACCTGCTCGAGCGCCGCACGCGGCACGCGGCGCGCTGTTTCAAGACCGTTGCCGACGACGCGCACCCCAACGCGGGTGGCGCGGAGGGCCAGTCGTACCTCTTCGCCCTGCACGATACGGACGCGCAAAAACTCGTCGGCATCAGCGGGCTCGAGTCGAAGCTCGGCGGCTTCCACCCCTTCTACTACTACAAGATCGAGACGAGCGTCCATGAGTCCAAGTCGCTCGATATGCGCAAGGACATCCCGACGCTCCAACTCGTCGCCGAGCACGACGGGCCTTCCGAATTGTGCAGCCTGTTCCTCCACCCTGCGTACCGGCAGGGCGGCACGGGGCGTGTGTTGTCGGTGTCGCGGTTCCTGTTCCTCGCGCAGTACCCGATGCTGTTCGACCCGACGGTGATCGCGGAGATGCGGGGCGTGATCGATGACTCGGGGCGTAGCCCGTTCTGGGACGCGGTGGGCACACACTTCTTCGGCATGGATTTCCCGATGGCGGATTATCTGTCGATCAAGGTGAAAGAGCTGACGGGCGAGCTCTTGCCGCGGCATCCGATCTATCTGCCGCTCCTGCCCAAGACGGCGCAGGCCGTCGTCGGTAAGGTCCACCCCAAGACGGAGCCGGCGCTCGCGATCCTGCGGCGCGAAGGGTTCGACTACAACGGCTGGGTCAACATCTTCGAGGGCGGCCCGGTCATCACCAGCCCGCGTGATTCGATCCGTGGGGTGCGGGAGAGCAAAGAAACCATCATCGCGTCGCTGGTCGATCGTGAGATCGATAGCGAGCAGTATGTCGTCAGTGTGAGCGATGACGACCGCGTGTTCGCCGCATGTGCCGCTCGGCTCAAGATCGAGGACGGCTGTCTGACGATGACGCATCAGGCCGCCGACGCGCTGGAGGTCGGTGTCGGCGATACGGTGCGGTACGTGAAACTTCGGCCCGATCATCCCGCCGACGCGAAGGGGGCAAAGGCGTGAGTGATTCCAGAGGGAACTTGATCGCAGGCGTCTGGGAGCCGGGCGTAGGCGAGGTTTTTAGCGCGACGAACCCCGCGACGGGCGAGGCGTATTGGCGTGGCCGGGCGGCGACCGAGTCGGAGGTCGGCCGCGCTGTGGTGGCCGCGCGCGATGCGCTGCCGGGCTGGTCTACGCTAGCGTTTGCCGAGCGTGTCGCAGCGCTCGGGCGTTACCGTGATGTGTTGGAAGAGCGGAAGGACGCGGTCACGCGGCTGATCAGCGACGAGACGGGTAAGCCTTTGTGGGAGGCGGCGACCGAGGCGGGGGCGATGATCGGCAAGATCGCGCTCACGCTGGACGCTTTCGAGCAACGCCAGAGCGAGCGGTCGTTCGCGATGGGCGATGCGACGGCGGCGCTTCGCTACAAGCCGCACGGCGTGTTGACGGTGTTTGGCCCGTTTAATCTGCCCGGGCACCTGCCCAACGGCCATATCGTCCCCGCGCTACTCGCGGGCAACACCATCGTCTTCAAGCCCAGCGAGCAGACACCCGCCATCGGCGAGCTCATGGCCGAGGCGTGGCAGCAGGCCGGGCTGCCCGCAGGCGTCCTCAACCTGGTGCAGGGGGCACGCGATACGGGCGTCGCGCTGGCGCAGCACCCGGGCCACGACGGCATCCTGTTTACCGGCAGCTACAACGTCGGCGCGGCGCTGCACCGGACGCTCTTGGAGTCGCCGCAGAAGATCCTCGCGCTTGAGATGGGCGGCAACAACCCGCTGGTCGTTCACCAGACCCCCGATATCGATGCAGCCTGCTACACGATCATCAACTCCGCCTACATCACCGCAGGCCAGCGCTGTACCGATGCGCGGCGGCTGATCCTGGTCGAAGGCGATGAATGCGATGCGCTGCTCAAGCGGCTGGTCGAGATGGTCGGGCGTATCCGGTTCGGCCTGCCGAGTGACACGCCCGAGCCTTTCTACGGCCCGCTCATCAACACAGCCGCCGCCGACGCTATGCTCAAGGCGCAGAGCGACCTGCTTTCACGCGGCGGCAAGGCGCTGGTAGAGATGAAGCGGTCCGGTCGGTGTGACGCCCTCGTGTCCCCCGGGTTGATTGATGTGACCGGCGTCGCCGACCGGCGGGACGAAGAGTTCTTCGGCCCGATGCTGCAGGTCATCCGCGTGCCCAGTTTCGACGCCGCGATCGCGGAAGCCAACGACACCCGCTATGGGCTTTCGGCCTCCCTCCTCAGCGACGACCGTGCGCTCTACGAGCAGTTCTACACCCACATCCGGGCCGGCATCATCAACTGGAACAAGCCCACGAGCGGCGCGAGCGGCAAGCTCCCCTTCGGCGGGATCGGCAAGAGCGGAAACCACCGCCCAAGCGGGTTCTTCGCGGCCGACTACTGCGCCTACCCCGTGGCGTCGGTCGAGCAGCGCGACCTGCCGATGCCTGTCACGCCGGCGTGTGGCCTGGAATCTCTGATGTCCTAGAGCAACTTTCCTCAAGAATCTCCATACCCGCACGCCTTGAAGTAGTTCTCGCACTCCTCGGGGCCGACGGATCGCAGAGCCTCGGCGATCGCGTCGTGTATCGCCTCCACCGTTGACGCCGACACCCGACGTAGCC
>JBCCWH010000124.1:0-8058 GCA_039193915.1 Planctomycetota bacterium
GCTTGAGCTCGTCGGGCCGCTTGGTGTAGAGGAAGGACATGATGATCGAGTTCATGCACACCGACTTACCCGAGCCGGTCGTGCCGGCGATGAGCATGTGGGGCATCTTGTTGAGGTCTTCGACGAGCGGGTTGCCGCTGGCGTCCTTGCCCAGGTACATGGGCAGGTTCATCTTCTTGGACTCGGGGCTGGCCTGCATGAGTTCGCGGATGCGGACGAGCTCGCGTTTGAGGTTGGGCACCTCGATGCCGACGGTGTCCTTGCCCGCCATGTTGGGCACGATGCGGATGTTCTGGGCTTTGAGCGAGCGCGCGAGGTCGGTGGAGACCGCGTTCAAGCGTGAGACCTTCGTGCCGGGGGCGAGGCGCACCTCGAAGAGGGTGATGACCGGGCCCGAGTCGATGCCGACGACTTCGCCCTCGATCTTGTACTGCTGCATCGCGGACTCGAGCGACACAGCCTGATCGCGGACAATCTTTTCCTGCGCTTCGGTGAAGTCGCTCTCGGGCTCGTCGAGCAGCCCCAGTTCGGGGAACTTGTAGCCGGACAGGTCGACCTCCTGCACGGGCAGGGGCTGGGCCTCGGGCTTCTGGGCGAAGTTGATGGGCATCTGCGCCATCTTCTTGCGTAGCTCGTCGGGGTCGAACTTCTGCTTGCCCTTCGCGTAGGCCTCGGGGGCATCGGCATCTGCGGCGGCTTCGTCGTCCTCGGTGTTGGCGACGGCTTCGATGGCCTCGGCGGCGTCATCGTCCACCGCGGGACGCTTCTTGCCGTGCCGGCGGACCTTGACCTTCGGCCGACGCTTCGGCTTGGCCTGGCCCGGGGCGTCCTCCTCTTCGAGGTCGGTCTCGGCACCCTGCCATTCGCCCCGGCCGTGGCCCGCGAGCAGGGGGATGCGGCCGGTGACCGCCGACCACATGGAGGCCACGCGATCGCCGAGGTGCAGGCTCGGCTTGGGCCACTTGGACGTATCGATATCGCAGGCGCGGAGGATGACCTCGGCCAGCATCTTGGGGATGGCGAGGACGTACTTGTCGGCGGTGAGGATTGCGCCGACCCAGAGCGTCACGCCGAGCACCACGGCCGAGCCCAGGACGTTGAAACGCACGACGAGTTGGTCGCTCACCCAGATCGCGAGCAGCCCGCCGGGGCCCTGGGGCGCGTGGCCGACAAACCAGCCGTAGCTCGCGCCGAAGAGTGCGATGAGCCCGGAGATGCAGACGGTCATCATGACCAGGCCGAACCCGCGGAGCGCGAGCTGGTTGGTCTCGCGCTTGGTGGCGGTGAAGTAGAGGTAGACGGCCGCGCCGAGCATGAGGACCCAGACGCCCGGGCCGAGCATCGTGTAGAGGTGGTAGGCGAGTTGTGCGCCGACCGCGCCGACCCAGTTGTGGCTGGTCGCGGCGTGGACGCCGACGGCCGGGTTGGGCGCATCGGCGGGGTGGTAGCTGACCAGCGAGGCGGCGAGCAGGAGCCAGACCCCGGCGACGATCGCCCACCCGACCCCGCGGTAGGCGGCGAGGGCCGTCGCGATGGACGGGACCGGTTCGGGCTTACGTTTTCTTTTCTTAGCCATGTCTGAATCTCGGGTCGGCCCGGGCGGGGTGGGGGTGGTCTTCCCAGGGCCGTGGGTTATCGGTCGCGCAGCACAAAACCGCCGTACTGCGGCAGGGGGTCCGGGGGTACTATCGGCAAGGGGCGGTGCGGGGGGTCAAACTTGCGCGGGGTGGCGCGCAGGATGAACAGGGTTTGGAGCGTCGTTGCCCGCACGGACGCCGCATCCAGCGCGTCGCCTGTCGGGGTACAGGGTGTCCTGCCGATGTGGCTCAGGTTCTGTCTGACGGCTCCTTGGCCCTTCGTATGGTGGCTGGGGTCAGGCGCAACCTGCCCCCGGAACGGTGGGGTATTCGTCCCGGGGGTTCGCTGCGCTCAACCCCGACCACCAAGTAGAGCTGTCAGTCACAACCTAGGGGAGTGGGGGGCTGTCTGTACTTTGCCGCAGCGACTCACCGGCGACAAAAAAGTATGCGCGGTATTCGTGCCAATGGCGGGTGCGGTCGGTGCGGGTGTGGTGGGGCACGTAGTGGACGTGGTGATCGTCGTCGTCCCTGTCGCCGTGCTCGTGGCGGTGGTAGTGCGTGCTGGTGTGGGTCTCGACGGTGGTGGTCCGGTAGGCGTAGTTGTAGAGCACGACGTTAGCCCCGAGCTCGCGGGCGGCCTGGGCGGCGGTGCGGTCCCGCAGCGACCGGGCGGAGACGATCGTCGAGGTGCCCAGGAGGGTGTGGTCTGCCATCGCGTCCTGATGGGCGAACTCAAAGACCTTCATCGCCAGCGGGTCCTCACGGTTGGCGCCAAAGACGCGGACATCTGCTTCTTCGTCTAAGGGCTCGAGCGACGTGCCGGAGTAGCCGCTGAGGTAGGGGTTGATGTTCGCGCAACCGACGAGCAGCAGTGCGGTTAGGGCGAAAAACCCGAAGATAGCGTGGCGGCGGATGCGGGGCATGGTGTAAGTATAGTTGCCGGTGGTGGATCTCAAGATTCAATGGTGATTTTTATGTTGGGCCGAACCCGGGGGCGATGCCGAGCGTCGTATCCCGTGGGCAGGTCGGTCAAGGCCCGCCCGACTCGCGTTTCATCGCTTCTTGCGCTCTTCTGTGCTTCAAAACGCTCTGTTTTCTCACTCTAACTAGGGGCTACCCATGACGACTCTCCCTTGGCAGGCAGGCACCGCGATCGCATGCACACTCGCGTTCGGCGTCACCGCGACCTATGCAGGTGGACCAAGCTGTGGCGGCTGTGAAGAGGCTACGCCCGAGCTCGAAGAAAATCAGGTCGTCCTTGTCTCGCAGCGCGGGCTCCAGGGCGCGAGCCAGTCGTATGCCTTGCGTATCGACGGCGAGGACCACGGCTCGGCCGCGGGCAGCGCCGACTGGCGCATCCGCATGGAACGCAACGACGAAGGCGTCGAGCTGATGGGCTTTTGCGTCGAGCCGGGCTCGGGCCTGGGCGGGAACCAGACGCCCTACGAGGTGGTAGACCTCTACGAGCGTCTGCATGAACAAGACGAAGAGAACGGCGTCGAACGCGCGATGATGCTCGCCAAGTGGTTCGGCGCGTACTACGGCGGGCACGACCGCGAGGATTGGGAACGCTTCGGCTCGATGAACAAGTACCAAGTCATCCGCGCCTTCCAGCTCGGCGTGTGGGAGATCATGTACGAAGACTTCGACGCGATCGGCGACCTGGCGGGCGGCAGCTTCCAGGCCGTGGTCGATGACGAGATGGACGAAAAATCGCAGCGGACACAAGAGCGCACACTGGCCAGCGCGATGTTCGCGACGATGGATTTCAACGCCGACACCGTCGCCGACGCGACGCTGGTGATGCTGGTCTCGGAAGAGGACGACGACCTGGGCGAAGAGTTCCAGGACCAGGTGGTGATGCTGGAAGCCCTGCCATTGGAAGTCCGCGAGCAGTTCGCGTACGACCCCGGGCTCGGTGATGACGCAGTGGCGTCCGTCGAGTAACTCGGCCTCGAAAATGTAGATGCACCTCAAGCCCACGGCGTTGCGCAGCAATGCCGTGGGTTATCTTCGTGCGATAGAAGAAGGGTCCTATGTCCCCGAGTGGCCAAAGCCGCCGGCGCCGCGTTCGGTGTCGTCGAGTTCGGCGACCTCTTGCCAGACGCATTGGGGCACGGGCTTGAGGATCATCTGCGCGATGCGCATGCCCGGCTCGATGGTGAAGGCGGCCTGGCCGAGGTTGATCAGCGCGACCTTGACTTCGCCGCGGTAGTCGGCGTCGATGGTGCCCGGGGCGTTGGGGACGGTGACGCCGTGCTTGCAGGCGAGCCCCGAGCGCGGGCGGATCTGGGCTTCGTAGCCGACGGGGATGGCGATCGCGAAGCCGGTGGGGACCAGAGCGATCGCACCGGGTTCAAGGGTGATCGCGTCGCCCAGGTGGGCGTGGATGTCCATGCCCGCGGCGTGCTCGGACTGGTACGCGGGCAGGGGGGTGCCGGTGGCCGCATCGTTGCCGGGCAGGCGTTTGATCTGGCAGGGGACGGCGGCGGCGGGGGTTTCAGTGGTGGTCATGTCCGCATGATACTCAAGGGCCGCGGGCGAAGCCCACGTTCAGTGAACGTGGGCTTCCGGGGGGAAGGGAAGCGGCCTACCACGCCCCGGCGAGCATCTGGTCGATGGCGTGCGCGACGCCGTGCGTCGCGTTGCATCGCGTGTGGCGGTGGGCGGCCTGCTTGATCTCGGGGATCGCGTTGTCCATCGCGACGGCGCAGCCGGCCCGGGCGAACATGGGCAGGTCATTGACCTCGTCGCCGATCACCGCGACCTCGTCATCGGCGATACCGAGCGAGTGGGCCACCGCCTCGATCCCGCGCCACTTGGTCACCCCCGGGCCGAAGACCTCGAGGATCGACATCGGCGCTTCGTTGCTGCGCAGCACGGCCTCGAAGGCGTGGGCCTCGACCGTGTCGCCGAACTGGTCGCGGACCTGCGCGAGCACGGCCGGGGCGTCCGCGCTGGGCAGCACGACGCCGACGCGCACGACATGGTCGAGCATCGCCGCGTCGGGTGTGGGCGTTTCGAGGTAGCGTAGCGCGTTGTGCTCGAACCACCAGCGGGTGTTGTCGGTCATCGCGCCACTACCTGTCGCGATGTATTCGACCCCGGTCTGGTCGGGGTCGGTATAGAGCAGGACGGCTTCGGGGCGGTCGCCCAGCAACGCGATCAGTGCGAGTACGGCTTCGCGTGTGAGTGGCGCGGCGTCGACGGTCGCGCCGTCGGCGGTACGTGCGACGATCGCGCCGGTGTTGAAGATGCCCAGCTCCGCATCCGGCAGGCCTTGGATCACGCGCCGCGCCTCACGCCAGCCCCGGCCGGTGCAGGGCAGGACGTGCACACCCTGCTCGTGAGCGGCGTGCATCGCGGCGAGGTTTTCATCGCTGGCCAACCCCTGCGGGCAGAGCAGGGTGCCGTCGAGGTCGATCGCGATGAGTCGGTAACGCATGGCCGCATGATACGACAAGCCCGCGGGGTACCGAAGCGTCGGCACCCCGCGGGCATCGGGTTTGCTGTGTTTCCTGACGCGCTTAGTCTTGTGGCATCACGCCCATGATCGTCTCGTTATCGACGGACTGCACGTAGTAGGCGACGCCGTCGATGGTGTAGGCGTAGAGGTGCACACCCGAGCCGACGTCCTCGCCGCGTGGCCCGTATTGGGCTTCGAAGGAGGCGAGTGATTTGCCGGCCCAGGCCGCCGGGTCGAAGCCGGCGGCGGGCTCCTCGTCCTCCATGTTGAACTCGAAGTGCTGGCCCTCGGTCATCTCGCGGACCTTGTCGCCCACGCCTTCGGGCAGCTCGTCGAGCGCATCGCCTTCGGGCAGCGGGCCGTCGTAGAGCTCGTTGCCCTCGGCGTCCTGGACGTTGAGGGTCTGGTTGTCCGCACGGTCGCCGCTGATCGTGATCGTGTGCTCGGTATCCTTCCAGACGGCCTGCATGGCGGCGACACCATCGCCAGCCAACTCGAGGTGGAGCTCTTGCACCTCCTGGGCACCGTCCGCCTCGCCGTGGAGCTCGATGAGCAGGTTGTTGATCTCGTCTTCGTGCTGCAGCATCTGCTCACGCATCCGCTCGATGTGTTCCCGGAGGTCTTGGACTTCGGGCATCGCCTGGCCTTGGGCGACGAGGAGCTGCTGGATCAACGCCATGTGCTGCTCGATGTCTTCCATCTGCGGGTTGATCAGTGCGAGGTTGCCCTCAAGCCCCTCCGGCAGGATACGGAACTGGTCGGGCTGCCCGGCATTGCCCTGCCGCTCGACGTTCCAGAGCTGTTCGAGGTTGCGCCCGCCCGGACCGAGCTGCGGGACGGTGCTGGTGCCCAGCTCGGCGTCGAGGGTGAATTCTTCGCCGTCGCGGACGACGGTGAAGGTGACGGCTTCGCCCGCGTCGTGCGTGCGGATGAGCATCGCCATCTGCTCGGGGTTGATCAGGATCTGGTCGCCCATCTTCAGCAGCGTGTCGCCGACCTCGAGCCCGGCGGCGGCGGCGGGGGAGTCGGGCGCGACGAACGTCACGTTCAGCCCCGTGCCTTCTTGGACTTGCAGCAGCGCCGCGGCGTCGAAGTCCAGCGGCTCGCAGTTGAGCCCGAGGTACGTCGCCTCGACCATCGGCGGGTTGACCGGCGCCTGGGGCACGACATCGGGCTGGCCGAGCTGGCGGAGGAACACGCGGATGTCCTCGTCGTCGCCGGGGATGAACTCGACGCCCGGGCCGGCCACGCCTTCCACCTCGATGCGGATGCCGTCCTGGCCATCGACCCACTGCATCGCGTCATCGCCGTCGAGTTTGATGATGTTGCCTTCGGCGTCCAGCATGATGACCCGGGTGCGGGTCACGCCGCCCTCGGCCTCGTCCCCTTGGACGACCTCGACTTGGATGTGGTGGGCCTCGCCGTCGTTGTGGTCCTGGACCACAATCACCTCGGGCTCGGCCTGCACGGGGGCGGCCGGGTCTTGGGCAAAGGCGGGCAGCGACATCGCGGCGGCGAGAAGCGTAGCGGTGGAGCGTTTACGTTTCATCGGAAAGTTCCTGGGAAAAAGGTTCGTAACGGGTTCGTTGAGGACACGCGGGCCACGCGTCGATTTGTGCATGTGATCGTAAAAAGTGATTGCGCTAGAACGTCGGCTGCTTGACCAGGACCAGCCGCTCGCGCGGCCGAGTGACCTGCACGGTGACGCCGCGCTCAGAGTCGACCCAGACCTCCTGCTCGACGTCCTGCCGACGGATCGCGCGGACGGGCTGGCCGCCGGTCTGGGACGCGAGCACGCCTTCGTCGAGGTCGCGGGTCCAGTGCAGCTTCACGGGCTCGGGCTGGAAGTTGTAGCCGGCCTGTGTGATGTGGGGCAAGGGCGTTTCGTCGGTCGTCGCCAGGCCCTCGTCGGGCGGGGTGGTCGACGGGCCGGGGGTTTGCTCTGCGATCTCGCCGGGGTCGGGGGTCGCGTTGCCTTGGAGGTAGATGCCGACGCCGAGCGCCGCGAGCAGCGCGATGACCGCCGCGACGGCGAGCCAGGTGAGCCCGTGCGATTTTGCGGCGGGTGGGGCGTGCATCGGCAGCACGTCGGCGGGTTCGGCGGCCGGTGAATCGGCCCCTTGGCGCAGCGCGGTGGCGACGCGTGCGTCGAGCAGTGGCGTGGGCTCGGCGAGTGTCAGCGACGACAGCGCGGCCTCCAGCTCCGCGGTCTGCGCGGGGCTGAGGGCGTCGGGTTCGTTGCCGGCCGGGTGGGGGTCATGCGCTTGCGGGTTCATAGCGGTTCTCCATCTGTTCTTTCAGCCGGGCCAGCCCGCGCTGGTAGCGCGAGGCCACGGTCGAGAGCGGGGCGTCGCCTGCGTCGGCGATCTGCTGAAACGTGAGCCCGCCGAAGACCTTCATCACGATCACCTCGCGCTGGGCGTCGGGGAGCTGCTCAACTTCATGCATCAGGCGGTGCTGCTGCTCGGCCTGTTCGGTCTGCTGCGCGGGGCACGGGCCGGGGTCGGCGAAGAGCCAGACGTCGGGGCCGGCGTGCCCGTTTTTTTCGTCGACGGTTTGGCCCAGCGTCTTGCCGCTCACCCCGCGTTGGCGTTGGCGGAGCTGGTCGAGCGCGGCGTTGCGGACGGCCCGGAAAACGTAGGCCACGGCGTCCCCCTCGGGCTCGTCGGCCTTGCGCGCCAGCCGGAGGACGGCGTCGTGCACCGCGTCCTCGGCGGCGGCGGGCTCGCGCGTAATCGACAGCGCCAGCCCGTACAGGGCCGAGCGCTTGCTGCGGTAAATCTCGTCCAGCCAGCCGTTCACACAAAGCCCTCACGCGGGTGGGTTGGCCTATAGGCCTTCCCTATCCATACCACGCCGGCCGGGCGGGGGTTTGCGCAGGGGTGCCCCTTCGTGGAAGAAAAATCACGCTTCAAGCCGGGGCAGTGGCGTAACACGCATCCCAGGAAATCTGAAGGCGTCTCGTGGGTGCCACATAGCACAGCTATGTGCTATCTCGCCTGTGGCTCTGCA
>JBCCWH010000125.1:0-8011 GCA_039193915.1 Planctomycetota bacterium
CCACCGAAGCGATCGCCTCACCCCCTTCGACCGCCGCCACCACCCGTTCACGCAAGTCCATCGAATAGGTCATCAACAAGGCCTCCATGCCTGAAAACAACATCATGACAGATGGAGATCAATCGCGCCAGTTGCTCTAAGCAACCAGGCCAAGCAGCCAGATCAAGTGCGTTAATCGTACTGCTGGGCCGCGCGCTTGTGCATGTCTGCGACCAGCTTTGCGAGCTTCCTCGGCTTCACGACTCTGACCTGGTCCGCATAGCCGCACACCCACCACGCGATCTCGTTGAGGCCGTCTACTTCGAAGCGCATCACGCATGACCCATCTTTCACGATCTCATGCGACTGGCTGTGGTGCCAGCGGACCTCGGTGACGTTGGTCGCGACCCTCGGCGTAAAACGCAGCTCGATCTTGTGGGTTTTGCCCTCGGGGATCAGCCGCCAAGCGTGGCCGAGCTTTTGTGCGACAGAAAAGCCGCTCGGGCGCGTGAAGGTCTTCTCGAGCAGGTCGAGCTTGGCGATACGGACGAGCTTGAGGATGCGCACTTCGTCGTGCATCACGCTGTAGCCCAGCAGGTACCACGCGCGGTTGGCGTGGTGCAGGGCGTAGGGGTGGAACACCATCTGCATCGTGCTGTCCTCGACGGGCGAGGTGTAGCTCAGCTTGCAGGCGCGTTGCTCGGCAATCGCGCGGTGCAGGGGCTGGTAGTGGGCGGACTCCGCCTCGCCGTCGATCTCGGCATCGGGGCGGATACTGACGTTGGCCATCATCTCGGCGCAGGTGCTGCGTAGCGACTCGGGCGCGGTCGAGATCAGCTTGTACATCGCCGACAGCGCCGCGGCGTGCATCGGCCGGCTGCGTTGGGCCCCGGCCTGCTTGATGAGCTGCATCAGGCCGAGCACCTCGGCCGCGTTGAGCGACATCGGCGGGAGCTGTGAGCTCTTGCCCAGGCGATACCCCTGCCCCTCGACGTGATGGCACGGCACACCCGCCTCCTCGAGCGCCTTGAGGTCGCGGAACACCGTGCGGCGCGAGACGCCAAGCTCGCGTGCCAGGTCCGTCGCCGACCAGCGCGTGCGCGACTGGAGCAGTGTGATCAGCCGGAGCAGCCGGTGGACACGTTCGCTCGCCATGCCGCTTTCCTCCCACGCGTTGAGTGAAACCTGTGGCCCGGATTCTACCGGCTAAACACGCCGGGAGTCTGGTACGCTTAGTGACCCGAGAGAGAGCCGTATGCCTATTGAGATCGAAGCCAAGATGCGCCTGGACGACCGCGACGCGCTGGTTGCACGGCTGCGCGCGGCCGGCGCGACGCACGCCGCCGACCTCGCGGAGGTCAACACGTTCTACGACCACCCCGACGGCTCGTTTGCTCGCAGCGACCGGGCCCTGCGGCTACGCACCGAGACCTCGAGCCCCGGCACGCCCGAGGCCAGCACCCGCGTCATCCTCGCACACAAGGGGCCGCGTGCCCCCGGCCCGCTGAAATCACGCGAAGAATACGAGCTCGTCGTCGCCGATGCGCAAGACGCCGACGGCCTCCTGCGTGCCCTGGGCTTTCGCCCGAGCTTCACCTTCGAGAAACGCCGAACCCGCTACAAACTCGACGGCTGCCTGATCGATCTCGACGAGCTTCCCCGGCTTGGCCACTTCGTCGAGATCGAGGGCCCAAGTGAAGCCCAGGTCTTCGCAGCGCGCGACAAGCTCGGCCTCGCCGACACCCCGCTGGTCGTGGCGAGCTACATCGGCTTGCTACATGAGCATCAGCGCATGAGTGGGGAGATTGCCAAGGCTGTGCGGTTTGAGTCGTAACCGGGTCAGCTTGCTGTATCGGGTAGCTGCACCTGGTCCCAAGGAATGGCTGCGCCGCATTCAGGGCATTTCGGCATGCCAACGCTTCCACGCAAGCTATATGCGCACAGGGGACACTGCCCTTGAGACATCCGCCACACAGCGTGCGATTGTCGTTTTCTCTTGATCGCCAGGACAGCTCCAAGGCCTGCCCAAAGTGCCGCTAGCGAAATGCTTAGAAACTGAATTCCGCCTTTTGGGAGCGGATCAACTGTGCTGTATTCGGGCAAGGCTCGATTAAGTAATCTCAGAAAGGCAGAGCAGCTTGTCCCTAGGCAAATGACACCTCCCAATAGTGCAATAGCCGCGACGTACCGCGATGGGCCATAGTTCCCCGACAAGCTGTACCCGAAACCAAAACCAAGGCAGAGTAAGGCCCCGGCGGCATGATCCGCATCCAGCGGCCAAACCATAACGGATGAAGCGTATGCCCAGAACAAAGCGATCCAAGTTGCTGAGGCCGCGGCAAGCTGCCTTTGCAAGGATTCGTATCTGGATCGCCGCGCAAGTACCCCGATCACCCCACAGCAAATCACAAAAACGATCACCGAGTACCAAGAGACCGGACTTAAGTCTCCTTGTGGGGCTATGGATGCAGTTAGAAGACTGGGATGCACAAAACGAACTTAGCCGATGCGCGGACGGTCACGCAAGATGAATCACAGAACACGCTGCAAAAACGCTTCCCAAATTCGCCTCGCAACCGCCCCCGCGACACCTTTGCCGATCGTCTGCCCATCGACTTGAGTCACCGACGCCATCAGCGTGCCCGTGCCGGTGATGAAGCATGCGTCGGCGGCTGGGAGGTCGGTCGCGTTGAAGGCCTGCTGGTGGCAGGGGATATCGAGTTGCCGTGCGAGGTCGATGATGACGTTGCGGGTAATGCCTTCGAGGATGTAGTGGTCGGCCGGATGGGTGTAGAGCTCGCCGTCGAACACGGCGAAGCAGTTGGTCGAGCTGCCCTCGGTGATCCAGCCGTCGCGGACGAACAGGGCCTCGCCCGCGCCTTGGGCGTGCGCCTTGGTTTTGGCGAGCGTGTTGGGCAGGAGCATGAGCGACTTGATCCAGCAGTTCGCCCACCGGTCGTCGGGCACGGTGATGGCCGAGATCGTCGGCAGCGGGGCGTCTTTCGCCAACGGCTCGGCCGACTCGGCGGCGAGGTAGACCGTCGGCCGCATCGCCGGGTCGATGATGTGACTGCGTGGGAAGGCGGGGCCGCGTTGCCCCGGGCCGCGTGTGACCTGCCAGTAGACGCGTGCTTCTTTGAGCCCGTTGCGCGCGACCAGCTCGTCGCTGATCGGGCCCAGCGACTCGGCGTCGAAGGCGAGGCTGATGCCGTCGAGCGATCGCGCCAGGCGGGCGGCGTGTTCGTCAAGGGTGAAGGGTTGGCCTTGGAAGTAGCGGACGACTTCGTAGACCCCGTCTGCGAACAGGACGCCGCGCTCGTCGACGCTGAGGGTTGCGTCGCGTTTGGGGAGGAATTCACCGTTGAGATAGACGACCGGCTCGGGCATGGGCGGATCGTAGCGGACGGCGGGGCGGCGCGCATCACGTAACCGCCGCGTCACACGCGGGGGCGGGCTGAGGGATGCGTTGTCGCTGCGGCGTTTTCCCCCGGGCGTGGCCCGGCGGTTTCGTCCGCTTACTTTGCGATGAGGGTGACGCGTCGATACACTCCGGCCGTGAAGTTTGACCTCATCGACAAAGTGATTTCGCGGGACGACCAGACGCTGTCTGCGGTGAAGAGCGTCAGCGCGGCCGAGGAATACCTGGGCGACCACTTCCCGGGCTTCCCGATCCTACCGGGCGTGATGATGCTTGAGGCGTTGGTGCAGGCTGCTCGGCACTTTGCGTCGGGGGCTGAGGACCCGCCGCCACGCCCGCTGGTCGTCGCCGAGGTGCGCAACGTCCGCTACAGCGGGATGGTCCGCCCGGGCGAGACGCTGACGCTCGACATCAAGCTGCGCAAGCGTGAAGGCCACCGCTACGACTTCCAGGGCACCGGCAGCGTTGAGGGCCGCACCGCTGTGACGGGCCGTTTCTCGCTCGAGCCGATCGCCGAGTCCGCCTAAAGCCCGCCTAGGCCTTGGCCGGGCCATGCGACGACACCCCCCAAACTCGCTACGATACGCCCTTGGCCCGCCCGGTGACGGGTGGTCGATCCCCCAAACGCCCCCCACGACAGGAACGCCCAAGATGTCGATGTCTGATGAAGAAATCTTTGAGAAGATCCAGGAAGTCCTTGAAGAAGCCCTTGGCGTCGATGACGACGAGGTGACCCCCGAGGCCCGCCTGGGCGAAGACCTCGGCGCGGAGTCCATCGACTACCTCGATATCAGCTTCCGCCTCGAAAAAGCCTTCGGCATCAAGATCGGCGAGACCGAGATGTTCGACCAGTCCGTCCTCTCCAACGACGGCATCGTCGAAGACGGCAAGGTCACCGAGGCCGGCCTGGCCGCGCTGCGGGAAAAAATGCCCCACGCCGACCTGGCCGCGTTCGAGCAGGACCCGCAGGTCGAGAAGCTCGGCGACGTCTTCACCGTCGACATGGTCTGCAAGTTCGTCAAGAGCAAGCTGTCGTAGAGCGGTTAGCCGTTAGCTATTAGCCGTTGGCCGGTAGGCAGGCGGCGCGTAGTTCACGGAACCGGCTCTGGCTAACCGCTAACGGCTAACCGCTAAGGGCTCCACCCATGCGCTGGATCTGGCTGGACCGTATCCTCGAACTCGACAAGGCCAAGCGCTGCGTCGCGCTGCGCAACGTTACCGCGGCCGAGGACGTCCTGCACGACCACTTCGCGTCGAGCAAGACCAACGCGCTGGGCGGTTACAACGGCAGCGCGACCGGCTGTGCCCCCGGAAGTGAGCACCCCGCGTATCCGGTGATGCCCAACACACTGATCATCGAGGGCTACGCCCAGACCGCCGGCATCCTGACAGGCCACGCCAACGACTTCAAGGAAAAAGTCATCCTCGCCAAGATCGGCAAGGCCAACTTCACGGGTGTGAACGCCGTGCCCGGCACGACGATCCGCCACACCGCCGAGATCACCCACCTCGACGAACGCGGCAGCTCGACGTCGGGCGTGGTGGAGTTGCTTGATCCCGCGAAGCCCGATGCCGAGCCGCAGCTCTTGGCGACGATCGAGATGATGTTCAGCCACATCGACCAGAACATGCAGGGGCTGGAATTCCCCGAAGAAAACTTCGTCTTCACCGACCAGTTCATGGACCTGATCGCCCGGTCGGGGGTGTGACTCGACCTGGCCGCGTTGCTGCACAGCGTTAGCCGTCGCCGGCACGGCGACGCGGGGGTGGGTGAATATCTGATCAGAACAGCCGGCGGCCTACGGACGCCGGACATGTAAGGTCAAGAGTCACCGCGTGGTCCGGTGCCCATAGGTCACCGGCTGTCCGATTCCCCCGCGTGTGACGCGGCGGTTTCGTTGCGATTGCCCCCCAATCCTTACCCCGTTACAATGCGGGGCTCCCTGCGGCGTGGTGCCCTGGGGATCATCGCCTTCTCGGCTCGCGGGGCGTTCCTGCTGGCTCGGAAGTGACGGGATAATAAAGGTTTACGGATATGAGCATTACTGCAGAGAAGAAACAGGAAGTCATCAACGCGTTTGGCCGGGACGACAAAGACACCGGCAGCCCCGAGGTCCAGGTCGCGATTTTGACGCACCGGATCAAGGAGATGACCGCCCACCTCAAGCAGCACAAGCACGACTACTCGTCGCAGCGCGGGCTCCTGGCGATGGTCTCCAAGCGGACCCGCCTGCTCCGCTACCTGAAGAAGAACAACCGCCAGTCCTACCTCGACCTGATCGCGAAGTTGGGTCTGCGTAAGTAAGTTTTTTGAACGCCCGCGCGGAAGCGTGGGCGTTTGTTTTCCTTCGTGGTTTTTGCCCGATGGAATCCTGGCCGAGGCGCAGATGTATGTCGCCCCGGCCGACCGCCTCGTGGGCCCGTGAAGTAGCGGGCAGGCAGCGACGGCAGTTAGCCCCGTGCACCGCGTGTGATGCCTTGTCTGCATCGCGCCCCGTGCCCCCGGCCACCTGTCTTCCTTGCTTGGCTTTCCACCAGGCGGCGACAACGCCGGCGCGGGGTCTGTCTCGGTCTTTTCGGGATGGCCCACGATGGCGAAGCGCCGGCGCACCCTCCCTCCTTTGCGCCATCGAACAAGGAAATCGAAATGTCAGAAGTGATCCATCGCGTCGAGCTCGAGCTCGCGGGCCGTACGTTGTCCATCGAGACCGGCAAGCTCGCCAAGCAGGCCGGCGGCTCGGTGCTCGTGCAGTACGGCGAGACCGTCGTGCTCGGCACCGCCGTCCACTCCGACCCGCGCCCGGGGCTGGACTTCTTCCCCCTCACCGTCGACTACCGCGAGAAGATCAGCGCGGCGGGCAAGTTCCCCGGCGGCTTCCGCAAGCGCGAAGGTGCCCCGAACCAGAAAGAAATCCTCACCATGCGGAACATCGACCGGCCCATCCGGCCGCTGTTCCCCAAGGGCTACATCGACGAGGTGCAGATCCAGTGCTGGGTGATGGCCTACGACGGCCAGAACGAGCCCGACGTCCTCGCGGGCATCGCCGCCTCGGCCGCGCTGTCGATCAGCAACATCCCCTTCCAAGGCCCCGTCGGTAACGTCCGCGTCGGCCGGGTCGACGGCGAGCTCGTCGCCATGCCCACCGCCGCCCAAGACGCCTACTCCGATCTGGACATGCTGCTGTGTGGCCACGAAGACGGCATCAACATGATCGAGGTCGGCGCCTACGAGATGCCCGAGGACGAGCTGAATAACGCCGTCGCCTTCGGCTACGAGTACGTCAAGCAGATCACGGCACTGATCAAGGACCTTCAGGCCAAGTGCGGCAAGGAAAAGGTCGGCGGCCCGGTCGAAGTCCCACAGGAAATCGCCGACAAGGTGGCGGGCCTCCGCGACGGTCTGCGTCAGGCCAAGAGCGGCGGCAACAGCAAGGCCGACCGCGCCGACGCCGTCCGCGAGATCAAGAAAGAGTTCATCCAGAACAACTACCCCGAGCCCGATGAGTCGGCGACATATGCCGAGCATCAGAATCACCAGAAGACGGTCAAGACCGTCAAGGTCGCGATCCACGAGCTCGAGGAGCAGATCACCCGTGAGATCATCCGCAGCGGCAAGCGGACCGACGGCCGCGCGGCCGACGAGCTCCGCCGCATCGTCTGCGAGACGGGTCTGCTCCCCCGCGTGCACGGCAGCGGCATGTTCCAGCGCGGCGAGACCCAGTCGCTGGTGACCGCCGTCCTCGGTACGGGCAAGGACGAGCAGATCGTCGACGGGCTGGGCCAGGAATACTCCGAGAAGTTCTACCTGCACTACAACTTCCCGCCGTTCAGCGTCGGCGAAGCCAAGCGCATCACCGGCCCGGGCCGGCGCGAGATCGGCCACGGCAAGCTGGCCGAGAAGGCGCTGCTCCCCGTGCTCCCGCCCGTCGAGAAGTTCCCTTACACCGTCCGCCTCGTTTCCGACATCCTCGAGTCCAACGGCTCGTCGTCCATGGCCTCGGCATGTGGCGGCACGCTCGCGCTCATGGACGCGGGCGTGCCCATCAGCGCCCCGGTCGCGGGTATCTCTATCGGCCTGATCCGCGCCGACGAAGAAGGCCAGGAAGACGTCTACCTCACCGACATCCAGGGCGAGGAAGACCACTTCGGCGACATGGACTTCAAGGTGTGTGGTACCCGCGAAGGCGTCACGGCCGTGCAGATCGACATGAAGATCCGCGGGCTCACGCTCGACCAGATCAGCAAGGCGTTCGACCTCGCCAAGACAAACCGCATCCAGATCATCGAGAAGATCGAGGCGGAGATCCCCGAGCCCCGCAAGGAGCTGTCGAAGTACGCCCCGCGCATGCTGACGACACACATCCACCCCGACAAGATCGGCAAGCTGATCGGCCCGGGCGGCAAGATGATCCGCGCCCTCGAAGCCGACACCGGCGCGAAGATCGAGATCGAAGAGGACGGCACGGTCTTCCTCTCGGCCGTCGGTGCCGGCAAGGCCGAGAAGGCACTTGAAGAAGTCGAGAAGCTCTGCGCCGAGGTCAAGGAAGGCGCAATCTACACCGGCAAGGTGTCGAGCATCAAGGACTTCGGTGCGTTCATCGAAGTCATGCCCGG
>JBCCWH010000126.1:0-7646 GCA_039193915.1 Planctomycetota bacterium
CGCAGCGACGCCCCCGGCCGCGAGCACAATCAGGCCCGCCGCCCGCTTGCCGATCCAGTGCTCGTTGAGCAGGGCATCGAGTTCGCGCAGCTTCTCGGCGGTGAGCGACGTGATCTCCTGGCACTGGTTGCCCGTCTCGTCGACCCAGGCCGCGAATTCGTCGGCGTTGCTCAGCCAGGGGCTGCTTTCCAGTTCCGACTCGATCGCGTCCCACACAACCTCTGGCCCGACAAGCCGGACCAGGGCGTTGCTTGCGCCGTCTTCGCCCAACGCCGACCGCTGCGTGGAAAGTTGCTCGGGGGCTGCGTTCAGCGCGCCGCTCGAAAGCAAGCATGTCAGCGTGAGTGCACCCGTCAATGTCAGGTGTAGGATCCGGCGGGGCGATATCAGCCGAAACTGCATGGGATGTCTCCTTTGAGGATCGGGATTCGAGACTGCCTGTGTGCAGGTCTAGCGGTCGCTCGTGCGACGCACTTTGAGGATCGCCCGCCGTCGTTTGCTCGCCAGGCGTTTGCGTCGACGGCGTGACTGCGCGGGGAGTTTGTTCAGCATGCTGTTGCCCCAGACCGCGAGACGGGGTGTCTTCGTGATGTTGTCTTCGCGCGGCATTACCAGCATGTTAGGCCAGCAGCGTATGCAGGGGCGGGGACGGGTGTCCCGCGTTTCGCAAGGCTGGGGCGGGTGCTTACCCGTTGACTGGGCCGTCCCACAGCGCCCCGCCGGGGTGGGGGTTGTCGGCGTTGATGGCGTCGAGGCCTTGCTGTACCGCCTGCTCCGCGAGGGTGGTGACTTCGCCCACGGCTTTGCGGCCGGGCTTGCCGTCGGCGACAAAGGGCGTCAGGTCGATCGGCTCGCAGAAGTGGACATTGGCCGCGCGGTCGTGGGTGGCGGGCAGCATCTTGCGGGTCAGGTCTTCGTGCAGCTTCTCGACGGTCTCGGCAATGCGGTCGAGGGTTGGCTTTTCGGCGACATAAGACCCGGAATAGCTCGCGAAACGCAGTGCGAGCATCGCCTCGTCCGCCCAGGTCGCCGCGGCCGCGTGGTCAGCGATGCGCTCGGGGTCGGTGCGGACCTCGTGGATCACCCGGCGGGCTTTGCGGATGCGGTCGGTGATCGTGTCTTTGGGCCGGGGCTTGAGCTCGAGCTTGTGTTCGAGCTTGTCGAGCACCGCCCCCGCGCCGTGCGCGATCAGCGCGGCGAGGTCGTCGGTCTCGGGCGCGTCGAGCCCGCGCTGCTTGAGGTTGCGGTGGAGCGCAGCGATGCCGATACGTCTAAGCGCCTGGCCCGGCGTGTCGTTCGCATCGATTTCGACCCCGACCATCGTGCCCGCTTCGTGCAGGTCGGCCGCGACGGCGGGGCGGATGTCGGCGGTGTGGGTGGCCTTGATCGAGACGGGGACGACAAGCGTGCGTTTGCCGTAGCCGTGGAGTTCGCGCGCGGCGCGCAGCGCGAGGAAGGCCGCGCCCTCGTTGAAGGGTGTCACGCGGTCGTTCTCGAGGTAGACGTTGCCTTCGGGGAACACGACCAATGCGTGTCGGCCGCGCTCGATAACGCTCAGGGCCTGCTTCATCGCGCGGGGGTCACTGCCCTCGCGGTCGACGGAGAACGCGCCGAGTTTCTGCATCACCCACGCGTCTTTTTTGCTGCGGAGGAAGACGTCGTACGCGGCCATAATCTGCGTGGACAGCCGGGCTTGGCGGGTTGCTTCGAGGAGGATCGCCGCGTCGGCGTGGGTCGGGTGGTTGGGCATGAGCACCAGCCGGTCGCCCGCGCGGCGGTGCGTGATGAGGTCTTCGTGGCCCGTGACGTTGACGTCGCTGATCCGCAGCGAGCGTGGCAGGTAGCGAAGCCGGTTGTGCCAGCACAGCGCCCACCGAGCCAGCCGGCTGGATTTTGGCGGGAACCACTGGTAGGGCTGGTCGGAGAAGTCGAGCATGGCGGAAAGAGTGAACAGTCAACGGTGGGCAGTGCACAACGGCTGCAAGAGTATCGGCGTCGGGGCGTGGCCGCAGGTATTTATGGTGACGACGGCGACACTCCGTGAACAGCCAGCGGCCTACGGACGCCGGGCGTGCCACGCGAAGGCAAGCCACTCCGTCCGGCGTCCGTAGGCCGCCGGCTGTTTTTGAATCGCTTGCCTTCGCATCCAGCGTTAGGTATATGTACGCATATGCCAGGCCCCCTCCGATGGCTTTTTCTGGATATGGACAACTACTTCGCGTCGGTCGAGCAGCAGGACCGGCCGGGGCTGCGCGGTCGGCCCGTCGGGGTGATCCCCTGCGAAAGCATGGGCACCTGCTGTATCGCCGCGAGCAAGGAGGCCAAGGCCCACGGCGTCAAGACCGGCACCGGCGTCCGTGAGGCGAAACAACTCTGTCCCGGCATCGAGCTCGTCGTCGCCCGACCCAAACGCTACGTCGAGGTCCACAAGCAGATCTACGCCGCGATCACCAACGTTGTCCCCATCGACAAGGTCTGGTCGATCGACGAGGTCGCGGTTCGGCTGCTGGGGCGCGAGTGTGAGGTCGAGCAGGCGATGGACATCGGCCGACGGGTCAAGCGGGCGGTGTGCCCGGGGGTAGGCGAGGCGCTTTCGTGCAGCGTCGGGCTGGCGCATTCGCGGCTGGTGGCGAAGATCGCTTCGGAGTTGGGTAAGCCCGATGGGCTGACGGCGCTGGCCCCCGACGACCTGCCCGGAAAAATCGCGCACTTATCGCTGGTCGATCTGCCGGGCATCAACGTCGGCATCCGCGCCCGGCTGCACAAGCACGACATCCTCACGGTCGAAGACCTCTGGGCGATGACCGCGCAGCAGGCGCAGGAGGCCTGGGGCTCGGTCGAGGGTCGGCGGTACTGGATGGGGTTGCACGGCCAAGAGCCGAAGGTCCATGCAGAGCACCGGCGGATGTTCACCCACGCCAACGTGCTGGCCCCGGAGCTGCGGACCCCGGCGGGGGCGCACGCCGTGATGACGCGCCTGCTGCACAAGGCTGCGGGCCGGCTGCGGGCGCACGGCTACTTCGCTGGGTCGCTGAGTGCATCGGTCACCGACGCGTCGGGCACGCGCTGGCGCGACGGGATCGACCTGCCCACGTGCCAGGACACGATCACGGTCATCGAACACTTCGAGCGGCTGTGGCGGCGGCGACCCGCGCACGCGATGCCGGTGCCCAAGAAGGTCGGCATCACCCTGGGTGGGTTGACGCCGACGCAGAGCACCACGGGCCTGCTATTCGACGAGCCCAACACCCGCAACGCGCTGGGCCACGCGATCGACGCGATCAACGAACGCTTCGGCGGGCACGCGGTCTACATGGGCGGGATGCACGAAGTCGCGAAGCTGGACATGCCCGACAAGATCGCGTTTGGCCGGATCCCCGATGAGAAGGTCGCGATGTAGGGCTAGGCGGTTTCCCTAGTCGCGTCGCGTGACTGTTCCTTCGATCACCGCGTCGCCGGGGCTTTGGCATCACGAAACGCGCCTGCAAGCCCCGGCACCGCGTAGCGGTTCGGCTAAAAACCAGCCCGAGTTTTTGACGCTATCCCGTGGTTTCACTACCCTGTTGGGCTTTGCCTTTGCACCCGCAATCCCACTCGACGAAGAAAGAGACGACCCCGATGGCGATCGAAACGCTTTATGACAAAGACGGCTCCCTGCAACCCTTGGCCGGCAAGACCGTCGCGGTCATCGGCTACGGCAGCCAGGGCCACGCCCACGCCCAGAACCTGCGCGACTCGGGCGTCCAGGTCATCGTTGCCAACCGTGCCGAGTCCGCCAACGGCAAGCTCGCCGCCGAGCACGGCTTCACGCCGATGGCCGTCGCCGACGCCGTCAAGCAGGCCGACGCCGTCGTCATCGCGCTGCCCGACGAGGCCCAGCCCACGGTCTACGCCGAGTCCATCGGCCCAAACCTGACCGACGGCATGACGCTGGTCTTCACCCACGGGTTCAACATCCACTTCAAGACGATCGAGCCGCCGGCCGGCGTGAACGTCATCATGGTCGCGCCCAAGGGCCCAGGCCACACGGTGCGCAGCGAGTTTGAGCGCGGCGGCGGGGTGCCTTGCCTCATGGCGGTGCACCAGGACGCGACGGGCGACGCCAGTGATATCGCGCTGGCCTATGCCATCGGTGTCGGCGGCGGCAAGGGCGGCACGCTCAAGACGACGTTTGCCGAGGAGTGCGTCACCGACCTCTTCGGCGAGCAGGTCGTCCTCTGCGGCGGCCTCAGCGAGCTCATCAAGCACGGCTTCGACACCCTCGTCGAGGCGGGCTACCCGGCCGAGCTGGCCTACTTCGAGACCTGCCACGAGGTCAAGCTCATCGTCGACCTCATCGTCAAGGGCGGGCTCAAGTACATGCGGTACTCGATCTCCAACACCGCGGAGTTCGGCGACTACTACACCGGGCCGAAGATCGTCGATAGCGACACCAAGGAACGCATGAAGGCCGCGCTGAAGCACATCCAGGACGGCGGCTTCGCCAAGGCCTTCCGCGACGACTACGCGGATGGCTTCAAGTGGTTCAAGCAGCAGCGTGCCGACAACGCCGAGCACGGCGTCGAGACTGTGGGCAAGGAGCTGCGGGCGATGATGCCTTGGCTCAACCCGGTTGAGATGTAAACGCAGCATTGCGTGGGCATCCTGCCTGACATCAACATAGATTGACCCCAGCCCCGCATGTGGATGCGGGGCTGTTTTTTTGTGTTGGCGCGGTGTACCAGACGCTTCGCGGACTCAGCGTCGGCGTGGGGTGTCGGTTTCTCTCACCTACAATGCCGCCATGCCGCAAGACACTCCGCAAGACCTCGCCCACCACCCGCACCACGCCGAGCTGGTCAACGCTGACGGCTCGTGGAAGTACACCAACCGGCTGATCGACGAGACCAGCCCGTACCTGCGGCAGCACGCGCACAACCCCGTGGACTGGTACCCGTGGGGCGCGGAGGCGTTCGCCGCGGCGCGCGAGCGGGGCGTGCCGATCTTTTTGAGCATCGGGTACTCGACGTGCTACTGGTGCCACGTGATGGAGCGGCAGGTCTTCGAGAGCCCGGCGATCGCCGAGCAGATGAATGCGTTGTATGTGTGCGTGAAGGTCGACCGCGAGGAGCGGCCGGACGTGGACGACATCTACATGACCGCGACGCAGTTGATGACGCGGCGGGGCGGCTGGCCGATGAGCGTGTTCCTGACGCCGCCCGGTGTGGGTGGCGAGGGCGATGCGGGGCTCAAGCCCTTCTGGTGCGGGACGTACCTGCCGCCCGAGCCGATGCAAGGCATGCCGAGTTTCCCGCAGGTGTTGGAGGGTTTGAGCCGGGCGTGGGGCGAGCAACGCGGCGAGGTGATGGAGCAGGCCGAGCGTTTGGCAGAGGGTGTGATTGAGCAGTTGAGTGCGCAGGCCGAGCCCGGGCCGATCGACCCGGCGCTGATCGACCGCGTCGCCCACGCGATGGTGCAGACCTACGACCCCGAGCACGGCGGCTTCGGCGGCGGGCCCGGTGCAGCGCCGAAGTTCCCGCAGCCGGCCATCCCCGCCTTCCTGCTCGCGCTACAGGCCGACAGCGGCATCGACCCGCTATGGCAAAAGATCGAGCACACCCTCGACCGCATGGCCCGCGGCGGGATGTACGACCAGGTCGGCGGCGGGTTCCACCGCTACAGCGTCGATAGCCAGTGGCTCGTCCCGCACTTCGAGAAGATGCTCTACGACAACGGCCAACTCGCCGAGCTCTACGCCGCGGCCTACGCGAGCCACCCCGACAGCGACTTTCAGTACGCGTTTGGATGGGTCGCCAAGGGTATCTGCGACTACGTGCTCCGCGAGATGACCGACCCGACCGGTGCGTTCTGGTCCGCGCAGGATGCGGAGGTCGATGCGCAGGAAGGCTTGAATTATCTATGGACGCCGGAGCAGTTCAGCGAAACACTGGGCGATGCGTCGGTGTCTGGCTTCATGGTTTCGCTCTACGGCCTTGGCGCGGGTCCAAACTTTCAAGACCCGCATGCCCCTGATGCGCCGCCGAAGAACGTGCTGTATCTGCCGCGTACGCTGCCGCAGTTCGCGGCGGATGAGGGGCTCGATCTCGGCCGGGTGCGCCGGTCGCGGGATGAGGCCAATGCGGTTTTGTATGCCGCCCGCATGCGGCGTGACCAGCCCGGCACCGACGACAAAGTACTCGCGGCCTGGAACGGCATGATGATCGCCGGGCTCGCGGCGGTGGGGGGGACGCTTGATGAACCGCGCTACCTCGACGCCGCCGCACGGGCCGCTAACGCGATCGCCGAGCACATGGCCATCCCCGACGACCAAGGCGGCGGGCTCTACCGCACCTACCGCGACGGCGTCGCCAAGATCCCCGGCTTCCTCGAAGACTACGCCCACTACGTGCACGGCCTCATCCAGCTCCATCGCTACAGCAGCAACGGCGACGACTACCTCGACTGGGCCGAGCGCTACACCGCGATGGCCATCGAGCGTTTCGCCCATGAGCAGAGCGGGTACTACGACACGCTGGCCGACCAGAGCGACCTGTTTGTCCGGACACGCGGCAGCTACGACGGCGCGGTGCCCTCGGGCAACAGCCAGATGGTCCATAACCTCGTGGACCTGTTCGAACTCACGGGTAAACGCGAGTACGCCGAACGGGCCGCTCGTGACCTGATGAGCTTCGCGGTGCCGATGCGCGAGCGCGGCGGGGCGATGCTGCACATGGTCCATGCGCTGCACCGCCTGCGGAAGACGGCCCCGGGCATCCTGGACACCGCAAAGCTAACGAGTCAAGACGACGCCCCGGTGCGGCTCGCGGTCGCGCCCGAGGCGTTAGCTCTGCGTGACGGCGCGGGCACGCTGACGATCACGCTCACGATTGCCGAGGGCTACCACCTCGGCTCGGGCGTCGCGGCGGGTGATCTCGTGCAAGCCACTGCGCTAAGTGTTGTGGATGCCGACAACGTCACGCTCCGTATCCACTGGCCCGACGGTGAACGCAAGATGTATCCCTTCGCCGATGTGCCCTTGGATGTGTACGAAGGCGAGGTCCGCGTGCGCGTCGAGGTCTCGGTCGAAGGTGACCCGCCCGAGACGCTCACGCTCCAGCTCGCCTACCAGGCCTGCACCGATCAGCACTGCGAGCAGCCCGCGACGGTGGTCGTGAACGTTGAGTTGCGTGATTGAAAACGACGAAACCGCTGTATAGCCGCATCGCTACGCGATGCTGGTTCCGAGCACCGGCGTTGCGTAGCAACGCGGCTATCCCATAAAGTCTACGCCCCATGATCGACACCCACTGCCACCTCACGTTCGACAAGCTGCACGGCCGGGTCGAACAGGTCCTCGCCGACGCCGATGCAGCAGGTGTCGACCGCATGATCACCGTCGGCATCACGCCCGCAGACGCGACGCGCGCCCTCGCGCTCGCCCACCGCTTTCCGCGTGTCTACGCCACCGCCGGGGTCCACCCGCACTACGCCGCGCAGTTCGTCGATGGCACCGCGCTGAGCGACGCGCTAAACGAGAAGCTCGCCGACCAGCGCTGCGTCGCGATCGGCGAGATGGGGCTGGACCGGCACTACCCCGACCCGCCGATGGACGACCAACGCCGCGTGTTCGCCTGGCAGCTCGGGCTCATGGCGAACAACACTTCGCC
>JBCCWH010000127.1:0-7457 GCA_039193915.1 Planctomycetota bacterium
GGCTCTACTTGGTGGCCGGGGTTGAGCGCCGCGAACCCCCGGAACGAATACCTCACCCGTTCCGGGGGCAGGCTGCGCTTGACCCCGGCCACCATACGGAGGGCCAAAGAGCCGTCAGACAGAACCTCGCACCCTAAAGAAAAAGGTCTCGTCCGGGGAGGCAACCGGAGCGAGACCCGATCCAGGGTCGGTGAAGGGTCGGCGTTGGCCGGCCCGGTTTGTCGTGTGCGTCGCCTTAAGGGCGGGGCGATCTTTGTTTGGCTCGCGTTTTCGTGTGGCCGCGTCGTCGCGTGGCCGTGTTGTCGTCGTCGTCTTGGTTCAGGGGAAGTAACCGATTCAACCGCCGACGATGCCAGTGCGACGCTCGGAAAAGTTGTGGCTGGGGGGTTGGCTGGGCCGTGCGTGCGGGGTGTAACGGCTGGGCTAGGAGGCGACCGCAAGGGAAGGCCGTGCGGGGTGCTATACTCGGTGTATGAGCGAAAACGACGCCCCACCGTCCAGCCGCCCGGGCCCGAAGATCGGCCTGTTCCCGGGCACGTTCGATCCGATCACCAACGGCCACCTCGACGTCATCCGGCGCGGCCAGCGCCTCTTTGACCGCCTCATCGTCGCCGTCGGCACCAACCCCGCTAAGCGTGCGATCTTCACCATCGAAGAACGCATCGAGATGATCGGCGAACTCATCGCCGAGCAGTGCGAGCCCCACGTCGAGGTCGCCGCCTACGAAGGCCTCACCGTCGACTATGCCCGCAGTCTCGGCGCGACCGCCATCCTCCGGGGCTTGCGCAACGTCACCGACCTCAACTTCGAGTTCCAGCTCGCGCTGACCAATCGCTCGATCGCCGATATCGAGACCGTCTTCGTCATGTCCGGCGAGACGTACGGCTTTACCAGTTCGACCCTCATCAAGCAGATCGCGGCCGGCGGCGAGATCGACCGGCTGCTCCCGCTGATCCCCGCGACGGTGCTCGACCGGCTCAAGGTCAAGAAAGACCTGCTGGGCGGCACACTCCCCTGGCAGCATATCGACCACCTCAAGGGCGAGTAACATGCCTCAGACTTAAGCCAAACGGGCCCACCGGTCAGGGCGATTGCATGTCGCGGACGAAACCGCCGCGTCACCACGCGGGGGCGAGGGGCTGCCACCCCTGTCCTGCATTCCGCCCCGGGCGTGGCCCGGCGGTTTCACCGACATGCATCGTCCCAGGCCACCGATGCCATCCGTGGGCCGGCGATACCCTTGCCGGGTATACTCTCGCGATTGCGCTGCCTTGCCGTGCGCGGGGCCGACCCCCGGCCGACGCCGCGTCCGCCCCAAAGGAACCCCATGCAATTCCGTGACCTCCGGCTGGCAAAGCCGATCCTCCGCGCGATCAACGACGCGGGCTACACCACCGCCACCCCGATCCAGGCCCGCGCCATCCCCCCGGTCCTCGAAGGCCGGGATGTGCTCGGCTGTGCGCAGACCGGCACGGGCAAGACCGCCGCGTTCGCCCTGCCGACGCTCAACCGCCTGGCCGGGCAGCAGTCCCCCAAAGGGCACCGCCTCCCGCGCTGCCTGGTGCTGAGCCCGACGCGCGAGCTGGCGATCCAGATCGCTGAGAACTTCGAGGCGTACAGCAAACACCTCGACATCCGCGGAGCGGTGATCTACGGCGGGGTCAGCCAGAACCCGCAGGTCAAGAAGCTCAACAAGGGCGTCGATGTCTTGATCGCCACGCCGGGCCGGCTGATGGACCTGATGAATCAGGGGCACGTCAACCTGAGCAAGGTGCAGGTGCTTGTGCTCGACGAGGCCGACCGCATGCTCGACATGGGGTTCATCAATGACATCCGCAAGATCACCGCGAAGGTGCCCAAGCAGCGCCAGTCCTTGCTCTTCAGCGCGACGATGCCCAAGGAGATCCGCGGGCTGGCCAACGACCTGCTGAAAAACCCCGTGTCGATCGAGATCGAGGTCTCTTCGCCTCCCGCAGAGCGCATCAATCAGGCGGTCTATTTTGTTGATAAGCCCAACAAGATGAAGCTGTTGACGCACCTGCTCAATACCCAGCCGGTGACGCGGGCGATCATCTTCACGCGGACCAAGCACGGCGCGGACAAGGTGTGTCGGCTATTGCGCCGCGCCAAGTTCCAGGCGGACGCGATCCATGGCAACAAGAGCCAGAACGCTCGGCAGCGCAGCCTCGCCGCGTTCCGGTCCAACAAGATCATGATCCTCGTCGCGACAGATATCGCTTCGCGGGGGATCGACGTCGACGAGGTCTCGCACGTCTTCAACTATGACGTGAGCAACGACCCCGAGAGCTACGTCCACCGCATCGGCCGAACGGCGCGGGCGGGCTGTACGGGCACAGCGATCTCGCTGTGCGATAAGGAAGAACGCGCGTACCTGCGTGATATCGAGAAGCTGATCGGGATGGAGGTGCCGGTGAAGACCGACCACCCCGAGGACGTGCCGGTCGGCGAGGCCCCCAAGCCCGGCGAGAAGTTCAAGCCCAAGCAGCGCGGGGGCGGCGGCGGACTCGGCGGGGTTCGCAAGCCGCGCGGCGGCAAGCCCGACGGGTCCAAGCAAGGCCAACGCAAGAAGAAGGCAGCACGTCGTGGTGGTGGCGCGGGGGCGGGTAGCCCGCAAACGAAACGTGGACAAGGCGGGCCACGCAAGAAGAAAACCAAACGCAAACGCCAGTAGCCGCGTCGCTACGCGACGCCGGTGCTCGGCACATAAAAAGCAACCACGACACTCCGGCACCGCGTAGCGGTGCGGCTAGACAGATACACGACCTCCCCCATGATCACCCTCCTCGACCACGCCCAACTCACGATGCCCGCCGGCGGCGAAGACCAGGCCCGCGCCTACTTCACGGGGCTGTTGGGCATGGCCGAAGAACCCAAGCCCGGCCTCTACGCCACGCGCGGCGGGTGCTGGTTCCGGGCCGGCGCGGTTTCGATCCACCTCGGCGTCGAGGACGGGTTCCGCCCACAGAAGAAGGCCCACCTCGCGCTATGTGTCGAGCAGCTCGATGTGCTCGTCGCCAAGCTCAGCGCGGCGGGCTACCTTGTCGACTGGGAAACCGCCGTGCCCAGCCGACGTCGCTTCTATACCAATGATCCTTTTGGCAACCGACTCGAATTCATCGCCGACGGCGACGGGTTCAGCCAACGCGACCACTAACCCCAAAGACCCCCGATGGACTACCGCATCATCAGCATCGGCGCACTCAGCGTCAACGATCTCTGGGAGCACCAGGGCCCGGCACGCACACCGCATGCGACGACGACGCTCATCACTACGAAGAAGCAGCGGATTCTCGTCGATCCCGGGCTGCCGCCTCAGGCTATCGCCGCCAGGCTCGCCGAGCGCAGCGGGCTAGCGCCCGAGGACATCACCGATGTCTTCCTCACCAACTTCCGCCCCGCACACCGCATGGGACTCTCCGCGTTCCCCGACGCCCGCTGGCTGATCTCCGAACGCGAGCGCGAAGCGGTCGGCGTCCAACTCATCGATAAGTTCGACGAGAGCCAGGACGACGACGTCCGCAAGATCCTGCAGCAGGAGATCGCGATCCTGAAGAAGTGCCAGGTCGCGCCAGACAAGGTCGCCGACCAGGTCGACCTCTTCCCGCTCTACGGCTTCACACCCGGGACGTGCGGGCTGCTGCTGACTCACCCCAGCCGAACGACGCTGATCGCGGGTGACGCGATCCCGACGATCGAGCACCTCGAGCGTGGCCAGGTGCTGCGCGGATGCGTCGATATCGAGTTGGCGCAAGAGAGCTTCAAGGAAGGCGTCGAGATCGCGGAGGTCATCGTTCCCGGCCACGACAACGTAGTACTCAACCCGGTCAAGCGGCCGTTCTGACCGTCGGTAGGACAGGCATTCCTGCCTGTCACTGGCCACAGGCCTGTTCAGGGTTGCCAGCGTCTTTACTCGTGCTGCGCCCGATGACACGCAGGAATGCCTGTCCTACTTTTCATCCAGCATCGTGTCCGGCCAACGCAGGATCCGGTCCGCATGTCGGCTGCGTTGCGATACGAGCTCCGCATTCAGGCGGTCGTTGTGCGCAACACGCCGCTGGGCCTCCTCGATCGACCGCCCCGTCGCGATGTGTCGGCGGACCAGCCAGGCCTCGGCCTGTTTGGACGGCGTGTCGAGGAACCACCGCGCGGCCGCGAGGTCATCGATCGCGGTCCAGGGCAACTCATCCAGCAGCAGGTAGTTGCCTTCTGTGAGCAGGTAGCGTGTGTTTTGTGTCACGGCATGCTCGGGCTTGCCGGTATAGACGGGGTCGTGCAGCTTGCGGTCGTATGACGGGGCTTGCAGTGTAGTGCCGCGTTCGACCGCGCGTGACAGGAGCTTGAAGTAGCCCAACACATCGAAGGTTGGCGGCGACCCTTTGCGGTCCAGTTGGCCGCGCGCTTCGAGTGTGGTGTCCGGGCGATGGAAGCCGTCGAGCGCGATCAGCGCGGCCGAGCCGGGCTCGCTCCGATTGAGGTGGATACATAGTGCTCTGGCGAGTGTGCTCTTGCCTGAGCCGGGCAGGCCTGCGATCGCGGCGAGCGTGCGGCGGTGGGGATTGCGTTTGGCGTGCTGTTGCAACTCGGCGGCGAGGGTGGCGATCCCGCGCGGGTCGAGCGTAAGCGGGCCGACGGCGGGTGCATCGCGGGCAGGGTCTGGCATGGAGGGTTGCACGCCGTCAGTCTACCGGTTGTCGTCGGGCAGGTTGCCGGCCCCGCCGTACACTATCGCCATGGCTCCGACAACCCCCGCGAATGTGATCGAATTGCTACAGGCGATGGTGCGGATCGACAGCGTCAACGGCGCGGTCACAGGCAAAACACGGGCCGAGGATGAACTCGCCGGGATGCTCACGCAACTCGCCTCGGCGTGGATGATGGAGACCGAACTGTTGCCCGTGCAGGGGTTCGGCGACGGGCGGTCGGACCAACTGCTCATCACCCACCGCGTCGGCGAAGATCGGCCGTGGGTGCTGTTCGACAGCCACATGGATACCGTATCCGTCGAAGGCATGACGATCGACCCGTTTGGCGGCGACCTTGTCGACGGCAACGTGCTGGGACGGGGGGCGTGCGACACCAAAGGCACCGGCGCGGCCATGCTGTGGGCGCTTCACCAGTACCAGCTTGGGAGCAAAAGGCCCAACAACATCGCCCTGCTCTTCAGCACGGACGAAGAGATCGCGATGACCGGCATCCAGGGCTTCGTGAACCACGACTTGCCACGGCTCGGCTGGTCGCCGGACCTCGTTGTCGTCGGCGAGCCGACCGAGCACGTACCCGTCGTCGCGCACAACGGCTGTGTGCGTTTCAAGATCATCACGCACGGCAAGGCGGCGCACTCGTCGGTACCGAGCGAGGGCCGTAGCGCGATCCGTGACATGGTCAAAGTGCTGGACGTGCTGCACAAGCGCTACATCGATACGCTTAATGTCGAACACCCACTGACCGGCCACGCCGCTTGCAGCGTGAATCTGATCGAAGGCGGCAGTGCACCAAACATCATCGCCGAGCGGTGTGTGGCCGAGGTCGATCGGCGGCTCGTGCCCGGCGAGCCTGCGCCCGATGCGCCCGGCGGCGTCATCACTGAAATCCGAAGCCTGCTTGATGAAATCGCCGCAGAGGACGACGGTTTCCGCTATGACATTCGCGTCCGCGTCCAGCACCCGCCGCTGCTGCCCGCGTCGAGCGAGCGAGTGTTGCCGCTGGTCAAGCAGGCCATGGCCGAGCACGGCCTCAAACGCCCCACCGTCGGCGCCCCCTTCGCCACGCACGCCAGTTATCTCTCAAATGCAGGCCTCCCCACCCTCGTCTTCGGCCCGGGAAGTCCCTACCCCGCCCACACGAAAGACGAGTGGGTCTCTGTCAAAGAGATCGAACAGGGGGCGAAGGTGTACGAGTCGATGATGCGGGCAGACTTCGCTGGGCTTGCGTTGTAAAGCACGGCCATGGCATGGCCGTGTCCCACGGGCGCTGTCCGTAGGCTTCGCTGGGGAATGTGATTGATTACAATGCGCGGTTTCATTCTTGTATTTCACGCTCAGACTGTGACATCGCAATGACAGACCAACCCTTCAACAAATACTCCTCCCGCATCACCCAGCCCAAGAGCCAGGGCGCGAGCCAGGCGATGCTGGCCGCGACCGGGCTGACTCTGGACGACCTGAACAAGCCGCAGGTCGGCATCGCCGCGTGCTGGTACGAGGGCAACCCGTGCAACATGCACCTCAACGACCTCGCCGCGATGGTGCGCGAAGGCGTTGTCGAGGCCGAGATGGTCGGGATGCGGTTCAACACCATCGGCGTGTCGGACGGCATCTCGATGGGGACCGACGGCATGTCGTTCTCGCTGCAGTCGCGCGACCTGATCGCCGACTCGATCGAGACGGTCATGGGCGCGCAGTGGTACGACGCGCTGGTCGCGCTGCCGGGGTGCGACAAGAACATGCCCGGCACGGTGATCGCGATGGGCCGACTCAACCGCCCCGCCATTATGGTCTACGGCGGGACGATCAAGCCCGGGTGCACCACGCTCCAGGGCAAAGAAGAAAAGCTCGACGTCGTTAGCGCCTTCCAGTCGTATGGCCAGTCGCTGGCGGGCACGATCACCGAGGAGGAACGGCAGGCCATCGTCGCGAAGTCATGCCCCGGCGCGGGGGCATGCGGCGGGATGTACACGGCCAACACGATGGCCAGCGCGATCGAGATGCTCGGGCTCTCGTTGCCGTATTCGTCGTGTACCCCGGCCGAGGACGGGCAGAAGCACGACGAGTGCGTCCGCGCAGGCCACGCGGTGCGCAAGCTGCTGGAATTGGACCTCAAGCCCCGCGACATCGTGACCCGGCAGTCGTTCGAGAACGCGATGGTGCTGATCACGGCTCTTGGCGGGTCGACCAACGCCGTGCTGCACCTGATCGCGATGGCGCACGCATTCGATATCGAACTCACGATCGACGACTTCCTCGCGGTGAGCAAGCGCATCCCGCTGCTCGCGGACCTCAAGCCCTCGGGCAAGTACGTGATGGAGGAGCTGCACACCGTCGGCGGCGTCCCGGCCGTGATGAAGTACCTGCTGAGCGAAGGGCTCATCGACGGGAGCCAGATAACAGTGACCGGGAAGACAGTTGCCGAAAACATCGAGCCGCTCGACGCGCTCGCGCCGGGGCAGGACATCATCCACCCCGTCGATGCACCGCTCAAGGCGACCGGGCACATCAGCATCCTCAAGGGCAATCTCGCGCCCGGCGGCGCGGTGGGGAAGATCACCGGCAAGCAGGGCTTGGCATTCACCGGACCCGCGCGGGTCTATGACAGCGAGGAAGACATGCTGGCCGGGCTTGAGGCCGGCAAGATCCAGAGCGGCGACGTGATCGTCATCCGCTACGAAGGCCCGACCGGCGGCCCGGGCATGCCCGAGATGCTCACGCCGACCAGCGCAC
>JBCCWH010000128.1:0-7050 GCA_039193915.1 Planctomycetota bacterium
ACGATCAAACATGAGGCAATGAGATGATTGGCGGAATCTTGCTAGGAGTCGTCGGGGTGGGGGCCATTCTTTTAGGTGTTAAAGGCTTCACTGAAGAAGGGATACCCTGGTCCTCATCGACCAACATCACCGGAAAGAAAGCCAAGGTGATTGGCATCACCTGTATCGTCTTTGGTATCCCCGTCTCGCTCTTAGCACTGTTTATGATGGTGTTCCAGGCCAGTCGATAGCGGCTGCCCTACCGCCCGCGCCGCCTGAACTTCGCGCCGATGCCGCGTTTGGGCATATTCTTGGGCACCTTGCCATCGGGGAACATCGCCTTGAGCTCTTCTTCGGACAGGCCCGACTCTTCGTGGTCGGGCTTGACGACGCGGTCGGCAACGGTGGTCTGGCCTTCGCGTTGTTTCGCGCGGGCATCGCGCTCTTCTCTGACGCCCTTGGGCACGGGGCCGGGCTTGAAATCAGGGTAGTCTTTCTGCTCGATGAGCACGCCGACGAGCTTCTCGATGTCGCTGAGCATCTGGCCCTGGTCTGGGCAGACGAAGGACCAGGCGACGCCCCGACGGCCGGCACGGGCGGTCCGGCCGATGCGGTGGACGTAGACCTCCGGGTCTTCGGGCAGGTCGTAGTTGATCACGTGCGTGATGTGCTCGACGTCGAGCCCACGGGCCGCGAGGTCTGATGCGACCAGCACATCGAGTTTGTTGTCGCGCATCTGCTGCATGACGCGGGTGCGCTTGGACTGGTGCAAGTCGCCGTGGATGTCCCGGCAGTTGACGCCCTTGTCTCGCAGGTACTGAGCGACCTTGCGGACGGTCATCTTGGTCCGGCAGAATACGACCGTCGTCGCCGGCTCTTCGTGCGTCAGCAGGTGCAGCAGGAGCTGCTTCTTGTCCCACGGCTCGACCGGCAGGTGGAGCTGGTCGACCATCGACACGGTCAACGCGGCGCCGACGGTCGTGATCTTCTCCGCGTCCTCGTGCATGAACGCGCGGGCCAGCGACTCGATCTCCTTGTCCATCGTCGCGGACACAAAGATCGTCTGGTGGCTGCCGCGCATCTTCGAGAGGATCTTCTTGATGTCGTCGCGGAAGCCGATGTCGAGCATCCGGTCGACCTCGTCGAGCACGGCGAATCGGAGGTTCTTGAATGAGAGCTGTCGGCGGGAGTAGAGGTCCATGACCCGGCCTGGCGTGCCGACGATGAGGTGGCCCCCGCGTTCGAGGGAGTCTTGCTGGTCGCGCATCGACTCGCCGCCGATGATGCTGGTGACCTTGAGGTTCGTGCCCTGGGCGAGCTCCTGCATCTCCTTGGTGATCTGCACCGCCAGCTCGCGGGTGGGCGCGAGGACGAGGGCCTGCCCCTTGATATCCGGGTCGGCCAGGTGGAGGATGGGGAGGGTGAAGGCGGCGGTCTTGCCCGTGCCGGTGCGGGCCTGGCCGATGACGTCTTTGCCGGTGAGTGCGGCGGGGATGAGCTCGGCCTGGATGTCCGTGGGGTGGATGAAGCCGTAGGACTTGATCCCGGCGAGGACGTCGTCGCGGAGGCCGAGGTCGTCGAAGGTGACTTCGGTGTTGAGGATGTCAGACATAGGGTTGTCGCTTCTTCGCGGCACGAGGCAACGTACGGCGGGTGTGGATTATCTGGCAGGAAGTCACGGCCGAGGCCGATAACTACTACGATGCGGCCGGTTGCCGCACGACGCGGCATGAAACCCGGTTTCGGCGATCTCGTTCGGCTTCCCGCCGTTCGAGGCCGAGGGTGGCCGCTTCGTTTGCCCAAAAAGCGACCCAGTCAAGGGATGACTATAGGGAGCCTGTGGTGGTGGTACAAATTAAGTCGCGTCTGCCCATCGCCCAGCCGGTGCACATGGAGGCCCCGGTCGGCAACGACCTGAGCTGGCTGGAGATCGACCTGCCCCGGCTGGACCACAACGCCAAGGCCGTCCGCGCGGCCCTGGATGCTCAGTCCGACAGCGACTCCAACACCCCGACGGGCCGCCGCGCCAAGCTGTGCCCGGTGCTGAAAAAAGACGCCTACGGCCTCGGGGCTGTCACCATCGCCCACCGCTTGGCCAAGGGTGGGCTGGCCGACATGATCGCGGTGTACTCGCCCGACGAAGCAGCGCACCTGGTCGCCAATGCTGTGACGACACCGATCCTCGTGCTCATGCCGATGCGCACGCTCCGCCGGACCGATGGGCTCTACCGCCACGCCGTGGCCGAGAAGCTCCACCTGTCGATCCACGACGCCAGGCAGCTCGACGAGATCAACACGGTTGGCCAGCAGCTCGGCATCAAGCTGCCCTGCCACCTCTACATCGACACCGGCATGTCGCGCTCCGGGCTCTCGCCCGAGCAAGCACTGTCGCTGATCAACTCCGCCACCGCCCACCGCTACGTCCGCATCGCCGGGGTCTTCACCCACTTCGCCGATGGCGACGGCGACCCGGCATTCACCCAACAACAGCTCGACACCTTCAACACACTCCTCGAAGAGGCCGGCGACAAGCTGCCCGAGGACGCGATCCGACACGCCGCCAACTCCGCCGCCCTGCTGCACCACCCGGCGCTACGCCTCGACATGGCACGCGCCGGCGTCGCGCTGCTGGGCTACGCCGACGCCACCGACCGCGAAGAACTCCAGCCCATCATGCGCTGGTGCTCACGCATCATCCACACCCAGCGCTACACCCAAGGCACCCCAGTCTCCTACAACAGCACCCACACCCTCGAGCGCGACTCGGTCCTCGGCGTCGTCCCCGTCGGCCACGGCGACGGCTACCCCGTCGCGCTCTCCAACCAGGCCACCGTCCGCGTCAACCACACCGACTGCCGCGTCCTGGGCACCGTCAGCATGGACCAGATCGTTGTCGACCTGACCGACGCCCTGCACGACCCCATCTCAGGCACCGAGCAACCCCCCGAGGCCATGCTCGGCCAGCTCGTCGAGGTCTACAGCAACGACCCCGCCGCCCCCCACGCCCTGCCAAACCTCGCCAAGCTCGCTGGCACCAACGCCTACGAGCTGCTCTGCCGGCTCTCGCCCAACCTGCCGCGCAAGTACACGCAGGGGTAGGCGTTCCAGAAGTCACACAAGCCGCGTGTCACACGAACCACGCCGACGCTGAGTCCGCGAAGCGTTTAGGTTGTGTCTGCTGGCTCTACTTAGTGGCCGGGGTTGAGCGCAGCGAACCCCCGGAACAACGACCCCATCCGTTCCGGGGGCAGGCGGTGCCTGACCCCGGCCACCATACGGAGGAGCGAGGAGCCGTCAGGCAGAACCTAGTACAACCGCCACGGTTGGGTAGCGTCTTTAGCCGCGCGGCGGCGTACCGCGCCTTGGACCGCGGCGGGGTGGGCGTTCGCCCTCGGGGCCGCCACGCCCGGGTCGGCCTTCGGGGCCACCGGGACGACCGCCCGCGCCGCGTCGCCGTTCAAAGCTCTCATCGGGCGTGCCCTTGTACAAACGCGGGATGTGCGGGAACGCCTCGGTCAAGACGTAGTAGTACGTGCCGTCGGGGTACTCGGGCGTGACGCCGAAGCGGCCGTTGCATTCGTCCAGGTCGCCGAGCCCTTCGACGTACTCGTAGTCTGCGGTGAACGTGCCGTCGTATTCGCCGCCGGGTCCGTCGTCACCCGCAGGGCGGCTGCCTTCTTTGAGCCGATAGCTCGGCTGCATCGCGCGGACGTCGGAGCTTGCGTCGTCGGCCTCTCCGTAGGCATACTGGCTGTACATCGGGAACCCGTCGGCCGCGTAGCCCACCAGCACCATCGCGGGGCCATCGCCGGCCACCCGCAGCGCGACCAGCCCGACGGGGACGCCGTGGTAGTGGTACGCGCCGGTCGGCTGGACGTGGGCGTTGTGGTCGTCCAGCCCGAGGTTGATCACACCCGACATCGCCTCGTAGTTCCAATCGCCACGCGTTCGGCCGCGCTCGCCGATGCGCATCCCCGGCTCCCAGAACTCGGCCGTCGCAGGATCGAACGGCACGCCGTTGAGCCCAACCCCAAACGGCTGGCCCCGCGCATCGCTGGGCTCGTCCGCGACCTCAGGGTTTGCCGGCACGCGGTAGCGGTACTGCTGGGCGCTGATCGCGTTGGGGTTGCCTCGGCTGGGGAACCGGCCGGGCCGGTGGTCCGGGATGCCGTTGGCCGTGATGTAGCGGTAGTCCCCGCGGACCTCGATCGTGACTTCGTTCTGATCCGCCGCGAGCCGAATCGCGAACACAAAGTCAGTCCCACCCCCAGAGATCGACATCCCCTGCTTGGCCTCACCATGCATCGGGTGGGCGGTCGCTTGTGGCGCGAGGAACGCAAGGCAAACAGCGGGAACAACAAGACGATGGACGATCGGCATAGGCGTGGCTCCAGACACGGGGATATGGGCACAACGCACAGAGCGAGCCTTGATTGCAACTGGACTATGAAGCCGCCCCCAAACAACCGATCGACGCAAACTACAGATACCGCTCGAGCACCTCGATCGCCGCGGCGACCTGCACCGCACCGCCCTCGACATCCATCAAAGCCGGCGACGCCATCGCGAGCAGAGCACGCTTCAGGTTGGCGAGCTCGGCCCAGTCACTGCCCGGATCGATGCCGTAGTCCTTGAGGTAGTGCGCGATGCGCTGGACGGGCTTGATGCTGCCCAGCCGCTTGGGCCTCGCCCAGTAGAGGTGCTCGAAGTAGACAGCGTCCTCGACCCAGTGCCCGACGTGGATATTGGCAAGATCAAACAGCACCGCCGGCCCATCGGGCGGCGCGACGCGGGTCATGGCGTTGCCCAGGTGCAGGTCGCCGTGGCACCACGTGTCGCGTGGCCGATCGCCCCACCGGCTAAGCCACTCGGGCAGCTTCTTGCTCGCCTGCTTCAGCGCCTTTTTCCATCGCTGCGCATCGGGCAGCATCCGCGGGGTCGCGTGTTTGCGGGCGCGGTCGAGCAGTTCCGCCCAGTCGCGCGGCTTGCGCCTACCCTCGGGCGCGACGATGCGCGTACTGGCATAAAAATGAGCCGCCGCTTCGCAGATCAATTCGATCGCGTTATCGCCCCACTTCCTGCCCACCGGGCCATGCGGGAGGCGTTCCATCACGACCCAGGCGAGGTCGTAGCCGCCCAGCGCCGTGCCGTGCGCGTAAATCCTTGGCGTAATCTCATCGCTCGACAACCGGACCAGCCACCGCCGCTCGGCCGGGGGGACCGGCATCTTCACCACAACGTCGCACTCGGCCCCCGTGTCGTCGGTCCAAGTGCTATACCCCGTCAGCGCCCCGCCGCGTTGCCAATCCGTCCGGAACCAGCGGACCTTCGCGAGTTTGCCCTCGCAGATATCGAGTAGCACGGGCGTCAGCGCCGCGCCAAACGGCTGGGCCGCGAGCGGCTCATCGGGCAAGGACTCGAGGTGCTCAGAGGCTGCGGGGGTCAGGTCAGCGGGTACGGCCTGGTCTGTTGGCTCGAGGCCTTGGACGTGCTCGAGCGCGTCGGGCTGATCCATCTGACGGGCCGCCTTTCTGGAAGGACGCGATGCCGGGACAGGGCGTGAGCCGGTAAAACACCCCCACCTCCCAAACGTACACAACAACCCGCCTTGCCGCAAGACAAAATCAGCGGATCGGCCTAGGATCACGGCCCGTCCACGATTATCACCCCCGCCGGAGCCGCAACCATGCGCGATGCACGACTCAACAAGCTGGCCGACGTCCTCGTCAACTACTCCGTCAACGTCAAGCCCGGCATGCTCGTCCGCATCAAAGGCGACCCCGTCGGCATGCCCCTGCTCGAAGCGATCTACGAAGCTGTGATCCAGGCCGGCGGCCACCCGGTCATGCGCATCAGCCCCGCCTCATGCGACGACATCCTCATGCAGGACGGCAGCGACGACCAGCTCCAATACGTCAGCCCGCTCGACGTCGCGGAGGTCGAGCACATCGACGCGTCGATCGGCCTGTGGGCGGATGTCAACACCAAGTCCGGGACACGCCTCGACCCCAAGCGCGGCGCCATGCGCAGCGCGGCGCAGAAGCCCGTGTTTGAGGTCTTTATGAAACGCGCCGCCGCGGCTGAAGACCCCGCCCAACACCCGGGCGTCAAGCCGCTCTACTGGGTCGGCACGCTGTACCCCACTCAGGCCTCCGCCATGGACGCCGAACGCTCCCTCCGTGAGTACGAGGACTTCGTCTTCAAGGCCGGCCACCTCGACAAGGACGACCCCGCCGCCCAGTGGCGCACCATCCGCGAACAACAGCAGAAGGTCGTCGACTACCTCACCGGCAAAAAACTCATCCACTTCCAGACCAACGCCGGCACCGACCTCAAGGTCAACATCGACAACATGACCTGGATCAACTGTGCGGGCGAGTGCAATTTCCCCGACGGCGAAGTCTTCACCGGCCCAAACCTCGACCATGCCGACGGCGGGGTCAACGGCGTCGTCAAGTACTCCTTCCCCGCCGTGCATAATGGCCGCGAAGTCCACGACATCACGTTTACCTTCGAGAAGGGCAAGGTCGTCGACGCGACCGCGAGCAAGAACCAGGACTTCCTCCACGCGATGCTCGACATGGACCCGGGCGCACGCTTCGCCGGCGAAATCGCGGTGGGTACGAACTACGCCATCACCGAGTACACCAAGAACACGCTGTTCGACGAGAAGATCGGCGGAACATTCCACCTCGCCGTCGGCGCCGGCTACCCCGAAACGGGCAACGCCAACGAGTCGGGCCTGCACTGGGACATGGTCTGCGACATGCGCCCCCGCCCCCGGAAGCTGGCGAACGGTGAAACGGAGATCGACCCGGCGTCCGGGGGCACGATCACGGTCGACGGCGAAGTCATCCAGCGCGACGGCGTGTTCGTGTTCGACGGCTGGCCGGGAAACTAACGACGCTCAAAACATGTACGAGAAATCTTGTACGTGCGTACCCAGCCTCGAACAGCCGGGGGGGGGGGGGGCGCCGGCGGGGGGGGGGGGGGGGAGCAAAAAACCCCCCCCCCCCCCGGGGGGGCCCCCGGCCCCCCACCCACCCACCCCACGGAACACAAGGCAAAGAC
>JBCCWH010000129.1:0-7038 GCA_039193915.1 Planctomycetota bacterium
AGGATCGGGCCAAACTCCCCCAGCGACCGTGCCCAGGCAAGGGTGAACGCGGCCGTCATCCCGCGGTAGGACTGGGGCAGCGCGACGCGGGAGAACGCCGTGGCGTGGCCCGCGCCCAGCGTGAGCGCGACGCGCTCGGGCCGGGGGTCGATCTGTTCGAACGTGACGCGCATCGTCCGCGTCGCGAACGCCGCGGCAACCGTGAACTGCGCCAGGATCACGGCCGGGACCTCGTAGGTAATCCCGCGGATGCCGTCCGCGCCGATCAGCTTCATCAAATCGCTGAACGCCCCATCCAGCCAACGCCCCACCGGCGTCTGGAACAGGATCAGCAGCGAGATGCCAATGACCAGCGGGGGCAGGACGATCGGGATATCGAGGATCGTGTCGACCAGCTTCTTGCCCGGAAAGCGGTGGCGCGACATCAGGTAGCCGATCGGCACGGCGACCCAAACCGAGAGGATCGCCGAGATCGTGCAGGTGATCAGTGACAGCGCGATCGAGAAGCGGATCGCGTCGTCGCCAAACGCCTTGCCGATCTCTTCGAAGGAGGTAAACCGCCAGTCGGCCCAGAGCATCGCGACGATGAGGACCAGGTACGCGCTGCCGATCGCGATCATCGCCGCGAAGAACGGCACGTCGCCGCGGACCTTGCGGGGCGTGGCACCCCTGCGTAGAGGGGGGGGCGTTGCTGTGTCGTCGGGCTCGGGCATACGCGGCTAATCTGCGGGTGCCACATAGCGAAGCTATGTGCGATCCTGAACGTCTATCGAGTCGCTCACATAGCTCCGCTATGTGGCACCCACAAGATAACGCGGTGCCCACCAAGTGCTACTCCGGGTCGCGCCAGTGAAACCCCGCCGACTCGAAACGTTCCCGGCTGTCGGCGCTGCTGAGTACCTCGAACAGCCGCTGCATCAACTGCTTGTGCTCGGACATCTCTGCGATCGACCACGGCTGGATCGCGCGGGCCAGCCCGGAGTCGCCATCATCGATCTCGACGATGTCCAGCGCCTCGGTGTTGCGCTCACTCGACAGCACGTTGCTGCGGTAGACGACCACCGCGTCCAGCCCGCCGGTCATGATCTGGCTGACCAGCGTCGGGCCGGTGTCGACCCCGACCGACTTCGCTTCCTGCACTCGGCCATAGATGTTGTTGAATCGCTCGGACGAGAGCATCTGAAGCGTTAGCCGGCCCAGCGCCGAGTCGGTCGGATGGCACACACCCAGGCGGACGCCGGGCTTGAGCAGGTCCTCGGGGGACTGGATGTTGTGCGGGTTGCCCTTCGCGACGGCGATGACGATATCGTTTTCCGATACGACCGTGCTCTCGCCGAAGATGCGCTGCCCGTCGCGTTCCTGGATCATGTCGTAGAACTGGACATCGCAGGCGAGGTAGGCGGCGGGGAACTGGTCGGGCGACACGCCGGTTTCGAGCAGCGCATCCATCTGCGCGACGAGCTTGCCGCAGCCGGCCCACTGCACGTCGATCGTGACGCCTTCACGCTCCGCAAACGCGGTGATGGTGTCCTCGAATACCGCGCGGAACATCGAGCCGCTGTAGAAGAGGATGCGCGGGTTCTGGGCCCAGGTGTCGCCTTCCACGACCTCGAAGCCGTCGTCGGCAAACGTCGCGAGACCCGCGTCGCGTGCAGTGATAAACCGCGCCAGCCGGAGCGCCTCGGTCGGCCGATCACACGTCGCGACCACCGCGACGCCGATGTTGCTGACGTGTTCATCGAAGGCGGGGTGGGGGTCGTCGACGACCTCGACGCCGTCGGTCATCGCGGCGATGGTGTCCCAGACCACGGCCGCGTCGAGTGCGCCAACACGCACCGCGTCGACCAAGGCGACGACGGTCTCCTGCTCGGTTTTGCGATTCGTCTCAATCGCTTCACGGATGCCCATCGCCTCGGCGATCGCGCGGGTCTTCTTGCCCACGGCTGCGCCCTCGTTGGCGATGCCGAAGTCGATCTCATTGGCCGGGTCGGCGAGGTCACGCAGCGATGTGATGCCCAGGGGGTTGCCCGGCGCGACAACGAGGACCGGGCGCTGCGTACCGACCGGGAGAACCTCGGCCAGAACGCCCGTCTCTTGGCCAGCATCAAGGTAGGTGTCCTCGGCCGAGAGGTAGAGGTCTGGCGCGGACCCCAATTCGCTTTCGGTCTTGATCTGGCCAAAGAGCGTGCCCGAGCCGTGGGCGTGGACCTCGACCTTGACGCCGTAGCGTTGCTCGTAGTCGTCGAGGATCTTCTGGACGGTCGGCCGAACACCCGCGGCGCAGTAGAGCCGCAGCGGCGAGGTGTCGGTGGGCGAATCGTCGGATTGGATAAGCGGAGCCTCACCCCGCAGCGCGAGCGCAGCGACGACAAGGACGACCAGCGCGACGATCGAGCAGACCACAAGGACCACAGCGGTATTGGCGGCGCCGCGTAGGCGTGGGGCAGACATGCTTGTTGGGCGTTGCGTCATGGTGAGTTACACGGCGTGAAACAAGCTGCGATTGAGTGTTGCTTGACTAGCCGGCGTCCGTAGGCCGCCCGCTATTCATGTTGGGATTGTTTGCCTTCAAACAGTCGCCCCCACTTCTTTGGACTGCGCGACCACCCCGCCGCGCAGCGTGACGACGCGGTCGGCCTGTTCGTCGTGCAAGGTCGAGTGTGTCGCGACGAGGACGGTGCCGCCGGCGTCGGCGAAGCCGCGTAGCGCGGCGAAGGCGGCGTGGGCGTTGTCCGGGTCGAGGTTGCCCGAGGGCTCGTCGGCGAGGATGACCTTGGGCTCATTGAGCATCGCGCGGGCGATCGCGGCGCGTTGGCGCTCGCCCTGACTGAGTTGGCCGGGCTTGTGGTGCAGCCGGTCGGCGAGGCCTAGGTCGGTGAGGAGCTGCCGGGCGCGATCGCGGGTAGCGCGTTGTTTCTGCGCAGCCGGGGGGGCGGCGAGCATGACGTTGTCGAAAGCCGAGAGGTACGGGATCAGGTTGAGTGTCTGGAACACAAACCCGATCTCACTTGCGCGGAAGCTGGCGCGGCTCGCGGCGTTTTGTGCGTAGAGGTCGGCCCCGTTGATCGAGACGGTGCCCGACGTGGGCCGACGCATCGCACCGACGGCGAGGAGGAGGGTCGACTTGCCCGAGCCCGACGGGCCGTTGATGAGCGCGAGCTCGCCGGGCGCGAAGGACAGCGAGATGTCTTTGAGCGCATCGACACGGCCCTGCTTGCCGTCGTAGCGGTGGGAGACCCGGTCTAGCTGGATCATCGCGTCGGGTGTCGTATCGGTCATGGCTTAGTCCTCGCGCATCGCGTCGGCGGGGTGCTGGGTCACGGCCCACACCGCAGGCAGCGCCGCAGCCAGCACCGCAAACACCGGCGCAGCGATCAATACCGCCAAGAGCAACCCGTTCTCGGGCCGAAGATGCCCCGGCTCGACATCGAACACACCCGGGCCGCGCACCGAGACCAGCGCCCAGCCCACCGCAACACCGATGGCCGCACCGACCGCCGCGAGCAGCAACGCCTTGCCGAGAAACAACGCCCCGACCGAGCATGAGCCCTTACCTAGCGCACGGAGCACGCCGATCTCGTTCTTCCGGTCGCGGACATTGAGCATCGTGATCGCGCCGATGGCGATGGGGACTCCGATCAGGATCACCGGCAACATCACGCCGTGGAACCGCTCGATGATACCGGTCTGCTTCGCGAGCAACGCCCGCTGGAGCACACGGGCGTTGGCGACATCCGCATCACGCTGGACCTGCAGCTCGGGCGCGACCACCGCAAGCTCGTCGCGCAGGATCCCCAACGCCTCGGCCTCGGGGTCCGCACAGCTCACGCAGTCGAGCGCCTCGATCTTGTTGATCTGGCCCTCCTTGCCGAGCATCCGCTGCGCGTCGGCGAGGTTGGCGTAGACGCGGAGGTCCTCGGCCGTACCCTTGGGGACGTAGACCAGCGCCACGTACAGCGACTCGCCGAGCAGCTCGATGGTGTCGCCTGTCGCAACGCCCATCGCTTCGGCGACGGCGCTGCCGAGCTCCAGCGACCCGGGCTCGACGCCGTCGTTCATCTTTTTCTTTGGCCGCCCCGGCGTGTGCTGCGAAGGCGCGATGCCGGTGAGCAGGACGTTTCGGCCCGCGAGCTCGATACGCGCTTCGAGCATCGGGATCAGGTGGTTCATCGACACCGCGTCCTGCGCGACTAGCCGATCGATCACGGACTCGTCGACCGTGTCGATGGCAACGCCGCCTGCATCGTAGTAGTCGGCCAAATCCGTCGCGGCGGGGATCAGCGTCAGGTTCGTGCCCATCGCCTTCTGGATCTTGCGCGTCGCGTCCTCGGCCTCATCAGCCTGGGCGCGCAGCGCAAGCGAACCGGTGTGATAAAACACCACCAACGCGCTTGCGGCGGCAACCGTAATCAAGACCAGGAGCGCGCTGAGCGGGCGGAAGCGCAGCTCCTTGAGAATCATGCCAACAACGCTACTCATTTCAGTGACTCCCCCGACTTTTTGTGATCAGGATGCTGCCGACGATTGTCACCACGACCAGGCCCGCGAGTGCCAGCCCGGCGAACTTCATCATCTGAGCCGTTCCGCTGGCGGCGCTTTGCGTGTTGGCGTCGGTTGCAACCGGTGCGGCGGGTGCCTCCGGCGCATCGGTGTCGTCTTGGGCGGCGGGCTGGGCATCATCCCCAACGGGAATGGACGGCGCATCCCCCACCGCCGGCGGGACCGTCGAAGCCTCATCATCGAGGTCGTGGATCGTCAGCCCGGGGATACCGATGTTAGTGCCGCTGTCTTCGAGGAACGGGTCGCGTACACCCGCCCCGCTGCTGCCCGGGCCGCGCTCGAGGATGCGCGCCACGGCCGCGCGGGTCGCGGCGCTTTCAGGGTCAAAGCCCAGCGACTCGTACGCCCGGCGGCGCAGCGCATCATCCCACACCAGCGGGATCGTCGTGCCGTAGAGCCAGGTGCGGTCCAGGTCGCACTCGCAGTCGCGGGCGACGTAGCTGAGCAGCGTGAACAGCCGGTCGTCGGTGAGCGTGTTGCCGGTGAGGACATCGCCCAAGCGTCGGCCCTTGCCGTAGAGCACGGCGACGGAGGGCAGGGACTCGTCGCCGCTGTCGATCCCCAGCGACCAGAGCAGCCAGTGTTCTTTACTCCGGTCGTCGGCGGTGATGATGCGCAACGCCGGGCCGACCTCGATCACGCGGTCGAAGCCGGACTTGACGGCGTTGATGCGCTGGATCGCGCCTTCGGCCAACTCGCGCGCTGCGGCATTGGCGTCGGCATCCGTCCCCTCGACGAGCAGGACCGTGGCGTAGCCGTCGATCATCGCCTCGGCGAGTCCTTCGCGTGCGGGGGAGCGGGTCAGCGCCCCGATCGTATCAGCGTTCGTGAAGTCGTCTGCGGAGCCAGCCAGTACCGCGCTGCCTTGCTCGCCCGGCGCGTACACCACGGCCGCGGGCAGCGGCCCGGTGGCCTGCCCCGCCGTATCCGCAAAGAGCCCGCCCTCGTCCGCCGTCCCCACCGAGACCACGACATTGCTCGGGCCAAGCGCCGCGCGTGCCTCGGCCACAAGCCGATCGCGCTCGTCATCACTCGTTTCCGGGGGCACCGCGATCACCACGCGGTACGGCCCGCCGTGCAGCGGGACAAAGCCCACCTCGCGCACGCAGTACTCACAAGCCGCCGCGCCCGCCGCCGGGAACACGAGCAATGCAAGGGCGACGAGTTGGGCGATCAAGCGTTGGGGCATGGGAAAAACAGTTTTCGTTCGCGAAGTCCTGGTTAGCCGGCGGCCTATGGACGCCGGTCGCTTGTAGGGTGGGTGCAGCGAGTCCGCGAGCGCAACCCACCAGGCGTGCCGATCAACTTGTCTCATCGCGGTGGGTTACGTTCGCAAGCTCACTCCACCCACCCTACGCTTTGGACCGGCGTCCGTAGGCCGCCGGCTATCAACACGTGTCAACACGGCGCATCTGTGTGTCCCTACCCGCGCGGGCCGGGACGCTGACATCATAGGCGCAACAACCGCGCCGTCTACAAGAAACGCGCTACTCGCCCGCCCCGTCGTCCTGCCCTGCGGCTTCGCTCGTCGCCTTGGGCATCCACCCCAGTGACGTCTCGATCCACGAGCCGCACGAGCACCCGCCCCCGCCCTCGGGCGAGAGCACCATGCCGCCGGCCGGGATCGTGCTGATCCAGCAGTCGGGTCGGTGCCGGTTCCATCGGCTGACCTGCGATTCATTCACGCTCCACATCATCGTGTCGCCCGCCCGGGCGAACAGGGCGTTGGTCGTCAGCGTGTACGTCCCGCACTGGTGCCCATCCGGGAAGTCCAGGTCGTACATGCTGCCGGTGTCCAGGTCCATGACCCGAGGCCGGAGGAAGACGAGGTTGCCCACCACCGCCGGCCGGGCCAGGTGCTTGCCGTGGTGGTTGGCCTGCCAGGCGAACTGCGTGTCCCAGACGGGCGTCGCGTCGTCGGCCTCCAACACATACAGCGCGAACTGGTTGCCCGACGAGCTCGACAGCAGCAGCTTGCCCTGCGAGTAGACGAGGTAGAACGCGGCCGTCCCCGGCATCGGCTCGATGGCCTTGTCCAAGACCTCCCGCCCGGTCTCTGCGTTCACACCGACCAGCCGCAGCCCCTGCCACAAAGCGTCCGACTGGAGCCGACGCGCATCGCCTCGAGTCACCGCCGGGTTGCGTGACTCAACGAAGTAGACGATGGCGTTGCCTTCCGCGTCTTCGCCGACGGTGATTGTCGGGTTGATCACGAGGCCTTCGCGGCGGGTCCAGCGTTCCCGGCCGGTCTCGGGGTCGATCGCGAACAGCACGTCCGACGCGACCTTGCCGGCGAGTTCGCCGTCCTGCTGGTCGTACCAGTTCGTGCCGGTCCACCAGTCGGTGAAGATCGTGCCGGGCTTGACGCTCGACCCGATCAGCACGCCGGGGCTGTCGTCGGTCTGTGCCGCACGTGCGATGTAACCCCAGTCCCAGGTGCGCTGGGCGGTGCGGTTGCCGTGGGCGCGGAAGCGGTCG
>JBCCWH010000130.1:0-6991 GCA_039193915.1 Planctomycetota bacterium
CCCCCACCCCTTCCGGGTGCTGATGGGCCATACACGCGGCAACACCGTCCCGCCGGGCACACATACGCTGGGGATGTGGCTGTTCCTTGCGGCGCTGACAATGCTCTTCGTCGCCGGCCTGCTCGCTTATGTCCTGATCCGCATCATGGGGGCACGCGACTACACCGCGCCCACGGGCGAGGTCATCCCCGCGACCGCGCCGCCGCTGCACACCCTCCAGATGCCGCTGGTCCTCTGGCTAAGCACCGCCGCGATACTGCTCTCAAGCTACACCCTCCACCGCGCCGTCGAAAACATTCGGCACGAACGCCAGGACAAGTTCCGCCAAGCCCTCACCGCGACGCTCGTCCTCGCCGCACCGTTCTTCCTCGCACAACTCTTCGGCCTCGGGCTCATGCTCAAGGGCCACGGCGACCTCACGCTGGGCGGCACGCCCGCGCTCTACCGCGCGATGGTCTTCCTGATCGTCGTCCATGCCCTGCACCTGCTCGGCGGGCTGATCCCGCTGGCGGTGGTCACACGACGGGCCCACGCCGGCCGCTACGACCACGAGTACCACACCCCGGTCGTCAACCTCGCCCGCTACTGGCACTTCCTCGACCTCGTCTGGCTCACGATGTTCGGCACGTTCCTCGTGCTCGGGTAACCCGTTCAGGGCCTCTGCTCAAGGCTCTGTGCTCTGGGATCAATCGTGGGGAAGCCAGGAAACTGACTAAAAAAAGTCCACGGCCGACGGCCATGGACTCTGGGGTTGTTTGATATTGAGACAACACAGCGATGCCGTCATCCCGCGACTCGGCCGATTCAGTAGGTCCAGCCGCTGGAGGGGTCCCACGTGGTGGGGATGTCGGGGCCACGGTAGCTCGGGTAGGCGGTGTAGAAATCCTGGATCGCCTGGGCCAGGCGGTTGTTCCGGGTGTATGGACTGAGCCCTTCATCGAGTTCGACAAAGAACACCTCGCGCAACGCCGGCCCGGGGGCGACACGGTAGCTCGCGGGTTCCCACTTCTGTTTCTGGCCGTTGAACGCCACGCCGTTGGCGTAGCGCCAGTCGCCGTTGAGTCGCCGGTGGCCGGTGCGGGTACTGGACGTGTCGGACATGAAGGTCGCGAGGAACGGGCTGACCTGGTCGTGGCGGGCCTCGAAGCGTTCGTAGATGCCAGTCGGCGAAGAGCCCAGGAAGCTCTCGAGATAGGCGAAGCCCTCGTCGGCGGTCTGCTGCTGGAGAGTGCGATGCGCTTCGGGGATCGCGGTCCGGCCGCGGCCGCGGGATTGGGTCAGTGTGCGGGCGGGGTCGGAGATGTCGCTGTAGAACGCCTGGTTCAACGGCTCGTGGCCCAACACATCAGCCTTGCCCGGGCCGGTCGATCCAGGTGTCGTCTCGCGCCAGACCTCGTAGCGGTCCATGTTCGTGACGCGCTGCAGCCGGCGAAAATTCCAGCCCAGGTACATCAGCAGCACGATCACGATCATCAGCAACGGCGTGATCAAAACAGTCTCAACCATCACCGCGCCGCGGCGGTTGCGGCGGAGGCGTGCGGTCCGGCGGGTTGGGTGGGGTCGTGTAGACATCGTTTTACTGTGGCCTGATCCTGCGGCGGTGGGGCACCCACCACAGACCTAGGTTTTCAAAAAATCTCGCTTCTAACCGTCTGGATTTCAGTGGTGCACTCAATGGTTTAGCAAAATCGGGGCGAGCTCTTCAACGGATCGCAGGTAGCCGGCCACGCCGCTTACCTCACCGGCTTCGAGGTTGGGGAAGCCGCTGGCATCGCCCATGGTTTCCTGCATCAGGTCCACCCACCCGGCGTAGTCCTGCACGGGCTCGAGCTGGGCGTGCCACATCTGGGTCCAGAGGTCCCACGAGTGGTTGTTGAAGACGCCGGCCTGGGCGACGGCGACGTGGCCGTCATATGCGCCGGAGCTGAAGAGTTCGTTCCACATCGGCGCGGTGTTGCGTTGCTTCGCGACGCCGAGGAAGGCGAAGGGCTCGCCCGGCTGGCCGACCGCACCGTCCTGCGGGCGGAACATTGCGCCGTGGTCAAAGTCGATGGGCGCGGGCAGGTCGTTGCGGTTGGTGAAGTTGTTGGGGTTTCGGATCTCGATCTGCGGGCCGACGTTCATGCCGGCCCAGGTGAACTGACGGATCTGCTTTTCTTCAATCGTCACATCAAACGTCACCGTCGCGGCACCGCCTTCATACACCGCCACCACGTAGTTCGGGTTGTCGAGAAGGGCTTGGATGATCTGCGGCCGATCCTCGACGTTGCGGATCTGCCGGGTCCAGCGTTCGTCATACTCGACACTCGCGGTGTCTTCCCAGATGTGGTCGCCGATCTTCTGCGCACCGGGGACCGTCAGCCGAGCACCACGGGGGCGCAGAATGTGCCAGTCGACGAGTGTCCTTGGCTGCACAATCGGGTTGGTGTCGACGCCGATGGCATAGAGCAGGACCGGGTCGTTGGGCAGATGCGTGATGATCTCTTCCTGGTCCAGTCGGAAGAACTGCGTGTACGCCGCGCGGGGAGTCCCGGCCTCGACGATGGCGCGTGCCTCTTCATAGCTCGTGATCCACTGCGGGTCGAGGAAGACCCACTCCCGCGCGGATCCGGGCCAGATGTAGTTGAGTTTGTTGCCCGCCATGCGGTTGACGCGGGTGACGAACTGGCTGTTGTAGAGAACGCCTTCGGTGTCGATGGAGGCGCGCAGGACGCGCCCGAGCCACTGCCACGTGCCGAAGGTGGTGTAGGACGTCACGCGGCTGGAGACCACCGTCGAGCCATTGCCGCGCCCAATCCCGCCGGACCAGCGTGAGCCAAAGCCGTCGGTCACACGGTCGTTGCCGTCGGGGTTGGGGATCTCGACATCCTCGCGCTGCGAGGAGTGCCAGCCGAAGATCGTGTCGTAGGGGCCGCGGTTGGTGACCTCGTCGTCGACCCAGTCAGGCAGTCTTCCTCGCGTGACCGGGGGCCTGAAATCATCGAACGCATACCGACGCCAGATGTACCTCGGACGGAACGGCGCGGTGAACGCGGCCGTTGTTTCGCCCTGGTGATGCATGTTTTCTCGGCCACTCTGGATCGCGCTGACCTGCTGAAGTTCGCCGACGTACTCCATCGTCGATTGGCTTAGCGCGTCGAGCGACTCCATCGCCTTCCACATCTCGCCTCGGCCGTTGGGCCCGTTGTAGAACGTCATCTCTCGGACGTCGTAGCCCGAGCGGTTGAAGAACTGGTCCATCTCCGTCAGCAGCGCGATCTGCCGGATCAGATCGTCGCGGATCGCCTCCAGGAAGGTCCGCAGGAAGCGGTCGCCTGCGGTGCCGCGTGCGAGCTGCCGTTCGGTCACTTCAAGCGTCGCGATCTGGTCCGCGAGCGTGTATTCGACCGCCAGCGGGATCGAGTCGAGCATCTGCACAGCGGCGATCAGCCGAGAAATCTCGACATTGTTCATCGCAACCGTATTGAACGAACGCGCGACATAGCCCGCGCCGCCCACAGCCACCGCGTCGGCGGCGTTCTGTGTCTCCTGACGCAGCTGCGCATGCCGACCCGTATTGAACACATACCCGATCATCCCGGCGATCAGGAAGATCGAGAACACCGCGATGATGATCACCACGCCGCGCTGTCGGGCCGAACGCGCACGCAGCACCCGGCGCGGGCGGGGAGTCGGGCGTTGGCTCATTGCGGTCATGGTGAACTCCAAACAGGCGGGGCATCTCTCGCTCGCCCCCACAAAAACACCGAGTCAGCGTCGCGGCACGCGCGGCCGAGGCGGCAGCGTGCGGTCGATCCCCTCATTGGTCAGCACAGCTCGGGCGCGGATGACGGTCCATGTACCCGGCGGCGGGGGCGAGCCGTTCGTGTTGCGCGACTGTGGGTTGTAGCTGCCCGAGTTGGCACCGTCGCTCTGCCTGCCCGAAAGCATGAAGAGCTGCGACGCGACCGGCACCGTCAGGGCAAACTCATGACGCACCTGCACCCCGATGGCTTCCTTCGGGCCAAACGTCACCTGGTCCGTGATATCGCTGAAGATCACGGTCCCGTCCCCCAGCGTCTGGAGCGACTGCATCGTGACCGTCGTGTGCGAGGCGGCGTAGTTCAGCCGGCCCTCTGCGAGGTTGTTGACCCAGCCCGGCGCAGTCTGCCCGCGTGCGCCGTAGTAGCGGTTGAGCCCTTGGACCAACGCCGATGCCGCCTGCAGATCGCCCTGCTCCTGCCCAGACACCGGCATGACGGCGATGATCGCGGCTGACCGGATGCGGTCAAACTTGAACCCACCCTCAATCGGCGTCAAGACATTGGGCCCATCCGCGCCGATGTCCGCGGGGATGTACACGATCGCCGACCGCGCGGCCGCGTAGGCCGAGTAGTTGACATAAAAAAGCCCAGTGAAGACGAGCATCGTCTGGATCAGGATCAGCGTCACCGTCAAAAGAAACGGCGCGACCAGCACAAACTCGATCGTCGCGACCCCGGACTCGCGCGTTCGGCGTCCACGCGCCCGGGCGGGAGAAAGCCGACGCAGACGCCACCCCATCACAACCAACAGCACCACACAGACCCCCGCGATCGCGAGGCAGGTCACGGCCGGGCCACTGGTCAGCGTCTCCCACCACCACAACTGCGACGCAGGCGTGGCGCTGGTCTGCGCGGTCGAGATGTCGGCGGTCCACTGCATAAACAACTGCAACCCCGAGATTGTACCGGGACAATCGCCGTCTCCATAGAGACTAACGCTGAAAAACCCCTCACCATTTCATCGGCAATGGCAATTTCTTCGGATTCTATTCGCCCGGACGCCCGTCAAAGCGGACCCAGGACCACAAAGTGCCCAGCTTACCGCCATGCACCCGATAAAATCGGCCCAAAGGCCCTGAAAGGCCCCTATCGCGTGTAGAACACCTGCGATTCGACCCAGTGCGTCGCGGTCGCCTCGTCCCGGGCCAGGTTCTCATACGCCATCGGGACATAGCCCAGCGTCGCCTCAGGCCCCTCCGAAAACGCCTCACCCAACCCGACCTCCCAAGGCTCGACCATCGCCCCAGGGGCCCAGCCGGCACGGTCGAACTTCCAGGTCCCGCCCTGTGGCCGGCATGGGTTCAGGTAGCAGTCATCGCGCCAGAGCAGATTGCCATGACGTTCGGTGTTGTTGATCACCAGCGTCCGGTCGGCGGGCATAAACTCCCCGGCGTTGTACGTCGCGGGGTGCATGCCGTGCCCCGTCACCATCAGCCGGACGAAACCTCCGGTCGCGCCCTCGGGCAGTGTCAGCGTCTTGTCGGCGAAGAAGGCCTGCATCGGTGCCGCCGGGTTGCCGTACTCCGGCTCGCCGGTCCAAAGGTTCTCAATCGCGACCACCTCTCGTTCGGGCGTCCCGGCGTAGTAGTCGAGCGTCACACTCACCGTCCAGCCCGGCGTCGTCTCCGGGGTCTCGCCGGACATCCATGTGTCCACAAACAAACCGGCGGTGATCTCACCCGACAGCAGTGTCGCGTAGTCGGTGACATCAACCTTCCATTCATAAGGTCGGCCGTACGGCGTGATAAAACGCAGCAGCTCGAAGCGCTCGCCCGCGGCGTCGAAGACATACACCGCGCCCTTCTTGTCCCACGGGTCGCACCCGCCCGGGCCGGGCTCGAGCGTCAGCGTCGCGATGATCCGCCCGGTCTGTGCGGGGTCGATCGTCGGCAGCTCGGCCTGCGACCTCGGCTCGCGGTTGCCCGCGTGGACCACCGCCTGATCAATGAGTGTCGCCCGCGTCGGCTCGGCGCGCTCCTGGGCCGACGCACCAACCTCGTACGCAACTGCGCGGATATCAAACGGCGCGGCGAACTCCGTGCTGCTCGCCCCAAACCCCAGGCGGTGCTCGTAAGGCATCAACTCCGCCACAAACCGCCGATCAATCACGGCCTGATCATCAACCCACACAGTCACATAGCCGCCACCGACCACATGCTCAACACGCAGGTGCACGGCGTGGAACCCCTCGGCCTCGTCTTCCTCGCCCTCAATCCCCACGGCAAAGTCGACCTCGCTCAGCACGTTCGCGACCTCGACCCCGTCGAAATGCAGTGACACCTCACGCTGCGGGCGATCATAGATATTCCCCATCGCGTTGAACCAGTTGCCCGACGCGGGGTTGTGCGTATCAAACGCCACCGCCAACGTGCCCGGCAGGTTGGGTTCATCCCACGCAAACCCCTCGGGCAACGACCCGATCGGCCCGGTGACGCCGAAGCCATCCGTCGGCAACAGCGCGACCGCACCCCCGAGCCCGCCGACACCCACCCGCAGCAGAAAATGGACATCGACCGTCTCGTACGCGCCGCGCTCCCACAGCCCGAACACCGCCGTGTTGGTCTGATGCGTGTACCGCCAAGCCATCAGCAGCTCAAGCGTGTCGCCCGGATCAAACACGCCCTGCTCGATCTCCTCGGGTGTCACGCCAGAAGGCGAGACACTCGGCGGCGGGACCTCGGTCGGCACCGCGCTGGTCCCACCGATCCGCTCACCACCCGAGGCACTCACGTACACCGGCGTGCCGTTAAACCGCGGCGGCGCGTCCGGGTCCACCTCCGCTTGCGCATGCATCGGCGCACACGGGCAAAGAAACAGCAAAACAACCAGCAGATAGATCGATCGAGCCATAGTCAAACTCCTGAATAGACGCGCCCAGCATACCCAAGACCCGGCGTCCCAGAAAGGGATGGCCCAACGCGCCACCTAGCCAGCAATACTCGAGCGCCAGTTGGCGACAAACAAACCGCTCACCCGTTTCCACACACCACACAATGCGGGTCGGCGTAGGTCTTCACCGTACGGAACTTCATCTCCCGCAGGTTCAGCCGGACCATCCGCCCGATCAACGGCTCGCCGATGCCCGACAGCAGCTTGACCGCCTCCATCGCGCCCATGCACGCCACCGTCCCGCTCACCGCGCCGAACACCGGGAACTGCCGCTTCCACGCCGGGGGCACCCCCGGAAC
>JBCCWH010000131.1:0-6914 GCA_039193915.1 Planctomycetota bacterium
GAGGGAGTCCGCGACCGAAACCCACCGGGCGCTGCCAATGGGTTTGTTTCATCGCGGTGGGTATCGCTCGCGGACTCGCTCCACCCACCCTACGGCTGATGGGACCGGCGTTCGTAGGCCGCCGGCTGTTCGTGTGATGTCTTTGATGGCGGCAGGTGGATTTACTCTCCCGTGACCAGCACCTTGCCCGCGGCGGCGCTGCCGAGGGTGGTCGGTGCCGATCGGCCGACCTTGACGGTGACCGCGTCGGCGGCGGGGTCGTTGTCGATGACGGTCAGCCGGGTGCCGGGGGTGAGTCCGTTGCGCTCGGCGAACTGGAGGAAGCGGGGCAGCGTGTCGAGCAGTCGGCCGACGGTAACGCTTTGGCCTGACTCGCAACTGGTGAGCGGTCGCATCTCGATGGTGCGCATCGGCCCGGACCCGGGTGCGGGGGGGATCGGCGAGCCGTGCGGGTCGGCGGTGGGGTGGCCCAAGTAGGCATCGAGCTTGTCGAGCACTTTTTCGGAGACCGCGTGCTCAAGGACCTCGGCCTCTTCATGGACCTCGGCCCAGTCGAGCCCGAGCACCTGCACCAGGAAGGTCTCGATGATGCGGTGCCGACGAAGCACGGCCAGGGCGAGCTTTCGGCCGCGTGGGGTGAGCCGGACACCCTTACGTGGTGTGTAGTCGAGCAGGCCGTCGTCGGCGAAGCGTTTGACCATCGTCGTCGCCGTGCCGGGTGTGATGCCGATGGCTTGTGCGAGTTGGCCCATCGGTACAGGCCCTCGGCCGTCCTGCCGCTGCTGGAGCTGGTATACGGCTTTGAGGTAGTTCTGCGTCGTGGTTGAGGGGGCCATCGGGATTCCTTGACATGCTCATAGATGCTCTTATGATATACCGAGATTCAAACTTTGACTATTCAAAATAATAGAGGTATCGGAATGAGGCGCATCGGTATGGACACCCTCAAACAAGTGGTTGTAGCTGGGTTGTTTTGTGTGTTTACATGGGCCGGGCTATCCGGCTGTGGGGCGGAGCAGTCCGAGCCGAACGGGAAGATCACGGTGGTCGCGACGACGACGATGATCGCAGACGCCGCACGCGTCCTTGCGGGTGACGATGCCGAGGTCGTATGCCTGATGCGGGACGGCGAAGACCCGCACATCTACCGCGCGAAGCCCGCCGACGCGACCGCGATCGCCGAGGCCGACGTCGTGCTCACCAACGGGCTGCACCTGGAAGCGACGCTGGGCCACATCGTCGAGAACAAGGCCACCGGCCTCGTCGCGGTGCTCGCGGAGCAAGAGGGGATCACGCCGATCAACGAGCAGGAGGGGGCCGAGGGCGCCGCAGACCCGCACTGCTGGATGGATGTGATGATCTTCAAGCGGTACGTCGAGGGCATCCGCGACGCGCTGGTTGAGGCGGACCCGGACAACGCCGCCGGTTATCGCGAGCGGGCCGAGGCCTACCTCGCGGAGCTTGATGAGTTGGATGCGTGGGTGCGAGAGAAGTTCGCGACGGTGCCCGAGGCGCAGCGGGTCATTATCACGAGCCACGACGCGTTCAACTACTTCGGCCGGGCGTACGGCATCGAGGTGCACGGCGTCGTCGGCATCAGCACGGAACAGCAGGCGAGTCCGCGTGATATCCAGCGGCTCGAAGCGCTGGTCCGCGACCGCGGAATCAAGGCGGTGTTTCACGAGACCTCGGTCGTCCAGTCGCTCAACGATCTGGTCGAACAGGTCGCCGAGTCGACGGGCATCCGCGTCGGCGGCTCGCTGTACAGCGATTCGCTAGGCGAGCAGGGGACCGAAGCGGGGACGTACATCGGGATGATCCGTCACAACACGACGACGATGGTCGAGGCGCTGCGCTAGCGCCCGGCCATCGCAACGAGCCACCATGTTTAGACCCGAGCCACAACCCGATAGGCAACCGCCAGCGGTCGTCGAGACCGAGGGGCTGACTGTTGCGTACGACGCCCGGCCGGTGCTGCGGTCGGTGTCGTTCTCGGTGCATTCGGGTGAGATGATCGGAGTGATCGGCCCCAACGGCGCGGGGAAGAGCACGCTGCTCAAGTGCATGCTCGGGCTGATCCAGCCGGACTACGGCCAGGTGCGTTTGTTTGACGGGTCGGTGCGATCGCAGCGCCGCCGGGTGGCATATGTGCCGCAGACCGAGTCGGTGGACTGGGACTTTCCGGTGACGGTGTTTGATGTGGTGATGATGGGGCGTGCGTTGTCGGGCCCGCTGGGTTGGCCGCGCAAGGGCGACAGGCAGTCGGCCGCGCGGGCGCTCGAGCAGGTCGGGATGTCGCCGTTCGCCTCGCGTCATATCCGCCAACTCTCGGGCGGGCAGCAGCGGCGTGTGTTCCTCGCGCGGGCGCTGTGCCAGGAGGCAGAGTTGCTTCTGCTCGACGAGCCGTTTGCCGGGGTGGATGCGGCGTCGGAGCAGGCGATCTTCGCGCTGATCGACGACATCCGCGATCTGGGCAAGACCGTCATCGTCGTGAATCACGACCTGTCGATCCTCGAGCGGTTTGACCGCGTCCTGATGCTGAACCAGCGCGTCGTGGCCTACGGCCCGCCGAGCGAAACCGTGAGTGATGACAACCTGCGCGCGACCTATGGCGGGCGGCTGTCGCTGCTCGACCAGGCCGACGAGACGCTGCGGCGTCGGAGCATGAACCGTGACCCCCACCTTGATCGCACTACTCCAGATTAGCCCGGACCAGGCGCTCGAGCCCTGGACGATGCGCTGGCTGACGCAGACGCTTTGCACGATGCTCGTGGGGTTGACCTGCGGGCTACTGGGCAGCTTCGTGGTCCTGCGGCGGATGGCGCTCATCGGCGATGCGCTGTCGCACGCGGTCTTGCCCGGTGTCGTGCTCGCGTTCCTATTCACTGGCGATACTCAGCCTGTTCCGCTGCTGATTGGTGCCACGATCTCCGGCATCCTGACGACAGTCTTGATCTCGCTCGTCGTCCGCACCAGCCGAACCAAAGAGGATTCGTCGATCGGCATCGTGTTTACCGCGATGTTTGCGATCGGGATTGTGCTGCTTAGCGGGCTTGAGAGTTCGACGCACTTCGACCTGGGCTGTTTCCTGTTCGGCGAGCCGATGGCGATCGGCTCCGGTGAGCTCTGGATGATGGCGATCATCTGCCCGGTTGTGATCGGTGCGGTGGTGCTGATGTATCACCGCCTGAAGCTGATCAGCTTCGACCCCACGGTCGCCGCGGCGATGGGGGTGTCGGTGGTGTTGACCCATTACCTCTTGATGGGGCTCTTGTCCGTGACGGTTGTGGCTGGGCTGAAGACCACGGGGGTCATCCTTGTGGTCGCCATGGTCATCACCCCCGCCAGCGCTGCGTACCAACTCACGAACCGCTTCAATGTGATGCTCATCCTCTCGGCGTTGTTCGGCGCGCTCTCGGCGGGTATCGGCATGTCGGTCGCGTTCGTATTCAATTCCCCAACAGGCCCGGCGATGGTGCTTGTCGCGGGCGGCATCTTCGCACTGTCGGTCCTGTTCAGCCCGAACCACGGCTGGGTGTTCGACCGGCTGCGTCGCTTACGGCTCGCGCGTCACGTCGCGGCGGAAGACGTGCTCAAGGCGCTCTACCGCCTGCCGCCCGACCGGCTTGTCCCAGACCACATCGAACCGATCGGTGCGGAAACCGGCCTCAACCGCCGCGCGGTACAGGGGACGCTGAATCGCCTGGCTGCGGAAATGCTAGTGCGTTTCGACAGCCAGTCGGCGGGTGAACCGGTCTTGACCGACGCGGGCCGATCCCACGCTGAGCAACTGGTCCGGGCTCACCGGCTTTGGGAAACCTACCTCGTCGCCGAGGCGGGGCTTACCGCCGAGCAGGTCCACGCCTCGGCCGAGCGTCTCGAACACGCGCACGAGCTCAGCGACGCACTCGACGAAGCGCTCGGCGGCCCGGACCAGGACCCGCACGGCTCGGAGATCCCCCGTGGCGAGGCGGACTAGTCCGCCGCGCTGTCTGCGTTGAATCGCTCCCGCGAACCTCTCGCAACGCCGTGGCGTAAACTAAGTGCATGAGTGAACTCGTCGCGCAGATCATCGGGGTGACGAAGGTCTACCAGAAACACAAGGCCGCGCCGCCGGTGCATGCCTTGCGTGGGATCGATCTGGACCTGCCTAAGGGGCAGTACCTCTCGATCATGGGGCCGTCGGGCTCGGGCAAGTCGACGCTGATGAACGTGATCGGCTGCCTCGACCGGCCGACGGGGGGTAAGTACCTGTTGGGGGGGCAGGACGTCGCGGGGATGGAGGATACGGAGCTCTCCAAGGCCCGTGGTCGGCATCTGGGTTTTGTGTTCCAGGCGTTCAACCTGATCCCGCAGCTCACGGTGCAGGAGAACGTCGCGGTGCCGCTGTTCTATCAGGGCATCCCCCGCGGGGAACGTACCCGCCGTGCGGCGGCGGTGCTTGAGCGTGTCGAGCTCAGCGACCGCATGACGCACCGGCCCGGGCAGCTCTCGGGCGGGCAGATGCAACGCGTCGCGATCGCGCGGGCGCTGGTGAACGAGCCGAGCATCCTGCTGGCCGACGAGCCGACGGGGAACCTCGACACGAAGACCGGCGACACGATCCTCGCACTGTTTGATGAACTGCATGCCCAGGGCTTGACGATCGTCATGGTCACCCACGACCCCGCGATGGCCGACCGCTGCGAGCGTGTGATCCGCCTGCGCGACGGGCTGATCGACGTGGACGAGGTTGGGGGGAAGACAGGGCTCGCGGCCGGTACGGGCTCCGCGGGTGCCACATAGCGCAGCTATGTGCGAATCATCACCACCGTTCCGCAAGGCCTGCACACAGCTTCGCAGTGTGGCACCCGTTGGTTGTGACGTATCATCCCATCACATGACTGATGTCCAGCCCACCCTCACCATCCACCACGGCGACAACCTCGCCGTGCTGCCAACGCTGCCCGACGCATCGTTTGACCTGATCTACATCGACCCGCCGTTCAATACCGGCAAGACCCAGGCACGGACACAGATCAAGACCGTGCGCGACGACGAGGGCGACCGGGTCGGGTTCAAAGGCAAGCGCTACCGCAGCGAGGAAGTGGGGCGGCAGTCCTACAGCGACTCGTTCGATGACTTCTGCGCGTTCCTGGAGCCTCGCCTGCATGAGGCGTACCGCTTGCTGACGGATGACGGGAGCTTCTTCCTGCACCTGGACTACCGCGAGGTGCACTACGCGAAGGTGATGCTGGACGGCATCTTCGGCCGGGCGTCGTTTATCAACGAGATCATCTGGGCCTACGACTACGGCGGGCGGAGCAAGTCGCGTTGGCCCGCCAAGCACGACAACTTCCTGTGGTATGCCAAGGACCCAAAGCGGTACACATTTGACTACGACGCGATGGACCGCATCCCGTACATGGCCCCCGGGCTGGTCACGCCGGAGAAGGCGGCGCGGGGCAAGACACCGACGGACGTGTGGTGGCACACGATCGTGAGCCCCAACGGCAAGGAAAAGACGGGCTACCCAACGCAGAAGCCACTGGGCGTGCTGGAACGGATCATCAAGGTCCACAGCAAGCCCGGCGATCAGGTGCTCGACTTCTTCGCGGGCAGCGGGACGACGGGAGAGGCGGCGCTGAAGCACGGGCGGAGCGCTGTTTTGATCGACGAGAGCGCGGACGCGGTCGCGGTGATGCGGGAGCGGTTAAAGGCATGGACTGGTTGCTTAAGCAACCAGTCCAGCAGTTGAGTCGAGTTCGATAGCTTAGGGCCGCTTAGATCTGATCCGCCTCTTCGTATTCCTTGAACTCCCCGCGTTCGGTGGCTTCTTTGACATACTCGCCGAACTCGGCGTGCTTGTAGCTGATGAAGATGAACGCGTGCTGGAGCGTGAGCCACTCGATATCGGTGGGGTCTTCGCTCAGGTCCTTGCGCAGGCGGTTGAGTTCGGCGAGGAGGGGTTCGGGTTTCATGGGATAGTAGCTAGGGCCTAGGGCTTAGGGCCTAGGGTGGGTTAGGGATACTGTTCTTCCTAGGCCCTAAGCCCTAGGCCCTAACAACTCGTCACGCCGCGATGGCGTCGGTGATCTTTTTGGCCGCGTCGGTGAGGTCGTGGCCGACGGTCATGGTGGGGATGTCGCCCTTGGCTTTTTCGAGGATCTCGCGGGCGGCTTCGACGTTGGTGCCTTCGAGGCGGACGACCAGCGGGACGTCGAAGCCGACTTCCTTGGCGGCGGAGACGATGGCGTTGGCGATGATGTCGCACTTGGCTATGCCGCCGAAGATGTTGACGAGGATGCCCTTGACGTTGTCGTCCTTGAGGATGATGCGGAAGGCCTCGGTGACGGCTTCTTCGGTGGCGCTGCCGCCGACGTCGAGGAAGTTGGCGGGCTCGCCGCCGTGGAGCTTGATGATGTCCATGGTGGCCATGGCGAGGCCGGCCCCGTTAACCAGGCAGCCGATGTTGCCGTCGAGGTTGATGTAGCTCAGGCCGAACTTCGCGGCGTGTGCTTCGGACGCGTCGACCTCGGCCGGGTCTTCGAGCTCCTGCAGGTCCTTGTGGCGGAACATCGCGTTGTCGTCGAAGTCGATCTTCGCGTCGATCGCGAGCACCTGCCCATCGGGGTGGTCGTCGGACTTGGGGGTGACGATGAGCGGGTTGATCTCGACGAGGGAGGCGTCGGTGCCAAGGAACAGCTTGGACAGGTTCATCAGGACCTTGACGGCCTGGCCGACCTGCTTGCCCTCAAAGCCCATGGCGAACGCGACCTTGCGCGCCTGGTAGGGCTGCAGCCCGGTCTCGGGGTCGATCGGCTCCTTGATGATCTTCTCGGGGGTCTTGGCGGCGACCTCTTCGATGTCCATGCCGCCCTCGGCCGAGCCCATCAGCACCGGGCAGCCGCGGGCGCGGTCGACCACGATGCCGA
>JBCCWH010000132.1:0-6467 GCA_039193915.1 Planctomycetota bacterium
CGGATGAACCCGATCGTGGATCGCCCCGACGACACTCCGGACCAAAGCGAGCTTCGCCATCACTGCACCTCCCCGCGGGTGATATTCATAAACAACTGCTCCAGGTCGGCCTCAACCTGCTTGAACTCCATGATCCGGTGCCCGTCCTGAAGCAGCTTCGCCAGCAGGTCGCAGCAGTCGTCCTCGTCCCCGGAGACTTCCGCCTCGACGTGGTTGCCCGCGAGCGTCGCCTTGTCGACGCCGGGCGTCTCGAGCAACGCCTTGTACAAACGCTCGTTGTCGTCCTTGGTCCGGATGGCGATCCGCTGATGCGGGTGTTCGTCGGACTTGCCGTGGTTGTAGATATCCTCCATCGTCCCGGCACGCAGCAGCTTGCCACGCTCGATGATGACTGCGCCGTCGCAGACCTCGGCCAGCTCCGTCAGGATGTGCGAACTGATCAGCACCGCCTTGCCCTGCGCCGACAAGGCCTTGAGCAGCTCGCGGAGCTCGATGCGTGCCCGCGGGTCGAGGCCCGCCGCGGGCTCATCCATAATCAGCAGCGGCGGGTCGTGGATCAGTGCCCGAGCCAAACTGACTCGCTGCTTCATCCCTTTGGATAACGCGCGCAAGGCCTTCTCACGGATCCCTGTCAGGTTGGTGAACGACTCGATCTGCTCCACCATCCCGGTGCGTTTTCGCCCGCGCAGGCCGTAGGCCCGAGCAAAAAAGTTCAGGTACTCGTGGACATTCAGGTCCCGGTGGGCCGGCAGGTTGTCGGGCATGTAGCCGATGTACTTGCGGGATTTCTCGGGCTCCTCGACCACTGAGATGCCGTCGATCGTGCACCGGCCACGGGTCGGTTCATCGAGCGACGCGAGGATCCGCATCGTCGTGGTCTTGCCCGCGCCGTTGGGGCCGACAAACGCAAAGATCTGGCCGGAACCAAACGAGAAAGAGAGATCGTCGACCGCGACCGTCTTCCCAAACGTCTTGTACAGGCGGTCGATCCTAATTTCCATCGATAGGCTCCCGCATCAGGCCGATGACCGCGGAGGTGCTGCGGTGTTCGCTCAAGTTGTCCAGCCCGATCTCCATGAAGGGCGTGCCTTCAAGCACGGCGTAGTACGTCCCCGGGCCGACCCGCAGGTTCCGATGGCTGCCGTCGGTCAGTCGCTGGACCCCACCCCAAGAACCGCCCCACCGTAGTTGCTCCAGGACCGTCCGCCCATCGGGTTCGCCCGGCAAGCCGACGTCCTTCACCAAGGTGCCGCTCCCCCCCGCCGGGATCGGCCCGGCGGTGTAGGTGTGCCCCGCGGTATCCGCGACGGTCAGGCTGATGATCGCGGCGCCCAGGCCGTTGACCACCGTGTAGCTCCCGTCCTCGTTGCGTGTGAGTTCGAGGCGTTCGCGCCGGGTTTCGCTTTTGCGTATCTGGAAGTGGGCCGGGACGCGGGCCGAGACCCAGCCATTGGCCAGGTGCTGGTCGTGGGTCCAGTCGATGGTGCGAGTGGAAGAGCCGGATCGGCTGTAGCCGTAGTCTTCGGCGATCTGGGCGGAGACCTCGGTGTTGCGTTCAAAGTGCAGGCCGTCGCTTGGCGTCAGCGGCGCGTAAAACCCTTGCAGCCCGATGGTGCTGGCCTGCATCGTGTTTTCATCGAGCAGCGTCACGCTTGCGCTGCGGCCGACCGCGCCCCAGCCCTCGCTGAGTATCGCGTAGCCGAACACCGTCGCCGAAAACAGCAGCGACATCGCGGGCACCGTCCACAGCGTCCAAAGCCGACGCCGAAGGCGGTGCAGCACGATCAGGTTCACCGGCCCGATGATGATGGCGAACAACACCATCATGATGAGCAGCCCGCGGACGGGGACGCCCTGATCCTCGACGACCGGGAAAGCACTGTTCGCCTCCTCGGGCGAAGCGGGGTAACTCCCGAACGAAAGGCCGGGGTCAAGCAGCGCCACCACCGAATCCCAGTCGTCATAATCCCAATCTGCATAGTGATCGCCGGACATGACCAGACACTGCCCGAGCCCGAACGCGTAGAGCGATGCGCCCTGTATCTCGCCCACGCCCGCCCCGCTGGAACGCCTCTGGATCGGGTTGGCCGGCCCCCAGGCGTCGGGGGTATCGACCTCGCCGAGGACAACCAGGGTGCCGCCGCAGTGGACGTAGCGGTCGATCGCCTCACGCACGGGCTGGGGCATCGCCGCCAGGTCGCTATTCGCAATCACGACCGCCGAGTAACGCGTGTACGCCAACCAGCGCGGGCTCCACTGGTCGATCGCCAACTCCGAGCGTTCCAGCGTAAAGTGAGTCGAGTGGTAGCTGCCGCTCATCGCGCCGTCTTCCAAGCCGGACCTCAGGCTGTCAATCACATCGCCACGGATCGACTGGCTGCAAAACAGCCCGGCCTGGATGTCGCCGTAGTACACATCCCAGCCCCCGTGGAGACCGACCTCAAGCGGCAGCCAGTCCTCCTGCCTTTCGCCGTCGATCGTGACGCGCAGCCCGTCGCCGTTCACCGCTAGCGCGGGCTGGAGCAGGGGGACCTCGACCGTCGAACCCGCCGGGACTTCAACACTCCGGCTGATGCGGCTGATGCTCTGGCCCCACGAGGTGCCCCATCGGCTGTTGGGGATCTCGAGGGTCACGCGCCGCGCGGTGCTGGTCGAGGTATTGCGGACCGTCACCAGGTACTCGGCGTAGCCCATCGACGTTGAGGTGGTGCCCGGTGCCTGCACGGTAATGTCCAGGTCGCCATAGGCACGCGCCTGCGCAGCCTCGGCCGACAATAGCGCCCCGAAGCACGCGACCGCAAGGGCGAGCCAACGACCCACCCCGCGATGCAATGACAAACACCCCAGCACCTCGGGAGGATGAACAGATGCCCAAAAACGAGACCGAACGATATGTTTCGCCATGACGAGGATGCCCTCGGAAGCCACGAGACACAGACTAAGAAGAAACTTCGATGCCTGACGGCAGGTCCAGGCCCGAGGCGTCTACCGCATCGAGCAGCCGGGCCACCAGTTGTAACGAATCGACATTGTCGAACCGGGCCTGATGGTTGAGGATGATACGGTGATTGAGCACCGCCGGGGCCACCGCACGCACGTCTTCAAACCCGGCCGTCGGCCGACCGGCGATCAGGGCGTTGGCCCGCGCCGACTCGCCGATGGCGATCGCCGCTCGGGGCGAGGCGCCGTAGCTGACATACGTCTTGAAGTCCGCCGGGGCGGCGTCATCGGTCGGCAGTGTGCACGACACCAGCCGGGCGATGTACGACGCGACCGGGCGGGGCAGGAAAATCCGGTCCATCGCGGAGAACAGAAGCTCGATACCCGCCGGATCCACGATCGCCTCGGGCACCGGCGGCTGCCCGCGCCGACGGCTGGTCAGGATGTCTTCGAGCACGCCCGGCCCGGGCTGGCCCACCTGCAGCTTGAACAAAAACCGGTCGAGCTGCGCCTCGGGCAGCGGGTACGTCCCCTCCAGGTCCACCGGGTTCTGCGAAGCCAGCACGAAAAACGGGAAGGGGAGATCACGTGTCGTGCCCAGGGTCGTGACCCGGTGCTCCTGCATCGCCTCAAGCATCGCCGACTGCGTCTTGGGCGAAGCCCGGTTGATCTCGTCGGCCAAGAGGATGTTGGTGAAGATCGGCCCGGGCTCAAACACCATCTGGCGCTTGCCGCCGTCCTCTTCACGCAAGATCGATGAGCCCACGATATCGCCGGGCATCAGGTCCGGCGTGAACTGCACCCGCTGAAACTGGAGCGACATCAACTGCCCCAGCGCATTGATCATCGCGGTCTTGCCCACCCCCGGCATCCCTTCCAGCAGGATGTGCCCTCGGCTGAGGATGCCGACCAGCACCATCCGGTGCAACTCGTGCTGGCCCAGCAGGATCGTGTCCATCGCCTCGAGTACCCGCCGAGCCAGTGACGTCGCGGGCTCCAGTTCTTCGGGCGTAAGCAAGGCCTGTGTGGTTTTCTGTTCTGCCATATTGCTCTACATAAAAAGGCTATTCGTCCGGCGTCGCAGGCGGCGCATCGTCCGAATCCCCGCGGTCAAAGTAGTCACGTACCGCCTGCCGGTGACGCGGCAGGACCTGCTGCGTCGTGCCGCCACCGCCGCCGGCCTGCGCACCATCGAGGGCGCCGCCGGCCGAGCCCGACGCCTCCGTATCCGTCTCCGGGTCACGCTGGCTGGCGCCCATCGCGTGGCTGTCGAGCATCGACTCCAGCGACGCCGGCGGCAAAACCTCGGGCGAGAACCCAGCCCCATCCTCAGACGCAGGGTCACGCCAGGTCATGTCGGTATCCCCCTCACCTTGCTCGGTACCGCCCCGGCCTGCACAACACGACCGGAGTAGCGCATCCATCTCTTCAGAATCCTCACCCGCCTGCTGGGCCAGGAACTCCATGAGCCCTTCCCCATCAATCTCGCCGGCAGCCAGCATCTCCTCCAGTTGCCGCGGATCGATCAGGCCCGCATCCGCGAGCTGCTCCATCATCGCTTCCAGCTTCTCCTGCTGACCGGCAAGCATCTCCGCCAACTCGCCGGCCTGCTGCGCATCCAGCCCCATCTCCCGTGCCTGCTCAGCCAACTGCTCCAGCAATGCCTCATCGAGCGAGTCCAGCGACATCTGCGCCGACAACTCCCCAAGCACCTCCAACTGCTCGGCCAGCTCAGCCATCGCCTCCTGACGAAGCTGTGGGTCCATCCCGTCTGCCCCCCGTGCGATCGCGTCCTCCAGCGTGCGCGCCTCCTGGAGTTGCTGCGACAAACGCAGGGCCTGCTCCGCGGCCTCGTCCGCCTCACGCCCGACAAGCTCGTTGAGGTGGTCCATCGCCTCCCACGTCTTGGCGGGATCCTGCCCACGGGCCTGCTCGCCGACCTCGTCTAGGCGCTCTCGCAGGTCCCGGGCCTCGGCCTCCTCGATGACCTGCTCTACCTCAAGCAGATCGATCTGCTCATTCAACGCGTTGACCTGCCGGGACACATCCATCCGCGTCGAAGGAGACGCAACCAAGCCGTCGGGCACCGCGTACGCGCCGGCCACAAATAGCAGCCCGACGAACAACGCACTCACAGCCGGGCCACACTTCCAGCGGACACCCAGCCTCGAGAGCGAGCCGACCTTGTGCTCCCACAAGCCGGTATCGGCCTCACCCCGCGCGACCAATAGGCCGCCGCACCCGTTGTGCTGATCGATCAAAGCCCGGACCGTGGCACGCGTGGGAAGGCGGCGCAGCCCCATCCAAACACCGACGGCCATCGCCGGGACCGCACCCAACAGCGCCCAGAACAACACCGGCCGCCCCGCCCAACCGGCCTGACGGACCACGATGACCACAACACCGCAGAGAAAGAAGAACCCAGTCAGCCACAACACAACCTGCCTGGCCACCATCGCCCCGATGATGCGCGACCGAAGCCCCGAGATCACCGAATCGCATGCATCCGCTGCGCCGATCTGTTCCGGTGGATTCATGTTGTGGCCCAGAGAGCGTGGATCGGCGGTCCACCAGAAAACACAGAAACGCTGCCGAAGAGACTCGGCCTATGTTACCCCAAGATATCGCTGGCGGATACAGGCCTTTGCAAAAACACTCGCAAACGCGGGGCCAACACCGGCAGGCCGCAACGAGCCCCGTAACAAAGCCGCCCCACGCCCATCAGGCATAAGGGCGGCACACCGCAACAAGCGAGACAGAGTTAGCCAGGCAGCGTCTACACGCGCTCGACCACCGGCAGCTCACCGACCAGCGGGAGCGCGTAGTCGATGAAACCCTGGCCGATGTTGTTGCCGTTCTCGATCCACTCCTCGGGCAGGTGCTTGGTCTTGGCGGCGACGTCGGCGAGCTCGATGCGGTTGTACTCGACCTGATAGTCGTCGCCGGGCACGCGCTGGATGGCGATCGAGCCGTGCTTGATGCCGGAGGTGGCGAGTTCGGCGGCCTTGCGCCCGGCGAGGCGGGCCTCGCGCTGGTCGACCTCGCTGGCGATGCCGGCGTAGCTGCGCTGGAGGTAGCCGAACGTGTCGGCGCGGACGCGGGTGCGTCGGCCCATGTAGTCCTTGACGGCCTGGCCTAGGAAGTCGGCCAGCGCACCGCTGCCGGAGAGCTGGACGTTGCCGTGCGCATCGCGTTCGACGCGGTGGCCCTGCATCTCGGCGAGCTTGGCGGCCATGGGTGTGCCATCCTTGTCGTGGATACCCTCGCTCACCGCGACGACGCATCGGCCGATCCGGTCGCTGACCCGCGCGACATCGGCGACGAACTTGTCCGCATCAAACGCGGCTTCGGGGACATAGACCAGGTGCGGCCCGTCGTCGGTGCCGGGCCGACGCCCGAGGACCGACGCGGCCGTGAGGAACCCGGCGTGGCGGCCCATGACGACGTTGATCTTGACGCCCGGCAGCGACTGGTTGTCCAGGTCGTCGCCGACGAAGGCCTGCGCGACAAACTTCGCCGCGCTGCCG
>JBCCWH010000133.1:0-6197 GCA_039193915.1 Planctomycetota bacterium
CCGCGACACGCTGAACCGCCGCGCCACCGAAGCGATCGCCTCACCCCCTTCGACCGCCGCCACCACCCGTTCACGCAAGTCCATCGAATAGGTCATCAACAAGGCCTCCATGCCTGAAAACAACATCATGACAGATGGAGAGCAATCGCGCCAGTTGCTCTAACGCCGCGTAATCGTTCCGATACGCCACGTATTCGATCGGTTACGGAGCGTAAACGATCCGGTACAGCGCGTGCACGATCTGTTCCGAGGACAGGGGGACAGGCATTCCTGCCTGTCGTTCGGCGACAGCCGAAATCTGCCACCCCCCGATCAGGCCTGCGGCCTGCGACAGGCAGGAATGCCTGTCCTACTATTGGAAGTCGCTACACTTCTCGCATGACCGGGCCGAAACTCATACGCACGCGCAGACACCTGCCCCACTGGGATTTGCCGGGCAGCACGTACTTCGTCACGTTCCGGGTTTATCGCGGGCGGATGGCCGAGTCAGAGCAGCAGTTGGTTCTGGATCATCTCGTGGCAGGCGATGAAAAGTTCTATCGCTTGGTTGCGGCGGTCGTGATGCCGGACCATGCCCATCTGATCTTTCGGCCGCGCGACGGATACACTCTGTCGCGCGTGATGAAAGGCATCAAAGGTGTCTCGGCGAAACAGGTCAACGAAGCCAGGGGGACACAGGGCACCTTCTGGCAGGATGAGTATCACGATCGGATTCTGCGATCCGAAGATGAGATGTTCGAAAAGGCGCGGTACCTACTGGAGAACCCGCACAGGGCCGGGCTGGTCGAACCGGGCTGCCAATCCCCGTTCGTGACCAACAACCTGCCGCGAGAGGCATAGCCCCAACTCACGAAGGGGGACAGGCATTCCTGCCTGTCACAGGCCGAAGGCCTGATGAGGGTCGGTTTCGGCTGTCGCCGAACGACAGGCAAGAATGCCTGTCCCCCTGTTCCAGGTATACCTGTCCTCCTGGCAAGGGGGATCACTTGGCAAGCTCCCCAGCCCCCTACGGCCCGCAGCTGCAGCTGCCGATCGGGACTACGCCTTCCTCGTTGGGTAGCCACCAGATCCAGCGGGAGTCTTCCAGCTCGGCGAGGCTCGAGATCGCCTGCGGGTCGCCGCCTCGGCCGGTGAGGGTCATGGCGTCGGGGTCGAGGAACTCGACGTGGCCGTCGTTGAACGCGGCGTTGCCGCCCTTGAGTTTGTGGCGGTAACCGCGCTCGGGGGTGTGGTTGCTGTAGTAGTTCCAGTAGTACCCGCCGTTGATCGGGTTGCGTGTCGTCCGGGTCATGCCGTCGGCGGTGACGGCCAGGTCCGACTGCTCGACGGGCTGCTCGGCGATCAGGATGTAGCGTGACGCGTCGGGCACCTTGTCCAGGTCGTAGTTCCAGTGCGGGGTGCTGACGATGCCGGGGTTCAGGCCGTAGGACGCGACGCCGACGTACGGGTCGATACGGTACTGGTCGAGCTCGGCCCGGGTCACCTTGACACAGTTCATGACGGAGGCGGGGTCGTTAAGGTCTTCGAGGTCGGCGCCGAGGTACTCGAGAAAGTCCTCGTTGACCCGGCCGGTGCGTTCGAGCCAGAGCGGCGAGTGGCGCTGGTAGTCGACCATGTAAGCGCTCTGCGCCTGGGCGAGCTGCCGGATGTTGGATTTGCACTGCGCGTTCTTGGCCGACTCATTCGCGCTGCTGAGCGCAGGCAACAGCAGGCCGATCAGCCCTGCAATGATCGCGATCACGACAAGGAGTTCAATGAGTGTAAATGCGTAGGGATTTCGGCGGTAACAACTCAACAACGGCCACCTTATCTTGGCTCACAGGACGGTACACCACAACAAGTGTGGCACCTCAAGCAGAGCATGTCGACCCGATCGGGCAATCCATCTTCCAGGCGGGCACGCCTAAGCGTGTGTCATCGGAGTATACGACCCACCCCTGCTAAAACGTACAACACATCCTGCCGCCGACGCCATTTGTCAGTTCGGCTGCGCATATTGTCGCCTTGCCGGGGCTCACAACACCTGCAAGGCGATTCAGAGCAATTCCCCACTCAAGCTGAGCGGGGCGGAGGCGGTGACTTTGACGTTGACGATTTGGCCCACGAGGTCGGGGGTGCCTTCGAAGAGGGTGATGAGGTCGCCGTCGGTTCGGCCGGAGAGCTGGGTGACGAAAAAGGGGTCGGGAGTCTTTTTCTCGCTATCGCCTTCCGGGGTGCCGCTCACGCCGGGTGGAAAAAGACTCCCGACCCCTTTTTCGCGTTCGGCGGCGCGGCGGACTTTCTGGCTGACGCCTTCGACGAAGACGCTGACGGTTTGGCCAACGAAGCCGGCGTGGATTTCTTTGCTCAGCTCGGACTGGAGGGCGAGGAGTGTGTTGTTGCGTCGGCGCTTGACGTCGTCGGGGATGTCGTCGGGGATGCGGTCGTAGGCGGTGGTGCCGGGGCGTGGGGAGTACTTGAAGATGAAGCTGTTTTTGTACTTCGCGTAGCGCATCAGGTCGGCGGTCTGGTCGAAGTCGTCTTCGGTCTCGCCGGGGAAGCCGACGATGATGTCGGTGGCGAGTGTGGCGGTGGGCAGGAAGTGCCGGACGCGGTCGATGAGGTCGCGGTACTGCTCGACGCGGTAGCCGCGGTTCATCTTGGCGAGGACGCGGTTGCTGCCGGACTGGACGGGGAGGTGGAGGTAGCGGCAGATGCGTGGTGCGTCGCGCATCACTTGCAGGATGTCGTCGCCGAAGTCGCGTGGCAGCGAGGTGACAAAACGCAGGCGTTCAATGCCGGGGACTTCTTCGTGGATGCGCCAGAGCAGGTCGGCGAAGCTGGTGGTCGTGTCGTTGAAGGTGGGCGACGGGCCGCCGGTGCCTTTGTTGGGGCTGATGACCGTGCCGACCTGGGGCTGCCAGACGCCGTCGACTTGCACCGCCGCGCTCTGGTCGTAGTGGTAGTGATTGACCGTCTGCCCCAGCAGCGTGACTTCGATGACGCCCTGATCGGCGAGCTTCTTGCACTCGTCGACGATGTGGTCGGGGTGGCGGTGGACTTCTGCGCCGCGTGTGTTGGGGACGACGCAGTAGGTGCACAGCTTGTTGCAGCCGCGGGTGATGCGGACGTAGGCGCTGCGGCCGGCGCCCGGGATATGTTCGCCGGGGAGCTCGGTGTCGGCGGCGCTGAAGCTGCGCGAGAGGTCGATGAGCTCGAGCTTGTCGCTGGCGGCGCTGAGGGTTGAGCTTCGGCGGTGGGTGTTGCCTTGGAGGGCGACTTGGGGCTTGCCGTTTCGCAGCGGGTTGGCCGCGCGACCGGCGTCCGTAGGCCGCCGGCTATCTGTTTGCGATTCGTCTTCTTGCTCCGGGATGCGAGTCTTGAATACGTTGTCGATGAGGAGCGGGACTTTGTCGAGTTCGCCGGGGCCGCAGAGCAGGTCGATCTGCGGGTAGCGCTTGGTCATGTCGACGCCATCGCGTTCGGCCATGCACCCGATGACGCCGAGCACGACGCCGGGACGTTCCTGCTTGTGCTTGCCGACGATACCGACACGGGACCAGACTTTGTTCTCTGCCTGTTCGCGGACGGAGCAGGTGTTGTAGAGGACGACGTCGGCCTGTTTCCAGTCGCCGATGAATCGGTAGCCCAGCCCGCGGAGCTGGCTGACGACGAGTTGGCTGTCCAGGACGTTCATCTGGCAGCCGAAGGTCTCGAGGTAGACACTCGGCCCATCGCCGGTGCCTTCCGCTGCGTCGCCGGTGTCGGGCAGGAGGACCTGGGCGGCGTCGGGGTCGCTGCTGCAGCTTGGGGCGTCGGTGTTTGCGGCTTTGCCGAATTGTTGGAGTGGGATTTCGGGCACGGGCGGGCCTGTGGGTCGGGGCGTTGGGGCGAACGGGGTATCGTACCCGCTGGGGGTGGTGTTGGGTGGGTCGTCGTGCCCACGGATAGAATGGGTCGGCTTCGCTGTTGTGAAAAACTCGCTGCAAACGGGGGGCCGGCCCGATACGGTTAGTACGCCATGGACCGTCCACGCACCAGCTACGAGCAGTACCGCGCCGGCCGCGACCCCAAGCCACCGGGCCGGGTCGATGCGGTGGTGGGCGGTTTTCTGGGCTGGGTGTTCGTCATCGTGGGCGTCGCGGCGATCGCGGCGGCGGGGCTGATCCCGGCCTATCTCGAGACGCTGGATATGCAGGACCAACGGCGGATCCTCGAAACCCGTGCCCAGGCGCTGGCCGAGGAGCACAGCCGGTACAAGCAGTTCCACACGGCCTTGGTTGACGACGACCCGATCTTGATCGAGCGGCTGGCGCTGACCGAGCTCCGCCTGCGGCCGGTCGGGACCACCGTCGCGCAGACCGGCCCGCGGGACCCCGCGGCGATCATCGACAGCCCGGACCCCGACGCCATCCGCCAGGCGGCCGACCTGTGGATCGACGACGGCAGCATCGAGCACTGGCTGAGCCGACCCGACCTGCACATCCAGCCGCCGCCCCCCGCCGAGCGACCGAGGCAGACCCGGCTGCTGACCTACGCCACCGGTGAGCATCGGCCCTGGGTCGCGGGGGTGGGTGCCCTGTTGATCCTGCTGGGGCTTTGGCCCAGACGGACCACCGCCCCTCCACTCGCGGACGACGACCTGCTCGCACAATGAGCGGGTCGGCCTGCAACCGAAAGCAAATCCTTACGAAGCTGCAACCCAAACGGGGCTGCGGCGTAGTATCGTAAACACCCCCCCTTTGCACCCCACGGAGCTATCGCGTTGTCCAAGCCCCCAGCACTTGCCTTGAAGTCGTTTACCGCTTTGACTCTGACCGGCGCGTTGTTCGCCCCGCTCGCCGCCGCGCAGGACGCCGAGGGTTTTGAATCCTCCGGGCCTTGGACGCGCAACGTCGTGACCGAAGGCGATGTGATCCGGCTGGACATCGCGACGCGGTTCCTCGCGCCGATCGATGGCGAGGGGCCGACGATCGTGCTGGTCGGTGCGGTGCACGTTGGCGACGAGGCGTACTACACGGCGTTGCAGCACTTCCTGGATGGCCAGGATTTGGTGCTGTACGAAGGTGTCGGCGGGCCGGGCGAGGGGGAGATCGAGCCGGGCAGCGATGAGGACAAGGCCATGCGGACGGACCGCCGGTTGAAGTTTTTGTCCGCGATGGTCGAGCGCTACGCCGAGCATGCAGGCCAGGCGCCCGGCGCTTTGGCGGCCTTGCTTGCCGACGACGGGGCGGTGTTCGATGCGATGTTGATGCGCAAGCTGCGTGTGGCGTCGGAAGATGCGTGGGGCCGAGCCGTGCGTGTCGAGGTCGATGAGCACTCTGCGATCACCGCGGTCACGAGCTACGGCGCGGACGGCGAACTGGGCGGCGAAGGGGCTGACGCGGATCTGCGCTACGAGGTGGCGCTGGACGACGACGCTGCGCCCTCGCTGTACGACACGATCGCCGACGTCATGGGGCTCAGCTTCCAGGGCGAGCGGATGCTGACGGATCAGGCGACATGGGTGAACAGCGACATGGCGTGGGACGAAGTCGCGTCCGAGCTCGGCGAAACCAACGACGCGACCAGCTCGATGCTCGAAGGCCTGCTCAACGGCGAAGACCCCAACATCGTTATGGTGATGAAAGGGATGCAGCAGTTCCTCAACGCCTCGCCGATGATGCGGACGATGGCGAAGCTGATGCTCGTCCGGACGCTGGGCGAGGCCGACCCGGCGTCGGGGATCGGCGAAGCGATGGGCGAGGGGTTCGACCGCGTGATCATCGACCTGCGCAACCAGGTCGTGATCGACGACCTCAAGGCGCTGCTCGATGAAGGCACCGACGCCGAGTCGATCGCGGTGTTCTACGGCGCGGGCCACATGGCGGACATGGAAGAACGCGCTTTCGAGCAGCTTGGCTACGAAGTGGTCGGCGGCTTCTGGCTGCCCGCGGTGACGCTGGACCTGACCCGCGAAGGGCTGAGCGAGCGCGAGCTAGGCCTGATCCGCCAGCAGCTCGGGCGGTAGAAGAAACCGCCTGTTCGCGATGTAGACACGTAGATAGATAGCCGCATCGCTACGCGATGCCGGCACCTTGCTTGGTGCCCCAAAGCGCAGCGATGGGCGGTTGGTGCAGCAGCCCATAGCTGCGCTAAGTGGCCCGCGGCAAGGCCCCCGCCACGCGGAGCCCTGCGGCTAGTGGAGGTGCGCCAAAAATTCGCGTGCCGGTGTGCGC
>JBCCWH010000134.1:0-6119 GCA_039193915.1 Planctomycetota bacterium
CGCGTCGCCGTGCCGGCGACGGCTAACAGCATGCGTTTCGCCCTGCGGTCCTTGTACCTTTTACTTACCCCTGCCGCCATGCCCTACAGCCCCCGACCTGCCGTGCCCGCCGATGCCGAGACGATCGCGCAGTACAACGCCGCGATGGCGCTGGAGACCGAGGGCAAGTCGCTGGACCTTGATGTCCTGACCGCCGGCGTCCGCGCGGTGTTCGCCGACGCGAGCCGGGGAAGGTACTTCGTCGTGGATGACGCCGAGCATGGCGTCGTCGGCTGCCTGATGGTGACCTACGAGTGGAGCGACTGGCGCAACGGCGTGTTCTGGTGGATCCAAAGCGTCTACGTCCACCCGGACCACCGCCGGCGGGGCGTGTTTGGGATGCTCTACGACGCCGTACGCGAGGCGGGCCACGCCGAGCCGGACGTGATCGGGTATCGGCTGTACGTCGAGGACGCCAACGACACGGCACAACGCACCTACACCGCGCGGGGGATGAACCCCGCCGGGTATCAGGTCTACGAAGCCCTGCGGTTTGAGCCGAGCAAGACCCCGGACAAGTAAAACCCGCTGAGTGCCACACAACTGGCCAAAGGCCTGCTGTGTGCGGCTTACCAAGGTGCGGATCCAATACACACACAGCACGCCTCCGGCCAGTTGTGTGGCACCCGTTGGGAATCACGCCCGCGCATGAAAAAACCCACGGATGCGCTCCGTGGGCTTTCGTAGATTCAGCGTGTCGTGAGGGAACTACTCTTCCATCATCTCTTCAGCCGCGTCGTCGGCCGCATCTTCCACGGCTTCTTCGGCCGCTTCCGGGGCGTCGGGCTCGGGGAGCAGGTCGGCCTCGATCTCTTCGATCGTGCGGGGGGCCGGGGCGATGGCTTCGGGGCTGACGGGTTCGCCGACGGTCATCTCGAGGCGGACGGGCCGGCCGTCGAGGTCGTGGGTGCCGCGTTCGACACTGCTGCCTCGGAAGTGCTGCTTACGCAGGAGCGATCGGCCGGCGGACTCGGGGTACAGGGCCCACTCCAGAGTGGTGGGGTTGCCACGTTCCTGGCGGATGGACTCGAGGTTGCCGCGGCCGACGTCGAACTCAACCATGAGGACGTGGCCCGGGGGGACGTCGTAGGACCAGACCGACTCATCGGTCAGGACATCAACGACGGTCACGGTCTTGGGCGACATGTAGGTCGAGTGGTAGGTCGCGCGGTCTTCGGAGTAGCTCGCGCAGCCGGTGGCGCCGACAAACAGAACGGCCAGGAGGAGGGTGCTCATCAAACGGGTCATCGCGCTTCCTTGTGTCATCGTGCGGGTGCTTGGGGGCAGTGGCCCCGGTGATACATCGGCACTCGGGCCGAGCATGTCAAGTGTACCCGCACGGCAGCGGTGAAGCCAAACCTGATCGGCAGAAAAGCGGGCCGGGTTATCGGCCTCGCCACGCCTTGGGGCCCTGCAGGATCGCCCGGTCGCGCTGGCGGGCCGGGATCCCCGGGGCGTTGCCCAGGCTACTTTGGGGGTGTGCCGCCCAGGCGGTAGTCGACCGGCGTCAGCCCGATCATGCGGTGGAAGGTCGCGGAGAAGTGGCCGTGGCTGGAGAAGCCGCAGGCGTCGGCGACCTCACGGATCGGGACGGTGGTGGTCCGGAGCATATGCCGGGCGTGGAGGAGCTGGACGCGGAGTGTGAGGTGCTTGGGGCTGATCTCGGCCTGGGCCGAGAACAGGCGGTGGAAGTGGAACGGGCTGATGTCAAACAGCGCGGCCAAGTCGTTGAGCGACGGGGTCTGGGCGAACTGGTCGGTGATGACCCCCATCGCCTGGGCGACGCGGCCGTCTTCCACCAGGCCCACGCCCGGCGGCGCGAGGCCCGGGATCGGCCGAAGCGTGAGACACGTCGCAGGTGCGATCCCCTGGCCCCAGTTGGGCTGGCGCTCGATCCGCGCCCACAACGCCGGGCCTCGGCCATGCGGGGGGAACAGGTCGTGGGGCTCACCGGCTGCGAGCTTGGGCCAACGCTGCGCCTCGATCGCGAGCACCTCATCGACCAACGCCTGGAGCGGAGAAAGGTCGATCGGCAGCGACAGCCGGCTGTCCGTGTCGGTGTGCATGACCTGGCCGGCTTGGTCGACCAGGACACGTTGCATGCCCGGCTCGTTGTCGGGGATGGCATCGAAGCGGCTGCGGAGCGACATCAACGCGAGATGTAGCCGGTGCTGCTCGTCGGTGGAGTATGCCCCGCCCTTCTTGCGCCCGACCGCGAGGGCCCAGCGGCGCTTGCCCGCCGGGGCGCAGGGGGCTGCGCTGACCGCGACGTGCAGGCCCTTGGGCAGCGCGGCCGTGCTGGCGGGGGTCGCTTTGTCGGAGACGGCCTTGCCATCCCGGGCGGCCCGCTTGAGCAGTGGATCGCCCGAGGCGTTGGCGTCGAGCCAGGCGGCAAGGTGTTTACCGTTGAGCCCGCGTCCGCCGAGCACCCCCGACGCATCGGGCCGGGCAGGGTCGATCAGCAGGAGCGCCGCCGCGTCGAAGGGGAGGCGCTTGCGCAGGGCGGACCAGGGCTTGGCCGAGCAGCCGTTCCAAGGGGTCGGTAGTGAAAAAGGTGCAGGCATTGGCAGGTCGTGTCGTAAAGTCAGGATGGATTAAGTGACCAATCACACCGCGCTGGCGGTGCAAGGTTTGTTGCTAATCGAGTCGTGATCCCCACGAGTCAAGACCCTTCCCCAGGGCCGTGTCGGCGGTGTTCGTGCGCCGGTACAACCCCGACAGGTTAGCCCACTTCGTGCGTCACGTAAATCCGGAGGGGCTCAGTGCGAGCCCGGGCGCGGGATCGACTGCTCGACCGACCAAGCCATCGGCTCCTGCGTGCAATCGATGTGTGCCGCGAAAAAGCCCCCCCGGTGCTTCCAAAACAGCGGCCAAATGACGTCGCGGTCCGTTTCTGGGATGGGCAGGTCCGCGATCCCGGCCGGGTCGTGCCACTCGAGCCGGCCCTCGTCAAAGACCATCCGCTCGGCGGCGAGCTCCACCGGGCGGGTCACTTCGTAGAGGAACATCAGCCAGTGGCCCTTGCCCTCGAAGGCCTTCTCCGACACGATCCCCGTCAGGTGCAGGTCCTCGATCGCGACCTCGAGCCCGGCCTCCTCGAAGATCTCCCGCTGGGCGCACCGCGTCGGGCTCTCGCCCTCGGCCTGCTCCAGCTTCCCGCCGATAGGCGAGTACAGGTCGAGGTTCGGCGGCTTGGCGCGGTGCAGCAGCAGCGTCCGCCCCTGGTCATCGAAGAGGAAGCACAGGGCCGCGATCTTGTAAGGCAGTGGGGCGGCGTCGGGGGGAGACGGTGTAGGCTCGGGCATAGCGGGAAAAGGTAGCCGATCTGGCGATGCAGTGGTTGGCGAGGCCGGCTGTTTTCGCGTGCGCACGAAAAAATGCCGTGGCAGGCAGACCTGTCACGGCATTGAACTATCAAATGATGCGGCCGATGTGACCGCCCGGAAGCCCGTGGGTTTAGGCCGCTTCCGCGTCGTACGATTCCTCGTCTGCTGGGAACTCAGGCGCGTCGGCCGGCTCGGTCCAGTCCTCGCACTGGGGCAGTTCCAGCGACATCTCGCACGTCTTGCGGTAGCCCAGCTTGCGGATCACTTCGAGGACTTCGGTCCACGTCGGGAACGGCCGGTTGTTTACACGCTTGAACGTGTCCACCGCCTGGATGAACAGGAACTGCTCAGGCGTCATCTCGCCTTCCTCGGCCCGCTTGGCGAAGTCGCTCAGACGACGGCCCGGCCCACGCCGACGCTCCAGGCCGCTGCCCGGCGTCCGCGTATCGACCACGTTCTGCCGGCGGTCCGGCCCACGCTGCTTTTCACTGTCCGACATCGCAAAACTCCACTTTCAGGGTGCCTACTAAAATCCCTATCGGCCGTCTCCGAGACCGACTCAAGCGCAGACACTTCGCAAACGCCAAAACACGGGGCAACGCACCGATACCCGGCTCACGACGCCCCAGCACCGCGCTTGCCAAACCCCAGCCCATCCCAGACCCTACACACGGAACCCGACCTCGAACCCGAAACCCGCTCCATGGCCATCCTCCTCACCGAACACGCCGAGCACGACTTCAACAACCGCCTCAGCGCCACACTCCGCGATCACGGCCACAAGCTCCACGTCGTCCGCCCCCACCGCGGCGAGCCCCTCCCGCCCGACCTCGACAACATCGACGGGCTCGTCGTCATGGGCGGCGGGCAGAACACCCACGAGCTCGACCGCCACCCGTGGATGGCCCGCGAGATCGAGCTGATCCAGCAGGCGCACGAAGCCGGCCTGCCCATCGTCGGGGTCTGCCTCGGGGCCCAAATGATCGCCGTCGCGCTGGGCGGTGAGGTCGCCCAGGCCCAGCGGCCCGAGCTCGGCATCGCCAAGGTCACCCAGTCGTTCTTCGGCACGACCGACCCGCTCCTGGCCGGCATCCCCTGGGACGCGCTCCAGATGCACGCCCACGCCTACGAGGTCACGCAGCTCCCGCCCGGCGGGACGCCGATGCCGCTCGTCTCCTCCGAGCACTGCAAGGCCCAGTGCTTCCGCGTCGGGCTCACGACCTACGGCTACCAGTACCACTTCGAGTGGGACAAGCAAAAGTGCATCGAAGTCATCGAAGAATACGCCGGGCTCTGGGCCCCCGAACTTGGTGTCTCGGGCGACGAGCTCAAACGCGGGCTCGAGCAGCACTACGACACCTACCGCCACCTCGGCGACCGCCAGTGCAAGCTCATCGCCGACCGGTTGTTCCCGCTCGATAAACGCCTGCCCGACTCGGGTGTTGAAGTTGCGAATTTCAGGCGTTAGGTTTTGTCGCGAGCACGGTGATGCACAAGGCCAAGGGACTTAAGTCCCTTGGCCCCAACCCTATCATCAAGACGAACATTGATGCCCACCAAGCTCACCCTCCCCGTCCCGCGTGACTTCGAGCTGTACACGGCGGTGTGTTCGTACGGGCACTTCCTGCTCGCCCCAACGCGTTGGGACAAACACAAACAGCAGCTCCACCGCGTGCTCCGCGACGCCAGCGGGCGCATCGTGCGCTGTCGGATCGTGCAGCAGCACACGAAAGGCAAACGGGGTCGGGCGGCGCTGCGCGGCAACGCACTAACGATCCACTGCGGCCGCACACTCCCGCGCAAGCACCACGACGTGATCAAGCAGAAGGTCGTGCGGATGCTGCGCGTCGATGCCGACCTGCGTGGCTGGTACAAGCTCTGCCCCGAAGCGAAAAAGCGCTCGTTTGGCCGGCTCTTCCGCGGGGAAAACCTCTTCGAGGATATCGTCAAGACCATTACCTCCTGCAACGTCACCTGGCCCAACACCGTCAACATGAACGCCCAGCTCGTCGAGCACGTCGGCCACGGCGGGTTCCCCACCCCGGAACAAGTCGCGGACTTCGGCGAAGCGCGATTGAAAAGCGTCTGCCGGGTCGGCTACCGCGCCGGGCGCATCGTCCAACTTGCGCGCGGCATCCTCGACGGCTCGGTCGATCTCGACTGGTTCGAACAGCCCGGACGCACCAGCGACGAGTGCTACGACGCCGCGAAAAAACTCTACGGCATCGGGCCCTACGCCGCCGCAAACATCCTCATGCTCCTGGGCCACTACGACAAGCTCGCCATCGACACCGAGACCTACCGCCACTACTGCAAGACGCACAACGTCCGCCGACCCAAGGACCCGCTCAAGCTCCACAAGCGGATCGAGAAGCACTACGCCGCGTTCGCGCCGTACCCGTTCCTTGCGTACTGGTTCGAGCTGTGGCAGGGCTACGAGGACCGCTTTGGCCCAAGCCACCACTGGGACGCCGACGCCGACGCCAAGCAGTTCACCGCGACGAATCTGTGAGGCGATGCGCAGCCCGTAGGGTGGGTGGAGCGAGTCCGCGAGCGATACCCACCGCGATGAAACGACTGATGTTGGCAGCGCCCGGTGGGTATCGGCCGCGGACGGCCTCCACCCACCCTACGGGCTGCGCATCGCCTCACAGATTCGTCGCGGTGAACTGCTTGGCGTCGGCGTCGGCGTCCCAGTGGTGGCTTGGGCCAAAGCGGTCCTCGTAGCCCTGCCACAGCTCGAACCAGTACGCA
>JBCCWH010000135.1:0-6074 GCA_039193915.1 Planctomycetota bacterium
CCCACCCCCACCTATACTCCCCGCATGTCGGAAGGCCCGTGGACAAGCAAGCGGCTGTTGGCGTGGACGACCCAGGCGTTCGAGCAGCGGGGGATCGATTCGCCGCGCGTCTCGGCGGAGATGCTGCTGGCCCACGTTCTGGGGGTGGGTCGGCTCAAGCTGTACATGGACCCCAACCGCCCGGCGAGCGAGCTGGAGCGTGCGGCCTACCGCGACCTGGTCGAGCGGGCGCTGGCCGACGAGCCGGTCGATTACCTCGTGGGGCCGGCGCCGTTTTTCTCGATGATGTTCAAGGTGTCGCCGGCGGTGCTGGTGCCCAGGCCGTCGACGGAGACGGTGGTGGAGCACGTGCTGCAACACGCCCGCCGTACGCCGGGGTTTGAGTCGCCGACGGTCGCGGATGTCTGCACGGGCAGTGGGGCGGTGGCGGTGTCGATCGCTCGGCAGTTTCGGCGCGATAAGACGGCGGTCGGCCCGGGCGCAGTCGTTGCGACGGACCTGTACGAAGATGCGCTCGCCGTTGCACGCGAGAACGCGGCGGCGCATGGCGTGACGGAGTTGATCGACTTTCGGCATGGCGACCTGCTTGAGCCGTTGGGGCGTGAGACGTTCAGCTACCTCGTGAGCAATCCGCCGTACATCCCCGACGACGAGTGGGAGGCGGTTGCGCCGAACGTGAAGGACCACGAGCCGACGCACGCGCTGCGTGGCGGGGCGGATGGGTTGGACTTGATTCGGCCACTGATCGCGGGGGCGCTGCTGCACCTGCGTGACCCGGGGCAGTTGGTCGTCGAGATCGCGTCAGTGCAGAAAGACGCGGCGATCGCATTGGCAAACGAGGCGGGCCTGCGCAACGCGACGGTGCTGGTGGATCACGAGCACCTGCCGCGTGTGCTGGTGGCCGATACGCCGTAGTGGTTTTTGTAGGGTGGGTGGAGGAGTCTGCGACGATACCCACCGCGATGAAACAAAGCAATGGGTAGCGCGGTGGGTATCGCTCGCGGACTCGCTCCACCCACCCTACTTACTGAGCGGACAAGCAACGTGTTTCATCCGCACACAGCAGCCCTGCAAGCAGGGCAGTTGTGTGGTACCCGGTTGGTATGTCTTTCGGGGATAGCCGCGTTGCTGCGCAACGCCGGTGCGTTGCAGTCACCCGGCTTCGCGTCGCGATGCGGCTATTGCTGAGGCGTATGTCCACCCAGCATCATCGCCGCCTTAGGTATCGCCAAGACAAAAGCGATATAGGCGCCCAGTCCCGTAAAGAGGAGGGCGGTGATGTCTTTGAAAAAGAACGATACGGATTGGCTGACGGGTCTGGGGGAAGGCGGGGTCCAGTTGGCCGCGATGTATTGATCGACCCAGACAAAGCCCGCAAGACTCGCCCCAACGGTAAGCAAGATCGCCAGGATACGCAGAGGCGGCACGGTCCTCTTCAACGTGAGCTTGAATGCCAGTCCGATTGCAAGGCCTGCCAGGAAACCGGCGGGGTAGGACATCGTGAACACCCGGAGGCAGATCATCCACAGTGCAACGCCTAACCCCGCAGCGGCGAGCGCACATGCCACAGGGAGAATGGGCGGCATGTCCCCGCGCTGCTTGGGCTCACCTTCATCAACATAAGGCATGGTCTGTCTCCTGCGTGTCGGCGACTAAAGGGGTCGGGAGTCTTTTTCAGGTGCCGGCAACGGGAGTCAGCATGCGGCGTCAAAAACACGCCCGACCCCTTTAATCCGGCCTCTTTAGTCGCGTGATTCGTTGGTGATCTTCACGAGTGTGTCGAGCGCGGTTTTGGCGCTGCCGTCGTCGAGTGCGTTGAAGGCGAGCGTGAGGCCGTCGGGCAGGTCGTCGGCGACGCCTGCGACGACCATCGCGGCGGCGGCGTTGAGGGCGACGATCTCGCGTGCGGCGCTGCCGCCGCCGGCGAGGACATCGGTGATGATCTTGGCGCTCTGCTCCGGGCCTTCGGCGCGCAGCGCCGAGGGGTGGCCCAGGGAGAGGTCGAGCTCGGTGGGGTCAAGTTCGGTCGTGGTGATGTCGCCGCCGAGCAGGGTGGTGATGCGTGAGGGGCCGCAGGTGGAGAGTTCGTCGAGTGCGTCGGCGTGTGTGCCGTCGGCGTCGGGGATGCTGCCGTGGACGACCATGGCGTGGATCGCGCCGAGTCGTGCGAGGACCTTTGCGATGAGTTCGGTGAGCTTGGGCCGGTAGACGCCCATGACCTGGCGCTGCGCCCCGGCCGGGTTGGTGAGCGGGCCGACGAGGTTGAAGAGTGTGCGGAAGCCGAGGTCGGCGCGGACGGGCCCGGCGTGCTTCATCGCGGGGTGGTGCTGGGGCGCGAAGCAGAAGCAGATGCCGGCCTCGCTTAGGCAGCGGGTGAGTGTGTCGCCGTCGGCGGTGAGGTGGACGCCTAAGGCGCTAAGGACTTGGGACGAGCCGGACTTGCTGGTGACGGATTTGTTGCCGTGCTTGGCGACGCAGATGTTGAGGGGCCTGCCCGCGCCGGCGGCGACGATGGCGGCGGCGGTGGAGATGTTGAACGTGCCGGCGTGGTCGCCGCCCGTGCCGCAGGTGTCGATCGCGGTGAGGCCTTGGGGCACGGCGACGTTCGCGGCTTTGCGGCGCATGACGGTCGCGGCGCCGACGAGTTCATCGACGGTCGCGCCGCGCTGGGCGATGAGCGCGAGCAGCGCGGCCGTCTGCGTAGGCTCGGCCTTGCCGGACATGATCTGTTCGAAGGCGTCGACGGCCTGGGGCTCGGTGAGCGGCTGGCCATCCACGAGTTGGGCGAGGAGGGGTTTCATGGTGGTTGCAGTGTACCGCGATGCGGGGGTGGATAGTGGGAATCCCGCGGCGTGCCGCAGACGGCAAGCCGCGGGCTTGCAGAGGCTCAAGCGGATGCGGTGTCACATCGAGCGCCCGGCGCATTTTTTTAGGCGCTTTTTCTAGAAGAGGCGCAGCACGATCCAGAGGGCGAGTGCGGCGGCGACCATGAACACGGCGACCTGGAGGGTGAGGTAGGCCGCGCGGCGGGGGACTTCGGAGAGGTCGTCGCTTTTGATGGTGCGGTAGACCACCGCGACGGCGATGATCAGCGGGGGCAGGAGCCAGAGCCAGTAGCGGTCGATCGGCGCGGGCTCGAGGAACGGGCGGTAGGCGGGGGGGGGATGTGCGATGTGCGATGTGCGATGTGCGATGTCGGGAGGGGTCTCGGCGGCACTGGCGGTTGAGGCAAACACAACGGCTAGCGACACGGCCCATACCGCCTTCCAACACCACCGCCCGCACCGCCCGGCCAGCGCGCGAACACCCGCCCTGACATCGCACATCGAACATCGCACATCGAACATCACCCCGCCTCCGTTTCGCGCTGCGCCTTCGCGGCGGTCGGGGCCTTGGCGCGTTTGGGTTCGCGGTAGGCGACGTCGATGATGGCCAGGAGGTTGAGCAGGCCGGCCAGCGCGGTGTAGAGCGTCCCGATCTCGTAGGGTCGGCCGTAGCTGGGCTCGTAGAGTGTGGGGCCGTCGGGGTCGGGCGTGGGTTCGAGTGTGGGGTAGTGGGCGCGGTAGCGGTCGTGGGTGTACTCGACGACGAGGGAGGGGGCGATGAGCATCTGGCCCAGGAACCACGGGCGGACCTGGTCCTTGTGTGTTTTGAATTGGATGACGCTGATGCCGCCCAGGAGGAGCCCGGCGATCCAGAGCGTGCCGATGGCGGTGGCGAGGATGAGCCCGCGTTTGACCTCGCCGATGAGCAGGTGGCCAAGGCCCGGGAGGAGCCATGCGGCGATGGCGGCGGGGAGGTTCCACAGCGGCGGCCTTTGGGGCGCGGGGTCGGTCAACGAGGCGCTCCGTTCGGGCTCAGAAGGGGTTGACGGGCGGGCCATCAGCGGGCAACAATAAAGCGTTGACAACACCGCGTGGATCGATAGTGTATCCACCGTTTCGGCGCAGGCCAAGACGCCACGCCGCACCGCCACGCAGCCCCAGAGGTGACCCTATGTCCACCGCCCACGCAGCCGACGACAACGCGATCACGCTCCTCGACCCGATCGCTCCTTGGGATCACCCCTTCGCGCTGACGACGCCCGGCTACGTCGCAATCGAAGACCCGGACAACGATTACCTTGATGATGACGAAGATTACCTCGACGACGAAGACGAGGATGACGACGACGAGTACTACGACGATGACGACGAGTCGGACGAGGAAGATGACGACCTCTTCGACGACGACGATGACGACGACGGGTACTTCGATGATGACGACGACGAAGATGACTAACGCCCTTCGCGGACGCAGATTCGCAGCCTAGCCGTTCCGTGATGCCAGCCCCCACCCGGTGGCCGAGCGCACGGTGGCCGGGGTTGAGCGCAGCCAACCCCCGGAACGCCCCCCGGAAGACGCCCCCCGGAGTCTGCCGAAAACACCCCCAATCAACGCATCCATTTACAGCAGCGGTTCCACGGACACCGTGGCCGCGGTGGTGTACGTCTGCCGCCGCCGCACGGTGGCCGGGGTTGAGCGCAGCGAACCCCCGGAAGACGCCGCGCCCCGCAAGCCCGCCCGGTTCTATCGCGTGACCGCCACGCGGTGGCCCGAAAGCCCGATCGCTGAACCGCGCCCACAACCCGCGTCGTATAGAATCTCTCAACGATGACCCAAGCCCCAACCCAGCCCGACCCCCCAAGCTCCGCCACCGCCGCGCCGCCTGTCACCGACGACATCGTCGTGAAGTGCATGTCGCTGACCAAGGTCTTCAAAGACTTCTGGATGCGCGACAAGGTCCGTGCCGTCGACGGCATCGACCTCGACATCCGACGCGGCGAGGTCTTCGGCCTCCTCGGGCCCAACGGCTCGGGCAAGTCCACCACCATCAAGATGATCCTCGGGCTGCTCCACCCGACCGCCGGCCGCATCGCGGTCTTCAACAAAGTCCCACGCGACGTCGCCACCAAAAAACGCATCGGCTACCTGCCCGAAGAAACCTACCTCTACAAGTTCCTCACGCCGATCGAGACCCTCGACTACTACGGCAAACTCTTCCACCAGGACCGCGCCACCCGACGCAAACGCATCGACATGCTCCTCGAAATGGTCGGCCTCGACCACGCCGCACGCCGGCCCGTCGGCGAGTTCTCCAAGGGCATGATGCGCAAAGTCGGCCTTGCGCAGGCGCTCATCAACGACCCCGAGCTGCTCATCCTCGACGAGCCCACCTCGGGCATGGACCCGATCGCGACCAACGACGTCAAGAACGTCATCACCCGCCTCGCCGACCGAGGCAAGACCGTGCTCCTGTGCTCCCACCTCCTCGCGGATGTGCAGGACGTGTGTGACCGCGTCGCGATGATGTACGGCGGCAAGGTCCGCCGGTCGGGCACGATGGATACGCTCCTCACCGATCAGCAGACCACCACCATCACGGCCCCTGCGCTGACGGACGTGTCGGACGAGCAGATGGTCGCCGCCCTCGAGGCCCTGGGCATGACGGACGTCTCGCTCGACCACCCGCGGCGGACGCTGGAGCAGGTGTTTTTGGACATGGTGCACGAGGCCCAGAACGCCGGCATCGAGAGCGCCGGCGCACGGTCGGGCCGCGAGGTCGCCGAGTTCCTGCGTGAGGGCGAGGCCGACGCACCCGACCAACCCGCGACCAGCCAGCAGGTGATCGAGTCGCTCGTCTCGGAGGCGCCCGCCGCGCCGCCGAAGGCGCCCGAGCCCAAGCCCGAGCCGTCGACACCCGCCCCCGAGCCCGCGCCACAGGACGACCTGATCGCCGACCTCACCGCCGAGGAAGGCCCAGCCACCACCCAGGCCAAGCCCGCCCCCACAGAAAAAGCACGCAACTCGGCCAAGCCACCCAAAGAACCACCGCCCAAGCCCGCGACGCCCGACAAGCCCAAAGACGACGACAACGATACCGGCTCGGTCATCGACGACCTGCTCAACGGCTAGCCGGGGGCCCACCGAGGCCCGGGCCCCAGAAGACCACCCCCAAAAGAAACCCCGGCGGCCGAGGGCCCCCGGGGCTAAAAAAAAACCCCCCCGAAGCCCCCAAAAACACACCCCCACCC
>JBCCWH010000136.1:0-6050 GCA_039193915.1 Planctomycetota bacterium
CGCTGCGGTCGGGGTTGTAGACCACCAGCGTCGTGCCGTCGACACCCAGCCGGCCAAGCACCTCACGCATCCGACGCTCGTTCAGGACGTACTCGCTCTTCTTGCGGCGGGTGACCTGATACAGCGGGGGCTGAGCGATGAAGACGCGGCCTTGCTTGATCAACTCGGGCATCTGCCGGAAGAAGAAGGTCAGCAGCAGCGTACGGATGTGGCTGCCGTCGACATCCGCGTCGGTCATGATGATGATTTTGCCGTAGCGCAGCTTGCTGATGTCGAAGTCGTCGGCGCCGATGCCGCAGTGCAGGGCCTGGATGATCGCGCGGATCTCTTCGAAGCCGAGGATTTTGTCGAGGCGGGCGCGTTCGACATTGAGGATCTTGCCCTTGAGCGGGAGGATCGCCTGCGTGACGTGGTCCCTGCCGCCCTTCGCGCTGCCGCCCGCGGAGTCACCTTCGACGAGGTAAAGCTCGGACTCGTGGACGTTCTTGGTCGTGCAGTCGTAGAGCTTGCCGGGGAGCCCGCCCGAGTCGAGCGCACCCTTGCGACGTGTCAGGTCTCGCGCCTTACGCGCCGCCTCACGTGCCTCGGCGGCCATCACGGCTTTCGCGCAGACGCGCTTGGCCTGTGTCGGGTTCTGTTCACACCAGGCCGTCAACGCCTCACCGACCGCCTGGGAGACAAGCCCCTCGACCTCGGGGTTGAGCAGCTTGGTCTTGTTCTGGCTCTGGAACTGCGGGTCGGGGATCTTGACGGAGATCACGGCGACGAGCCCTTCACGCCAGTCGTCGCCCGAGGGTGCCGGGCCGTTGCCCTTGAGCTGGCCCGTGGACTTGGCGTAGCTGTTCAGCGTCCGCGTCAGTGCGGTTTTGAAGCCGGAGAGGTGCGTCCCGCCGTCGGGGTTGTTGATGTTGTTGGCGAAGCTGTGGACGACTTCGTGGTAGATGTCGACATACTGCATCGCCACTTCACAGACCAGCGCGCCGTCTTCGGACTCGGTCTTGACCGCGATCACATCGTGGATCGCGTTGCGCTCGGCGTTGAGGTCGCGGACCATCTGGGAAAGACCGTCGTCGTACTTGAAGACCTCGGTCTTGCCGGCACTGCTGGGCGCGGCATCGGGGGAGCGCTGGTCGCTGAGCGTGAGCTTGATGCCCGGGTTCAGGTAGGCCCGCTCACGGAGGCGCGTGGCGATGATGTCGTAGCTGTGCTCCAGATCGCCAAAGATCTGGCGGTCGGGGCGCCAGGCGATCTTCGTGCCGGTCGTGGCGCGTTCGCCAATGATGTGGAGTTCTTCACCGACCTCACCGCGCTGGAAACTCATCGCGTGGAGCTTGCCGTCGCGTGCGACTTCGACTTCGAGCCACTCCGACAGAGCGTTGACACAAGAGACGCCGACACCGTGCAGCCCCCCGGAGACTTTGTAGGAGTTGGAGTCGAACTTGCCGCCGGCGTGGAGGATCGTCATGACGATCTCGACGGTAGGTTTGCCGTTGAGCTGCGGGTTTTCATGCTTGTATGCGCCGACGGGGATGCCCCGGCCGTTGTCGACGACACTGATGGATTCGTCGGGGTGGATGTTGACAACGATCTCGTCGCAGTGGCCGGCGAGGGCTTCGTCGATCGCGTTGTCGACGACTTCCCACACGAGGTGGTGCATGCCCTTGGCGTCGGTCCCGCCCACGTACATCGCGGGACGTTTGCGGACGGCGTCGAGCCCTTCGAGCACGGAGATCGAATCTTCGGAGTAGGTGTCGGCCCCCTCTACGACGGCGTCTTGCGGGTCCGGTGTTGGCGGTGCGCTCATGCTGTTGTCGGCCTGAATAAGCCCCGGGCGAGCACCTGGGAAACAGGTGCCCGACGCCCGTCGGGCGGGTGATTTTAGACCCCTTATTCTACCAGAATCGCCCCCTATTCACCACTCCACACGATCGCGCCAAATGCGTAAAAACACCGAAAAAACAGCACATTTTCAATCACGGTCGGCCGGGTGCACGCCCGAGCCATGCGCCGCCTCGCCGGGCACCTCGGAGACCGGCGGCTCGTTGCCCGACGCGAGCGCTGCAAGCTTCGCTAAACAGCGTTCGACGACTGTCGCTGTCTCGGGATCCGCCGCCGCAGATTCCGGCGCGATGTCCTGCGCGCTTGCCGTCCGCCAACTACTCCGTGCGCCCGCGACATTGCCCTGCGCGTAGAGGATGTCGCCCATATGATCCAACAGCACCGCCTTGGACGCGCTGCGCGGGTCGTGCTCACCCTCGCGCACTTCGAACGCGCGGTGCTCGATACGCTGACGCGCGATCGCCTGAGTCATGTACGCCTGCGCCTCCTCGAAGCGCCCCAGCTTGTAGAGCACCCACGCCATCGAATCGAGATACGACGAAACCTCGGGCTCGGCATCGAGCGCTCGCTGAATCATCACCTCCGCCGCGAGAAGCTCCTTGCCATCGACCGCCCACTGGTAGCCCAGGCTGTTGTTGAGCGCAGCGTTATCGGGGAAGCGAGCGAGCTGCTGCAGGCTATCGGCCTGAGCCGCTTCTCGCCCCACCGCCCAGGATAGGTCCACCAACAAAGACGCCGCGATCTCCCCCGTCATGGCCCGGCCCGGGAGCACGCCCTCCGCATCCAGCGCGAAGACCTCACGCACCAGAGCCGCCACCGCCTCTTTGTCATCATTCGCATAGGCGAGCCGGATCCGCTCGTAGGTCTGCACCACGCCTTGCGGAAGCAAGTCAATCCATCGCTGCCGCGCCTCGGCCGCACGGACAGCATCGCCTAGCGCGGTGTAGGCATCCACCATTGCGTCCAGTGCCGCAGAGTCGTACGGGTCGTCTTCAAGCAGCGACTCGATGATCGGCAGCGCCAACGCAGGGGCACCCGCACGGTCGATCAGGTTGTTGATCTCCATCTGCCGAGCGGTGCGCGAACGCGGCAGGTATTGGGCCAGGCGGGGGAGGAGCAGATCGAAGTAAAAATCCAGATAGAGGTTGAGGTCGCGGTCGTAGTTCCGACCCGGTTGGATCGCGTTATAGAGGTTCATCCCCGTGATGTAGACGTCTTCCCGAGTCGGGAATCGCACAAGCAAGGAACGCATCATTTCGATCGCCTGGGGCATGTAATTCGCCTCTGCTGCGACCATCGGCTGCAACAGCAAGAGATCGAGGTCGCTGGGGTGGCGTTCCAGCCGCTTGGCGATCATCTGCTGTGCGGCGCTGAGGTTCATCGCATGTCGCCGGGTCTGTCGCTCGTGCGCGCGGCGCTCTACGGCATTGGCCTGTTCCGGGAGGGGCCCGGGTTCTGCACTAAACCGGAGATAGTCGATGTAGATGGCGAAGCGCTCCCACGCATCGTCGAAGCCGACCTCACCCAGCAGCGTCGCGGCGTGGGCGAACTTGCCACGATCTTGAGGCCCAAGCCCAATCAGCAGGCGTGCAAACGCGAGTTGCGTCTGAACATCCTCGGGCTCACAGACCAGCGCACGGGCGTAAGCGGACGCGGCGTCGTCGTACCGCCCCACCCCGAAGTACCCGTCCGCGGTAAGACGAAGCAGCATCACGTCCTCGGTATCGCGGACGGCGGGCAGGCGCATCGCGCGAATCAGCGCGACCGCGTCGATCCGCTGGCCAAGCAAACCGTCGGCGTACTCACTGGCACGGCGGGGTTCGCGTCGCATCGCGGTGGCGGTCAGCGTCAGCGCACGGGCCAGGGCCTGCGGGTCGTCTTTCGTCGCCCCACCCCCGCGCAGCAGCGCGATCGCTCGGCGGAAGGTGTCGAGCCGGGCGGGTTGATCGGCGAGCCAGGCATCGATCAGCGCGACCGTCTGCGCCTGGGGCAGTACGGCCGCCCGAGCCGCGACGAGCGGGAAGTGACCGGCCGGGGCCGTAGCCTGCGCCGCGACGATCTGCGCATCAAGCGATGAAGCCTCAACACCCTGATCGACCAGGTAACTGATGAGCTGCGCATCGAACTCGGTCGCATGGGGGCTGGCGAGGAACGCCACCGCGGTCTCAGCGGCGGCCTTTTCCTGGCCCATAACAAGCTGGCTGTAGACCCGACGCGCCGCCAGCGCGGCCGGGTCGTTCACGGCGGCGATGTCCGCCTGTCGATAGGCGGACAATGCGGCGGTGGGCTCGCCCCGCTTCAGTTGCAGGTCGCCGACACGCTGATAGATATCAGCCCCGCGCTCGCGGATGATGTAGAACTCTCGACCCGCGGGCGATACGGGGGCGGGCTCGACCTGCGACGCGAGTACTCGCTCGTACAGCGAGATCGCGGCAAGCGCATCCCCCCTCTCATCGAGCACCACCGCGCGGACGTAGTCGGCGACGCACAACGCAGCCGGGCTTGATCCGGGGCCGGCGGCGTCCGCGAGATCGACGGCCGCGGCATACGCGATCGCCTCATCCCAGGCTTCCCGCTCCAACGCCAAGCGCGCCAGCAGAACACGGACATCCGTATCTGCCGGGTCGAGCCCGGCAGCGCGGCGGAGGTAGTCCCTGCCACGCACATGGTTGCCGCCATGCACATACGCAAGCCCCAACGCCCGCACGACCTGCGGGTGATCGGGTGCGATCTGTTCAGCTTCGTGCAGGCCTTCGATCGCATCGAAGTTTCGGCCGTCATGCATCAGCGCCAGCGCCCGGTCAAGCAAACGCTGGGCGAGCGGCGACAACTCCGCGTCGGGGTCGGCCTGCGCCTGCCTCGGGAACGACGCAGGTTCAACCTCGGCCAAGGCCTCCTCGACGCTGCGGTCCACGTGGTCGGTGTCGCGGCCTTGCCCTTGCTCGGGCTTTAGCTCACGCGGCAGGCCGGGCGGAAGCGGGAGGTCACGGCGAACTTCGCCCTCCGGTGTCTGCCCGGCCTCAGCCATACCCGCGCCGTCGACATCGTTCGGCTGTGTGTTTTCGGCCTGTGCAACACTATGGCCCCCAATCAGCACACACAAAAGCACCGCTGCAAAGCGGGCCATGCACGGACGGGTTCGATTACACATGCCTGCCCCCTTCGTGGGTTAGGGGATGACTTTCCCGAGCGGGTAGCTGACGATCCCCGTCGCGCCCGCACGCTTCAGGTCGGGGATCAGGTCGCGCTCGACGCATTCGTCGGCAATCACCTCGATCGCCACCCAAGCATGGTCGGCCAGGTCGTTCACAGTCGGCGAATGCTCGGCGGGCAGGAGCGCTACAACCTCTTCGAGGTTGGCACGTGGGATGTTCATCTTGAGGCCGACCTTCGTGCGTGCGCGGATAGCGCCCTGCAGCAGCAGCGCGAGGTCTTCGATCTTGCGGCGCTTGGCCGGGTCTTTCCACGCGTCTTTGTTGGCGATCAGGCGCGTGGTCGAGGTGAGCAGCGTCGCGATGACGCGGAGGTTGTTCGCACGGATCGATGAGCCGGTCTCGGTGACGTCAACGATCGCATCGACAAGCCGGGCCTTGACCTCGGTCGCGCCCCAAGAAAACTCGACCCGGCGGACGTTGACCCCCTGGTCTTTGAAGTAGTTCTGCGTCGTGTTGATCAGCTCGGTGGCGATGATCTTGCCTTCGAGGTCGGCGGGCGTGTGGACATCGCCCTCTTCGGGGACCGCTAACACCCAGCTCACGGGCTTGCCGGTCGCGCGGGAGTAGGCGAGTTCGCAGACTTCATGAACGTCACTGCCGTTCTCCACGACCCAGTCGTGGCCGGTGATGCCGACATCAACGACGGCGTCTTCGACGTAGCGTGACATCTCCTGCGCGCGGAACATCACGCAGGCAAGCTCGGGGTCGTTGATGCCGGGCGTGAGCGACCGGCTACGGACGGAGATGTTGTAGCCGGCCCGGTCGAACAGGTCGATGGTCGGGGACTCGAGCGAACCCTTGGGGATCCCGATGCGGAGCAGTGGCTGGGGGGCGTTGTCGGCGGTCATGGTACGTCTTGCGATGTGGCGTGGGGTTACTTCTTCTTCGCGATCTTGGTACGCGTCGGTTTCTTCTTAGCGGCCTTCTTCTTGGCGACCTTCTTCTTGGCGACCTTCTTTGTGGCGGCTTTCTTCTTCGTGGTCTTCTTGGCCGCCG
>JBCCWH010000137.1:0-5673 GCA_039193915.1 Planctomycetota bacterium
CTGCGCAGGCACGCCCGCTCGCTGAGCCAGGCGTTCTGCTCTTTGACGGTCTTGTCGTTTTCGTCTTCGCCGACGTAGAAGAAGTCGTGCCACTGCTGGGCGAGTTTGGCCGCGTCGTCGGTGTTGGTGGCGAAGATGCCGCCGATGCGCCAGTACTCGTCGGGGATGAACGCCTCGATCTCGCGTTCGCGTTCGACGACGAGCCGGGTCGCGACGGACTGCACACGCCCGGCGCTCAAGCCCCCGGCGACTTTCTTCCAGAGCAGCGGCGAGACCTGGTAGCCCACGATCCGGTCGAGGATCCGCCGTGCCTGCTGCGCATCGACGCGGTTGGTTTCCAGCGGGCGTGGGTGGCTGAAGGCTTCTTCGATCGCCTTCTTGGTGATGGCGTTAAAGACGACGCGCTTGGCGTCCTTGACCGGGTACTTGAGGGCGTGCGCGACGTGCCAGGCGATCGCCTCCCCTTCGCGGTCGAGGTCGGTCGCGAACCACACATCTTCCGCCAGCTTCGCCGCCTGCCGCAGTTCGCTGACCGTCTTCTTTGAGTCGGCCATCACTTCGTAGTCCGGCTCGAAGTCGTTGTCGAGATCGACGCCCGGCACCGGACGCTTGACGCCCTTGGGGTTGCGCGGCGGCAGGTCGCGGATGTGACCCACGCTCGCCATCACGAAGTAGTCCGGGCCGAGGTACTTGTTAATCGTCTTGGCCTTGGTCGGCGATTCGACGATGACCAGGTGCTTGCCCTCGGCCTGCTTGGGGTTGGCGGTCCACCGGCCCTTGCCCCCGGACTTCCCCGCCGCTTTCTTGCGGGTGGTCTTCTTGCTGGACTTCTTTTTGGTCGTTTTCTTGGCCATGTGTGGGCTTGCTATCGCGTGGGGAGTCGTCGGGCGGGCCGGATACCACCGCCCAGCCGGTCTGCCGGGGGTTCGGTCGGTGGGTCATCCTATGGCGGTCTATCGCCCCGGATGGGCGGAACACTTGAGCAGGGCGAACGGCCGATGTCAAGTCGATTGCGTAAGTCGATTCCCTGCAATGCCTTGCAGTTGCTTCGTCGAAACGGCTTGGGCGTGAGTCCAGGCGGGGCCGGCCGATAAGTCCCCAGGGCGACCAGACGCTTCGTCGCGGTGCTCCTCAGCGTCGGCGTGCTAGGCTCTGTCCGAAAACGGTGGGATGGCCGTCTCGGCCGTCGATTGAGCTTCGTGACGGGCGGGACGCCCATCCCACCTTTGGTTTTCAGACACAACCTAGTCAACGGCGGCGTGGGGGCTAGCGGGTGGATGTGGCCCAGGCCAGCGCCGGGCCTGCCACATCGCCGGTACTCCCGGGGTCACCCTTCCGGGGGCAGTCGATCCAGTGGGTGTCGGTGAAGCGTTTGAGCCAGGTGCGTTGTTGTTTGGCGAAGCGGCGGGTGAGGACTTTGGTGCGTTCGAAGGCGTCGTCGATAGTTTTGAGTTTGGGGTCGGTGCCTTCGAGGACGGCGAGGAGTTGTTTGTAGCCCAGCGCCTCGCGGGCCTGGTTGGGGGCGAGCGATTTTGGATTTTGGATTTCGGATTGCGGATTGGTGTTTTCGGCTGGGATCGGATCGAATCGGCCTTCGTCTTTGAGACGTTTGACTTCATCGATCAGGGATTCGCCGTTGATGCAGACGTCGTTGGCGAGTTCGGGGTCGACCTTGTCGGGGTAGAACATCGCCTTGACGCGGAGGTTGATACGGGTGTTGATGTCCTCGGCCGACCAGCGGAGGCCCAGGAGGCGGAATGTTCGATGTCCGATGTTCGATGTTCGACCTGCCATGTTTGATCCTTCCCCTCGCACATCGGACATCGCACATCGGACATCGCTCCACTGCGTCTGCAGCGCGCTGATCGGCTTGCCCGTGAGTTCGTAGACCTCCAGCGCCCGCACGATGCGTTGGCGGTCGGCGGGCTTGAGGCGGTCGGCGGTTTCGGGGTCGACTTGTCGCAGGCGTTCGTGCAGCAGGGGGGTGTCGGTGCCATCAAGCGCTGCGCGGAAGGCGGGGTCCTGGCCTGGCCCGTCGAACATCCCGTCGAGCAGGGCCTTGAGGTAGAGGTTGGTGCCGCCGACGATGATGGGCGTGCCCCCGGCTTGCTGGATCCGCGCGATCTCGCGCTGCGCCATCGTGAGCCAGTCGTGGACGGTGAAACGCTGGGTGGGTTCGACGATATCGACGCCGTGGTGGGGGACGGCCTGGCGCATGGCGTGTGTGGGCTTTGCGGTACCCGCGTCGAGGTGGCGGTAGACCTGCATGGAGTCGGCGCCGATGACCTCGCCGCCCAGGTGCCGGGCCAGCTCGAGCGCCAGCGAACTCTTGCCCCCGGCGGTGGGGCCCAGCAGGACGATCGGTCGGGGGTGGGGCGGTTGGGTCACGGGGTTAGTTTACGCTGATGGGGCGGCCGATATCCCACGGCAGGCCGCAGACGGCAAGCCTTGGCCTGGGTGGCAGTGCGGGCGGGGCGACCCGGCATTCTTCGGAACTACGCGAACGCGATGAGCGTCCAAGGCGTATCGGTGGGTATAGTGGGGGCGGTTTTACGGCAATAGCGTCGGGCCAACGGCCAGACAAGACGAAGGGCAAAGGGCGATGACCAGCACAAAGGCAGCGTGGATACTCGGCGGCGGGGCGACTCTCTCGCTCGCGATGCTCGCGACGGCGGTCGCTCAAGACGCAGGCGATGTGCCGGCCCAGGCCGCGCCGGCCGAGGACTTTGCCATTGCCGTGCAGGACGGTGTCGTTCTCGAGCTTGGTGACGAAGAGGCGTTTCGCCAACAGATCATCAAGGAACTCATGCAGCAGGGCATCCCGGTCGAGGACATCGAGCAGATGCTTGGGGTCTCGGTCGAGGTCGCCCCGCAGATCGATGCGAGCAACACCATTATCGATGCCGCGCCCGATGGCAGTGCGTTGTATCTGCCGATCGGTACGACCCAGAAGTTCACGCTCGAAAGCGGGACGACGCTGGAGCTGCCTTTTGTCGCGGACGGCCCGGGGATGCTGACGGTGGCCTACGGCGGGGCGGTGCAGACGACGCAGGTCGAGCTGGTCGACGCGGACGGCCGTCGGCTTCAGTGGGAAGATGGCCGGCGATACGACAGCGGCGTGGTGTCGCCCGTGCGTCACGCGCTGATCCCGATCGGCAGTGAAGGCGAATACACCGTGCGCCTCGGCGCGTCGGGGGAGGGCGAACTCACGCTCGGTGCGGAGTGGTTGCCGTTCCGGCAGGTCGAGGGTGTCCGCGCGATTGTCGTACCCAGCCCCGAGCCCGAGACGGAGGTCGTGCTGGTCCCCGACCGGATGAGCACCGGCGAGATCGACATGTCCGACGCGTCGCGCTACCACCTCTGGTGCCGGTTCGAGGCGACGGAGGACGGCCAACTCGTCGTCCTCGCCAACGCCGACCAGGGCGATATCACGATGTCCTCGTTCCACGAGGGCCGATACCAGAACGCGATCGAGCATGTAGACAGTGACATGAACGGTTCGGTCGCCAACGAGGGGCTGATTGTTGATGCCGTCGCCGGGCAGACGTACTACGTCCGGGTTGAGATGCGCAGCGGCGAACGCTGCACCGTCGCGGTGCGTGCGGGCTGGATCCCGGCGTCCGAGTAGCGACACTTTGCAGACCTGGACGACCAAGCACGCAAACGAAGAACGAAAAAGACTTGCTTAGAAGGATACCCCGATGAAATACTCCAGTTCGATCCTCGCCGCCGCGCTGCTGGCACTTACGGTCTCGCCGTTGGTCGCCCAGCAGGAAGACGCCCCCGCGCCGCCCGCGGTCGAGGAAGATGCGCCCGTAGCGGATGCGCCGGAACAGGCTGAGGCTGAATCGACTGAAGAAACCGCCGAAGCGCCCGCAGAAGCACCTGCTGAGGAAGCGCCTGCCGAGGGAGTACCTGCTGAAAACACCGAGCCTGCGGAGGTCGTTGGCCAGGCCGCACCTGCTCAGGCCGTCCCCGCGCAGCGGCTTCAGGTTGTCCAGGCCCAGCAGCTCGTTGCCCGCGCCAACGGCGCCGTCCAGTTCGTCGTCCCCGGGGCTGCTGGCGGTGTCGCCCGCAGCTTCAGCGACGACCTGGCCGGGCTCCCCGAGCTTGAGATGTGTGCCGTGACCGACGGCGTCACCCGTGACAATGACCCCAGCAGCTACCGCTTCGAGGCCGAGGGACCCGGGCTGCTCACCGTCGCCGTCCGCGCGAAAAACCGCGACGACATGACGATCGAGGTCTACAACGAAGGCGGCCACCAGCTCGCGCGATGCGATATCGACTTCGGCGGCAATACCGGAGCCGAGCACTTGGCGATCCCGCTGCCCGAGGCAGGGAGCTACCGCGTGGTTGTTGAGCCGTTGGGCTCGGGCGGCGCGTTCTGGATCGGTGCGTCCTTCCTCCCGTTCGAAGCGATCGAAGCGATCGCCCCGGCCAGCCCCGACGACGCCACCGAGATCACCCCCGGCCAGCCGCAGGACGCCGCCGTCGCCGCAGCCGGGCCTGTCGAGCAGTGGTTCACCTTCACCGCCCCCAGCGAAGGCATCCTCGTCTTCAACACCGCGACCGGCAACGGCGACCTCGTGATCGAGGCCTACGCCAACGGCGACTTCCAAAACTACTTCGATTACTCCGATCAGGACCGCAACGGCAGCACCGGCAACGAACGCATCCTGCTCGAGATGGTCGAGGGCCAGGAGGTCTACTTCAAGGTCCGCCCCCTTAGCGCGGGACAGGACATCGAGTTCAACGTCCGCTCGCAGTTCGTTGACACCAGCGAGTGAGCCGGCGGCTTGACTGTCGCCGCGTCTCCCCTCCGCGGGTGTATGCCTAACCTCAAACGCCAAAGATCAGTTCCGAGCACCAGCATGACCCAACGTTTTTCCACCGCCGCGCTCCTCGCCGCGTTTGTGCTTGGCATCCAAGGCACGAACGCTTTGGCGCAGGACGATGCGCCTGCCCAGCCCGGCACGGGGACCGATGCCGCAGCCGCGACGGGGCAGGGGGGCGCCGAAACCGATGCGCCTGCCACCGACGACGCAAGCGACGCAGGCGGCGCCGATGACGACGGCCTGTTTGTCGACCCCGGCGGCGCTGGCGAAGAGACGCCTCCCGCAACGGTCGAGGCCCGGGACCTTGTCATCGGCGACACGATCGAGGTCGAGCCCGGCCACGCGGTCTTCCGGTTTCATGCCGAAGAAGCGGGCATGCTCACGCTGCTCACCTACCTGCCCGACAACGAGGCGCGCGTCCGCCTCCAACTCACCGACGCCGAGGGGCGCAACATCCCGGGCGGCGTGATCAACGGCAACGCTCAGGGGGGTAACCTCGGGCCACGCATCGTCGTCGATCAGTTCGGCAACCCGCAGGGCACCCTGCCCGGCCTGTCCTACGCCGCGATCCCGCTCCCCGAAGCCGGCGACTACCGCATCGAGTTGACCGTCACCGGCGAGACCGAGTCCAACGTCCAGGTCGGCGGCGCGTGGGTCGCCTTCGAGCAGGTCGGCGCGGCCGCGCCCGCCGCGCCCGTCGTGCCTCCGCCGCCCCCCCCCCCCCCCCCCCCCCCCCAAGGACCCCCCCCGGGGGCCCCCCAACACGCCAACAGGCGAAAAGGCGCAAGAGAAAAAAAAATAAAAAGAGGGCGGGGGCAAGACGGGGCCCAGGGGGCCC
>JBCCWH010000138.1:0-5657 GCA_039193915.1 Planctomycetota bacterium
GGTTTGGGGGTGTTTTGTTTGGGGTTTGGGGGGGGTTCGTGGGTATTTATGGGGCGGGGGCTATCGGCGCGGCGGGTGGTTTGGGCAAAATGCCCCGGGGGCGGGTTCGCCACGCGGCTATCATGCTTGCGGCTTCCGCACCAACACCGAGACCCGCAACCCCAGCCCCGAAACCCGATGCCCGACGACCTTGTCAAGATGCAGTGCCTCCAAGTCTGGGGCGGCAACCAGGCCGCGGACCAGACGCTCCGGCTGACGGGGCTCGATGGGTTTCTGGTCTCTCGGCCTTTCGAGGATGCAGAGGCGGGCGGCGATGTCTACTACGCCTCGTCGTGCGCCTCGGGACGGATCACGCGTGTGGTCCTTGCCGACGTCGCGGGCCATGGGCGGGTGGTCGCACGCTTCGCCAACGACCTGCGCACCCTGATGCAGCGTTTCGTCAACTACACCAGCCACCGCCGATTCATCGCCGCGCTCAACGACGCCTTTGGCAAGCAGACCGAGGATGGCCGATTCGCCACAGCCGTCGCGCTGTCCTACTACGCACCCAAGCAGGAACTCCACCTCATCAACGCGGGCCACCCGCCCCCGCTGTACTACCGCGCCCAGACCAAGCAGTGGTCCACCCTCGAAGACGACGGCGACGAAACGCCCGGCAGCACAAAAACCAGGACACGCACCGTTGACCTCCCGCTGGGGATCCAGGACGGCATCGGCTACCACGCGACCCGAAAGAAGCTCGCGGCCGGCGACATGCTCCTGCTCTACACCGACGCCTTCATCGAGGCGCAGAAGCCCGACGGCGGCCTGCTCGGCGTTGCGGGGCTGCTCGAGTCGGTCCGCTTTGTCACCGGCGACACCCTCGAGCCCGCCTCGGATCAGTTGCTGCCGACCCTCATCGCCCACCTCGCCGCCAACCGCGCGAACACCCCCACCCTCGCGGGCGACGACACGACCGCCCTGCTCCTCCGGGCCACCGGCGAAAAACGCCAGTGGGGGCAGGTCCTCACCAGCCCGATCCACCTGGTCCGCGGGTTGATGCTCGGCGCCCGCCCCACCCTCACGCACTGAGCGGCCCGCGGTTTTCCCGGCGCTACCCCGCCACCAACGTTTGCCGCAACCCGCCCACTGGTCTAGAATCAACGATTCGCCAAGGCACACCCCCCCCACCCTCCAAGGACCGCGCGATGCGCTGGATACCTGCCCGCCCGATGCTCTTCCTGCTGCCCGCCATGCTCATGCTGGCTGGTGGCTGTCAGCACATCAAGACGCCTGTGCTCGCGTTTACCGATGATGGCGAGTACCTCCAGCCCGCCGTAGGCGAGGGCCTTGTCGCAAGCCCCGAATCGTACATCCCGGACGTGCCCATGCCCGTCGGCTTCCGTGCGGTCGCCAGCCAGTGCACCAGCAGCTCCGACGGCCAATCGCGCACCGTCCACCACGTTTACCAGGGACACGCCAAGTCTTCTGCCGCGGCAGCGTTCTATCAGGACCTGCTGCCCGAGCACGGCTGGACCTTTGTGAGCGCCGAGAATGTCAGCGATACCGCCACACTTTTTTACACCAAAGGCCGTGAGTCGCTGACCGTTGAGACGCGCCACGGCTACGGCGTCACGACCGTCACCATCGACATCAACGCCCGCTGAGCCCTTCCGCTATGGATTCCAAGAAACGCCACGAGCTCGAAACCAACGACCTGCGCGAGTTCCTTGATAACTTCAAGGACTTCTGGGACAAGAACGGCAACACGATCCTGATCGCCCTGATCATCGTCGTCGGCGGCTTCACCGCGATGCGGATGTACCGAAGCTCGCAAGATAAGAAGGTCAACGAGGCCCAGCACGCGTTGGAGACCGCGACCGACGGCGAAGGCCTGCTCAGTGTCGCGGCCGAGCACCCCAGCGTGCGCCATATCGCGCTGCTGCGGGCCGGCGATACGTTCCTGGAGGAGGCTCGGCTTGCACGCGTCGCCGGGGAGGACGCCGAGGCAGAGAAGCACCTGGAGAACGCGGCCAACGCGTACCAGAGCGTGATTGCCGAGGAAAAGCTCGCCGTCGAATTCCGAAGCAGCGCGCTGCTGGGCAGCGCAACCGTCGCAGAAGAGCAAGGCGAATGGGACAAGGCCAAGCAGGCTTACAACGAGGCCAGCACACTCGCGGGCGACCGCTTCATTCGGCTGGCAACGCTGGCCCAGGCCGGCCTCGAACGGCTTGATTCTCTCAAAGAGCCCGTCCCGTTTGGCCCCGAAGTTGTCGCGCCTCCGCCAACCCCGCCCGTCGACCTCGACGACATCGACCTCACCGATGTCGATAACGACGGGACGCCCGACTTTATCCAGCGGCCCGAGACCGACCCCGCCGACCCGCTCTTCCCCGACGGCGATCCGCTGAATCCTGCTGGCCTCGGCGACCCGCTGGGACAAGACACCGACGGCGCGGGCACACCGCCCGCCCTCGACCCGCTGCTCGACCCCGCCGGCGGCGAGTAAGCCCCACCGCAACAACATGAACCAGCCCTTCCACGCCGACTCGCCCGAGGCCCTCGCCCAGGCCCGGCGGTACCACGCGCAGTCGCTCGAGGACCTCGAGGAGGCCGGTGCCGAGCGCATGCAATGGACGATGAGTAAGGACTCCTCGCTGCGCCTCGACAAGTACGTCCAGGGCCGACTCAAGGGCATCTCACGCAGCCAGGTCGTCAAGCTCATCGAACTCGGCGCTGTCACCATCAACGGGAAGACCGGCAAGCCGTCACAGAAGCTGCGCGGCGACGATGTCGTCGAGGTCGTCGTCCCGCCCAAGCCCGCCGACGATCTCATCGCCGAGGATATCCCGCTCGACATCCTCTACGAAGACGACGGCTTCATCGCCATCAACAAGCAGGCCGGCTTCATCGTCCACCCCGCACGCTCACACCTCACCGGCACGATGCTCAACGCGCTGGCCTGGCACTTCCAGCACCACCCCGGCAACACCGTCGACCTCAAGACAACCGATGGCTCGATCCAAGCCGTGCCTGAGCACCGCGAAGGTGCGGATCGCCCTTCCAAAAAACCAAAACCCAACACCAAGACGAAACACAAACCCACCCTCTCCAGCGTCGGCCAGGACAACGCCCGCCCCGGCGTGATCCACCGCCTCGACATGAACACCACCGGTGTCATCCTCTTTGGCAAGCAGGACGAGTCGCACTGGCTGCTCGCCAAGCAGTTCGAAGACCGCACCAACACCAAGGCCTACCTCGCCGTCGTGCATGGCAACCCGCAGCCCTCGGCCGGGACGATCGAGGAACCGCTGGGCAAGCACCCCACCATCCGCGAGGGCCAGGCCGTCCGCCAAGACTCCACCGGGAAACACGCGCTCACGCTATACCGTGTCCGTGAGCACTACGACGGCTACGCGCTGGTCGAAGTGCAGATCAAGACCGGACGCACCCACCAGATCCGTGTCCATATGCAGTACCTCGGCTTCCCCATCGTCGGCGACCTGCTCTACGGCGGCGAACTCGTCGGCCCACGCGAGATCGAAAACCCGCCCCACCCGGCTGGGGCCAGGCCCCACCTCAACTACGCCCGACCCAAGGACGAGGGGAAGAAACTCGAAGCCCGCGCACTCGAACGCATCGAGCAAGGCGAGGCTCACCCCGACGGCCCGGTCCTCATGCACACCCCCGCGCTCCACGCCGGTTACCTGCAGGTCAAGCACCCGATCCACCGGCACGACATGGTCTTCACCGCCCCGCTGCACGAGCCGATGCTGTCGCTGGTCAAGGCACTGCGCAAACGCCCACACCCCGATGGGCTCAAAAGCGTCACCGGCAACACACTGATCGATCTGGACCTGACGGTGCCGACTTCGGATACCGTCTAGCGCCCGACTTACGGCGCTACAGCCATGCCGCCGGCGACGACCGCCTGGATGATGTAGAGCACGTTAATGACGACCTGGATGATGACCAGCGTCAGCGCGTTTTGCCTTGCCTGCGGGTCTTTGCAGATGATCAGGCCGACGATCCCGACGATCAGGCTGAGCGAGCAGCAGCAGCCGAACAGCAGGATGATGAACGTGTTGGTATTGCCCAGTTGCCGGTCAAGCCAGTTGGGCTCATCACTCGTGGACCGGCTACCGCCATAGGCGCTATAGGCCGGCGGGGCCGACTGCACGCTGGTCTTCAGTGAGCTGCCGGTCTTGAAGTTGTAGCCACACGAGACGCACAGCGCGGCCCCGGGCTTCGCCCGTTTGCCACACGATGGGCACGGCGTGCCTGCGTTGCTCCCCGACACCATCTGCGCTTGGGCGTTGGCCTCCATCGCCGCAAGCGCGGCCAGGTCGCCGCCCCCGCCTCCCCCCGGGGCGACCACTTCTAACTCGAAGCCGCTGTCGTTCGACCCGCCGTCACCCGGCGAGACAACCTCTAGCTCGAAGTCGTCGTCCGCGGGCGGCTTGGGCTTTGGGATCCGCACGGGCTCTTTGCACTTGGGGCACCTGGCTCGGCGGCCCGCGTGTTCGTCTTTGACGCCGATCTTGTGCGAGCAGTGCTTACAGCGGAACTTGATCATGATACCCCTAGAAAATGTGGTTACAGGTCTGACTCAGATTGGATTTCAGGTCGTACGGGCTGCCGGCTCAACGAGCGGGCTGTAGCGCGACCCGGCGAGCGGGACACGGCGGTTGACCGGCGGGCCACTGGGCAGCATCGGCCCGATCAACGCGGCGCCGACGGCGACCAGCACATTCGCGGCGGTGTACCAGTACCAAGCGACGTTGACGTCGGCCCGGCCGTTGTTGCCGTCAAAGTGCACGTCGATCGCGGTCATCACACCAGTCACCAGCAGCATGACGATCATCAGCGGAATCATGCCACGCCACGCGAGCTTCATGAGCTGGTCAAACCGCAGACGCGGCAGCGTCCAACGCACCCACATCATCACGAAGAGCAGGAAGAAGATCTTGCCGCAGAACACGCCAAACTTCGTCATCACAATGGCGAGCCCGGCCCAGCCGCCCTGCGCGACCACCGGCAGGTCGCCGACGAACGGGACGATATCCCACCCGCCGAGGAAGAGGATGGCGAAGAACGCGCAGCCCGTGATCATGTGCATGTACTCGCCCAGGAAGAAGAGCGCCCACTTCATCGAGCTGTACTCGGTGTGGAACCCGCCGACGAGTTCCTGCTCGGCTTCCGCGAGGTCAAATGGCGCACGGTTCGCCTCAGCGAGCAGGCAGACGAAGAAGATGATCGCGACCAGCGGGTGGGCGAAGAGCCCCCACGCGCCGAAGCCACTCGACGACGCCTGCGTGCTGGACATAAACCCGGCGTCGGTGGACTTATAGAGCAGGAGCATGATGAGCACGCAGATGCCCATCGGGATCTCGTAGCTGAGCATCTGCGCAGTCGCGCGGAGCCCGCCGAGGAAGGCGTACTTGTTGTTGGAGGCGTAGGCCCCGAGCACGATGCCGTAGACCGCGACCGACCCGACAGCGAGGATATAGACGACACCGATATTGACCGGCGCGACGGCGACGACGGCCCTGGCACCATCCAACGATGACGGCCGAACCAACCAGTCCGACTCGGACAGGAAGGACAGGAACCCGGGCATCGCGATCCCGGCAAAATCCCAAGTCCCGCCCCAAGGCACAACCGCCCAGCCGATCAAC
>JBCCWH010000139.1:0-5617 GCA_039193915.1 Planctomycetota bacterium
CCATGACGGCGGTCATGTCGACCTCGTTGAAGGTGGTGAGCAGCGCGGCGGTCTGCTGGGCGTTGACCAGCGCCTTGGCGATGGTACGGCGCAGTGGGGACATGCGGACGACTTCCTCGGGCCGGTCGCCCCCGGAAGTTGTTGAGGGTGTAGATGCTGTTGCTGCTGGGCGATCCGCCCCTTCGCTCCGCTCAGGTGCGGCTTGGGGGGTGGGTGCTTGTTTGTTATCGAGGTGGGCGAGGACGTCTTCCTTGAGCAGTCGGCCGCCGGGGCCGGTGGCCTTGACGTCGGCGGCGTTGAGCTTGTGCTCGTCGAGGAGGAGCTGGGCGGCGGGCATGATGCGGGGGGAACCAGACGCTTCGCTGCGTTCAGCGTCGGCGTGGGGCGCGGGTTCGCCGGCCGCTGAAGCGGCCTCCGCCGGGGCGGGGGCGGTGCCGTTGGTGGACGCGTTGCCTTTGGCGCCTTCCTCGATGTGGGCGATGACGTCGCCGACGCGGGCGGTGTCGCCTTCCTTGAGCAGGAACTTGACGATCGCGCCGTTGACGGGGGCGGGCAGCTCCTGGTTGACCTTGTCGGTTTCGAGTTCGACGACGGGCTGGTCGGCGTTGACAGCGTCGCCTTCCTTGACCAGCCAGCGGCCGATCTCGACTTCGGTGACGGACTCGCCGACCTCGGGGACCTTTAGTTCGGTGGGCATCGTGAATCGGCTCCTGGCCTGCGGGGGTGGGGTGTCGTCGGGTGAATGCGGGATCGTATCGCGAAACCGCGTGGAGGTTACTTAGCCGGCCTTCTTGCCGGCGACTTTCGCGGCGGGCTTGGGCTCGGCGGTGGAAGAGGCCTCGAACGTCTCGCCGAACGCCTCGGCGAGGAGGACTTCCTGCTCGATTTTGTGCGCGGCCTTGGACCCGGTCGCCGGGCTCGCCGAGTGCCGACGGGACGCGACGCTGAGTGTGCGTTCGCCGAGGAAACGTTCCTGATAAAAACGCTGCTGGAAGAACGGCCAGGCCCCCTGGTTCTTGGGCTCGTCCTGCACCCACACCACCGGCGTCGCCTCGTCGTAGCCGGCTAGCGCCTGCGCCAGCGACTTGCGCGGCAGCGGGTAGAGCTGTTCGAGCCGGACGATCGCGATATCGTCGCGTCCCATCTTCTCGCGGCGTTCGATCAAGTCGTAGTACACCCGGCCGGTGCACAGCAGGATCCGTGAGGTCTCCTTCGGCTTGCCGGGGCGGGCATCGGGCAGGACGCGTTCGTACGTGCCCGACGCGAGATCATCGAACGTCGAGACGCACAGCGGGTGCCGCAGCAGGGACTTGGGCGTAAAGATCACCAGCGGTTTGCGCCAGCCACGCATGACCTGGCGGCGTAGCAGGTGGAACATCTGCGCCGGGGTGGTCGGCTGGCAGACCTGGTAGTTGTCCTCGGCCGCGCTGGTGAGGAAACGCTCCATCCGCGCCGAAGAGTGCTCGGGGCCCTGGCCCTCAAACCCGTGGGGCAGCATCATCACCAGCCCGCTGAGGCGTTTCCACTTGTCCTCGGCGGTGGCGATGAACTGGTCGATGATGACTTGGGCACAGTTGACGAAGTCGCCGAACTGGGCTTCCCACATGATGAGCCCATCGGGGTAGTCGAGCGAGTAGCCGTACTCGAACCCGAGGACCCCCGCCTCGCACAGCGGTGAGTTGAAGATCTCGATCGAGGCCTGGTCGGGGTCGAGGTGTTGCAGCGGGCAGTACTCGTGGCCGTCCTTGGCGTCGTGGAGCACGGCGTGTCGGTGGGAGAACGTGCCGCGCTGGCTGTCTTGCCCGGTCAGCCGGACGCGGTGGCCGGCGATCGCCAGCGAGCCCATCGCCAGCGACTCGGCCGCGGCCCAGTCCAGCGGCCGCTCGCCGCGCGCCTGCTCGGCACGGGCGCGGAACAGACGCTTGTGCTTGGGGTGCAGGTTAAAACCCTCGGGCATCTTCAGTTGGTCCTGCAGCAGCTTCTTCTGCACCTCGACCGGGCAGCCCGTATCGACGTCGTCGGCCGCGCACTCCTTGCCCCCCGTGTACCCCGACCACAAACCACGCAGCGCATCGCTCCGCGTTTTGAACGTCGGCGACTTCGCGGCGCTGAGCTCTTTCTCCAGCAGCTCCGTCCGTCGCTCGGCGATCCGGTCCGCGTCCTCACGCGTCACGCCGCCAAGCTGCAGCATGTCGTCGAGGTACGACTTCCAGACGCCGGGCTGCGCATCGACCGCCCGGTACATGCGCGGCTGGGTGTAGCGCGGCTCATCGCCTTCGTTGTGGCCACGCTTGCGGTAGCAGTACATGTCGATCACGACGTCGCGTTTGAACTCGTTGCGGAAGTCCATCGCGAGCTTCACGACCTGCGCGACCGCCTCGGGCGATTCGCCGTTGACGTGGAAGATCGGGCTCTGCAGCATCTTCGCGATGTCGGTGCAGTAGCGCGTCGAGCGCGAGTCCTCCCAGCTCGTCGTAAAGCCGATCTGGTTGTTGACGATGATGTGGACCGTCCCGCCGGTGTGGTAGCCGTCGAGCTGCGAGAGGTTGAGGGTTTCCTGCACGACACCTTCGCCCGCAAACGCCGCGTCGCCGTGGATCAGCATCGCGATCCCGCGGGTGCCCCGGCTGTCACGCCCCGTGCGGTCCTGCTTGGCGCGGATGCGCCCCAGCGCGACCGGGTTGACGTACTCCAGGTGCGACGGGTTGAAGCAAAGCGACAGGTGGATGTTCTTGCCCGCTCGCGTACGCCAGTCGCCCGAGTAGCCCAGGTGGTACTTCACGTCCCCGCCGCCCATGTAGAGCTCGGGGTCTTTGTCCTCGAACTCGCGGAAGATCTTCTGCGGGCTCTTGCCCAGGATGTTCGCCAGCACGTTCAGCCGGCCGCGGTGGGCCATGCCGATGACGATCTCCTGGCAGCCCTGCTCGCCGGCCTGCTCAAAGGCCATGTCCAGCAGCGGGATCAGCGTCTCGCCGCCCTCGAGCGAGAACGACTTGGCGCCGATGAATTTGCGTTGGATAAACTCTTCGAACAGCGTCGCGTCGGTGAGCCGGGTGAGGATGCGCACCTGCTCCTTGCGGGAGAGGACGGCGGTGTTCTGCGACTTCTCCATCCGCTGCTGGAGCCACTGCCTCGTCGTGAGGTCGTCGATGTGCATGAACTGCACGGCGATGTTGCGGCAGTAGGTGTTGCGGAGTTGGTCGATGATGCCGCGGAGTGTCCTCGTCTTGTCGCCGGGCACCGTCGAGGTGGTGACGAAGGGCTTGTCCATGTCCGCGTCGGTGAAGCCGTAGTACGCGGGGGTGAGTTCTTCGGGCAGCTCGTGGGCGGGCTGTTCGAGCGGGTTGAGGTGGGCGACCAGATGGCCCAGCACACGGTAGTTTCGGATGAGCAGGTCGACGCGGTGCTGGAGCGAGCCGGCGTCGACGGCGATGCTGGTTGCACTCGCCTGGCCGTTCGTCGCATAGGTCGCCCCATTCGCCCCGGCGGGGTCGAAGATGCTGCGCGGCGCGACGGTCGGGCCGACGCGCGGCGGGCTGCCGTTGGACGCTGCGACCCATCGCGCAAACTCGGCGTGCCACACCTCGTCCACAGACGCGGGGTCCAGCAGGTACTGCTCAAACAACTGCTCGACGTAGGCGAGATTACTCGCGGCGGGGACGGTCGGCTCAGACATCGGGGACGGCTCCTGGGACGCCGGGCATAAAGCCGGATCCGGGATTCCGACAAGGCCGACACGCACGCCGACCCCATCTCTCCACGCCTGAGCAAACGCCCAGGCACAAGTCGTCAGACGCCGCAAAACGCATACGCCCGACCCTACCTCCATCGGGTAGCCGGAGGGTTGGCCTACCCAATCCACGCGCCCACGCGCGATTTTGGCAATTGTAACTAACACACGCCGCAATGCGACCCCCCGATACGGGTTTTCCTCCCCCCAACCCCGGCAGCGCTCCACCTCAATCCCAGGCCCACGGGACCTGTCGGCGAATCCGCCTCCAAACGTCCGATACCCTGCCCGGCCTGCCGTCCTGGCACCCGCAGCCCACCCATCCCGCCGCGTCAGCCGCCCTCCGCCGACGCGTTGCACCGCCGACGTACCACACCCACACGCACACGCCGCTCGGCAACCCCGAACCCCCCCGGACCGTGCCCAAGTTCCGGCATACCCTTTGCATACAACCCCTGGACACCCTCTAACGACGACCAACCCAACACACCATGAACACCCTCTTCAACAACGTCAAAACCGCCGCCCTCCTGGGCACGATGTTCGGCCTCATCCTTGTGCTCGGCCTCCTGCTCGGCGGCCGGGGCGGGCTCATCATCGCCTTCGGCTTCGCGATCGTCACCAATTTCGTCGCCTTCTTCTTCTCCGACACCCTCGCGCTTAAGGCGATGCGCGGCCAAGAGGTCAGTGAGCAGACCCCCGGCGCGGGCGAGCTCGTGGAGATGGTCCACAGGCTCGCCGACCGTGCCGCGCTGCCCCGGCCGCGCGTGTACATCTGCCCGCAACAAGCCCCCAACGCCTTCGCCACCGGCCGCAGCCCCAAGAAGGCCGCCGTCGCCGTCACCCAGGGCGCGCTCCAGCTACTCACCTACGACGAACTCGAAGGGGTCATGGCCCACGAGCTGGCGCACGTCAAAAACCGCGACACCCTAACCTCAACAATCGCCGCCACGATCGCCGGGGCGATCAGCTTCATCGCGTGGATGAGTATCTGGGACCGCGAAGCGCACCCGCTGGTCCGGCTTGGCGCGTTCCTGCTTGCGCCGATCGCGGCGAGTGTCGTGCAGATGGCGATCAGCCGCAGCCGGGAGTTCGTCGCCGACGCCGACGGCGCAGCGATGGCGGGCTCGCCCAACGGGCTGATCAGCGCGCTCCAGAAACTCGAAGGCTACAGCAAACGCATCCCCATGCAGACCCAGCCCAGCCAGAACCACATGTTCATCGTCCAGCCGTTCTCGGGTGCCGGCAAGTCCTTGGCCAACCTGTTCGCCACCCACCCGCCGACCCAGGCCCGCATCGAGAAGCTGCGGCAGGCCGGGGTGTGAGCGCGTCAAAAAAGAGTTGGATGCCCGAGAACGACCAGCCGGCGGCCTATGGACGCAGGCCTCTTCAGACGTAGGGTGGGTGGAGGAGTCCGCGACGATACCCACCGCGATGAAACGAATACGCCCGGCAAGCCCCGGTGGGTATCGCTCGCGGACTCGCTCCACCCACCCTACGCGTTTCGCCCCCGCACCAACTCAATAAACCGCGCCCCGCGCTGCTCGTAGTTCTCAAACTGGTCCCACGACGCACACCCCGGCGACAACAGCACGACATCCCCCGCCACAACACGCCCCCGGATCGCATCGACCGCGCGCTCCAACGTCTCACAACGCACCATCTCCGCCCCCGCCACCGGAAGGTCACCACCACTCCCCCCGCGCGGACTGGCGGCTTCAGCCGCCAGTGCCACCGCGTCCCCCGTCGCCCCGATCGTATACACCGCCTTACACGCCCCCCGCGCATACTCCGCGAGCCCCGACAGGTCGCCCCCCTTGTCGTACCCCCCCAGGATCAGATGCACCCCCGGCAAAAGGGGTCGGGAGTCGTTTTCCTGCCTGCCAC
>JBCCWH010000140.1:0-5433 GCA_039193915.1 Planctomycetota bacterium
ACACGCCATAAAAACCGGGTGCCCCCAAAAACCAGCGGGCGCCATCCGGCCGCCGCACGTCAGGGCTTGTCTTGGCGTAACACGTCCGGCGTCCGTAGGCAGCCGGCTGTTCGCACAATCTGCAAGCCGTTCGACGCTCCATCACGCCCGGGTTACCATCCCGACCATGCAGACCCCGCTCCCACGCCGCGCCGCCGCCGAACTTGTCGGTACGTTCTTCCTCGTCTTCGTCGGCTGCGGGTCGATGGCGATCAACGCCCACACCGGCGGCGTGGTCGGCCACCTGGGCATCGGCCTGTCGTGGGGGCTCATCGTCATGGCGATGATCTACGCCATCGGCGAATCGTCCGGGGCCCACATCAACCCGGCCGTCACAATCGCCTTCGCCGCCGCCAAACGCTTCCCGACCAAAGAAGTCCCGGCCTACATCGCCGCCCAACTCCTCGGCGGCCTCGGCGGGGCGCTGACCCTGCTCGCGCTCTTCCCGGGGCAGCAAGACCTGGGCCAGACCTTCCCCGCCGGCTCACACCTGCAATCCGCAGTGCTCGAGCTGCTGCTCACGCTGATCCTGATGTACGTCATCCTCGGCGTGTGCAGCGGCGCAAAGGAAAAAGGCCTGCTCGCCGGCGTCGCCATCGGCGGGGTCGTCGGCATGGAAGCGATCTTCGCCGGGCCGATCTGCCGGGCCTCGATGAATCCCGCCCGATCGATCGCCCCCGCGATTGTGTCGCTCGATCCCGCAGCACTCAAGTCGCTCTGGCTCTACATCGCCGCGCCGATCCTTGGGGCGCTGCTGGCCGTCGGAATCTTCCGTATCACCCACGCCCCAGGTAGCTCGGGCCGTGACCCCGGCAAGGACTAAATGGACAGTATCCCCCCGAAAAAACGCTACCTCGTCCTCTGCACCGGCAACCGCTGCCGGTCCCAGATGGCCCACGGCTACCTCGCCCACCTCGGCGGCGACGCGGTCGAAGTCCGGTCGGCCGGCACGAAGCCCAAGGGCGTCCACCCGCTCGCGATCGAGGTTATGCAGGAGGTCGGCATCGACATCTCGGGCCACACCTCGGACCACGTCGATGCCTACCGCGACAAGCCGTTCGACTGTGTCATCACCGTCTGCGACCACGCGAAGGAGGCCTGCCCGGTCTTCCCCGGCGCGGCACGCACGCTGCACCAGGGCTTCGAGGACCCCGACGACGAGCAGTTCGCTCAGCAGGACCCCGAAGCGTTCGCCCAGCGATTCCGCAGGATCCGCGATGAGATCGGGGCGTGGGCCGAGGGATTCCTGGCCGACGAAGGCGTACGCACTTCAGCCCAGTAGCCCGCTCGCCTCACCGAACTTACCGGTGAAGACGAACGCGCCAAACGGCAGGCGTTCGCGCGGGGCCTTCTCCGCATCGCGGGCCCAGTCCGGCTCCAGGGTGTCCGGGTCGCCGGGGTAGCCGATCGCGATGGCGGTCTGCGGCTCGAACCCATCGGGCACAACGTACGTCTCCCTCACCTTATCGAGGTCAACGCCCGCCATCTGGTGCGTCGCCAGGCCCAGCGCGGTGGCTTGGAGCGTGAGGTGTGCCGCGGCCTGCCCGAGGTCGTGGAGCGCGACGCGGTTGTCGTTGCCGTTCTTCTTGTAGGCCGTGCTAACCGCTGTCAGCACCAGCACCGGCGCGGCCTTTGCCCACGCCTGGTTTGCCTCGACGAGGCAGCCCAAGGCCTTCTCGTACTCGGCCGGGTCGTCGTGCCTGCTCGCGACAATAAACCGCCAAGGCTGCTCGTTGAACGCCGACGCCGCCCACCGCGCCGCCTCGAACAGCGCCCCGAGTTTCTCATGCTCAACGGGCGTGTCCGCAAACGCCCGCGGGCTCCAGCGTTCGCGGATGGCATCGATCACGGGGAACTGTGTGGTGGCAGATTTCTGCATGGCGGGATTCTAACGCAAGGAGGGGAAGAGAGTTGCCCACAGATTGCGTAGATGGCACAGATTGAACAAGACTAGGAAAGGGGGCAAAAGGCAATCTGAGGAAGGCAGGAAGTCAGGGAGCGAGAAAGTTTGAAACTGAGTACAGCGGCGCTGATCTCATTCCTGCATTCCTCACTTCCTGCCTGCCTTAGTCTGCCTCTCCCCCATCTGTGTCATCTGTGCAATCTGTGGGCAACTCCGATGCTTCTATTTCAAAGCCCCCCGGCCACCAACCCGCCTCCAGCCGCCAGCGGTTGACTTGCACCCACTGCCGCATCACCTCAAACTGGAACGCCTGCGCCCCGGGGTCGCCCCAGAGCCAGAGGTCGAGGTCCGCGTCGGGCACCAGCCGGCTGAACACGTGCCACCACCTTTGGTTCACGAACAGGTCGTAAAGGTCGATCGGCGGCTCACCGGAAGCGGCGTCAGGGTTGTCGAAGAGATAGAACAGCGCCGCCGGCCGTTGCATATGCAGCAGGCACATCAGCACCGTCGAGGTCGGCAGCAACTCGTCCGCCAGCATCGCCTCGGCTTGCGGGATGAAGTCATCCCCAAGGTCGCCCCGCATCCACAGCGCGAGTTTAAGCAACGCGATCTGCTCGTAGCGGTCGTCCCGGTCAGGCGCGGTCTCGGCAACTTCGAGCAGGGTGGTCAACGCATCGACCCGCGCAAGGCCGAACTCTTCGAGCTTGAAGTTTGGCAGGCTATGCAACGCATCTGCGTCGAGCCAGGGATACGCGCGGGCAAACTCGGCGGTGACGCCATCGATGAGCTGCGGTCGATCCGATGCAAGGCCGGCGGCAATCACGCCGGTTCGCTGTTGTGCGGGAAGTGGTGATCGGACCAACGGATGAATGGCGGCGTGATCTTCGAGCGCCGCCGCGAGTGCGAAAAGATCACGATATGTAGAAGTATCGAGATTTACCTGCTGACGTAGATCACTCAGGCCGCCTTCCACGACACCTAGCAAAACACCGACTAACACAGCGAATCGGTTCTGGTATGGCATGTTGTCAAGTGAAGGGCCATAGGATGCGGGGGCGTAACATGCCCCCTCCACGGCTGATAGTTGCAGCAGAAGTAGCTGGGCCTCGCTTAGCGTTTCACTGTGGTGCCTGCCGAAGTGCGAGTTGAGGCGATAGGACGCGGCGTAGAGCAGATCGAGATATGCACGCAGCAACTCGGCAGGTGGGTCTCCCTCTATGTCTCGCAGTGCTTTGTCCAAAGGGCTGCTGCTGAACAAGACATACATCCCAAACTCGCGCCAGCGTTCTTGTGTTTCATGAAGTGCAAGCAGCGCACGCCATTGGGCGATGTGGCTGGGGGCTTCGAGACGCCGTAACTCGTATCCGGCGGATTCCCAGGTCGCCTCCAGCAAATTGAGTTCAAAGCGAGGAGCGAGGGCTAACGCAAGCAACGCTTGCTCACTCAGATCAAGATCCGCAAGTGCTTCGACCGCAGGCTCGGGCCGGTCTGGGTTCGTCTTCACCGCCGCCCACAGCATCGCTTCGGCGATCGTCGGCTCGACGCTCCGCCAGTCGGCGCTGAAGCCGGACAGGGGGTTGAGTAGGCCGAGCGTGATCCAGGCGCGGCGGGCGATCGTTTCGTTGGCGTCCTGTGTCAGCGTGATCAGCACCTGCTCGTAGGGCACCGGGTCGTCGGCGATCCGCGCGTAGCCAGCGACGGCGTCGAGGACTTCGCCACGCACGGCGGCGTTGTCGCTCTGCACCAGCCGGGCGAATGCGGGGGGCAGGTCGGGGGCGTTGACGCACTCGACAAGGTCGCCCAGCAGCTTGGCGGCGTGGAGCTGGGACTGCGGGGCGGTGCTGTGCGAGAGCAGCACGCCCCAACGCTGCCAGGCCTCGGTCGGCACCATCTCACGCAGCCAGAGGAAGTTGGCGTCGTAAAACTCCACAGCCTGGATGAACCGCCGGTCGTCGGGGTCTTTGAGTACGCTGTTGAGTGCTTGGATGATCTGCGGGTCTTCACCCGCGCCGAGCTGCGCGAGCTGGTCGTAGATGACGAATTTCTGCTTGTATTCGGCGCGTTCGATGAGGCGTTGGCCCGCGTCGATGAGCGGGTCGGGCAGTGGGGTGCCGGCTTCGAGGAAGGCGTTGCCGACACCCCACAGCACACGCGTCGCGCGGCCGGGTTCGAGGGTGTCGATGTGATCGACCGCGGCGTCGAGCGCCCAGGGCTCGGTCGGGGCGTGGTTGAAGAGGTAGCCCAACCCGTCTTCGAAGATGGCGTCGTCGGCGTGCGTGAGTTTGTCGAGCTGCCTTGCGCGGATGATGCACTGGCCGACGATATAGGAGAGCGGCAGGGCGATGATGAACACGGCCGTGAGCGTGATCGCGTGCCGCACGAGGATGGGCATGCGGCGGCGCTTGGGTGTCGCGGTGTGTAGTGTGTCGCTGGCCATGAAAAAACCCCGCAGTTGCGGGGTATTGTACGAGAGGGAGGAAGGCGGCGGTTTCGTTTCTCCGAATAGCCGCATCGCTACGCGATGCCGGTCCCCGCGACATTTCGGCATCGCGTAGCGATGCGGCTAAAAGCGGGCTGCGGGGTTTGTGGCGCGCGGTGGGTTACGCTCGTAAACGAGCTCCACCCACCCTACGGCTAGCCCTTGTTCCAGAACTGGCTGCCGTAGACGGCGTTGTCGCCGAGTTCCTCGGCGATGCGGATGAGCTGGTTGTACTTGGCGTTGCGGTCGCTGCGGGCGGGTGCACCGGTCTTGATCTGGCCGCAGTTGGTGGCGACGGCGAGGTCGGCGATGGTCGCGTCCTCGGTCTCGCCGCTGCGGTGGCTCATCACGGCCGAGTAGCCGTTGCGCATCGCCAGGCCCACGGCGTCGAAGGTCTCGCTCAAGGTGCCGATCTGGTTGACCTTGACGAGGATCGAGTTGGCGCAGCCCTCGTTGATCCCGCGGGCCAGGAACTTCTTGTTGGTGACAAACAGGTCGTCGCCGACGAGCTGCACGGTGTCGCCGACCTTGTCTGTGAGTGTCTTCCACCCGGCCCAGTCGTTCTCGGCCAGGCCGTCCTCGATCGAGCGGATCGGGTACTTCTTGCACCAGTCGGCCCAGAGCGCGGCCATGTCGTCGCTGCTGATGATCTCCTGCGAACTGCTGAAGAACTTGTAGCCTTCTTTGCCGTCCTTCTCGGCCTCGTTCCACAGCTCGCTGGTCGCGGGGTCGAGGGCGACGAACATCTGCTCGCCCCAGGCGTAGCCGGCCTTGTCGACGGCCTGCTCGATGACCTTGAGCGCATCCTCGTTGCTCTTGAGGTTGGGCGCGAAGCCGCCCTCGTCGCCGACGGCGGTGGAGAGGCCCTGGTCGTGGAGGACGCCCTTGAGCGCGTGGTAGACCTCGACACCGGCGCGGAGGGCGTCGCCAAAATCGTCGAAGCCCCAGGGCTGGATCATGAACTCCTGGAAGTCGACGGTGTTGTCGGCGTGCTTGCCGCCGTTGAGGATGT
>JBCCWH010000141.1:0-5385 GCA_039193915.1 Planctomycetota bacterium
GAAAAATAGTAATAGGGGCTTTTAAAACACGTTTTAGCACATTCCAAACCACAAACAAAGTGTTGAAGAAGAAAAGGCCACTGAAAATCATCAAGAAAATCATCTTTAGAAGTTTCATTTGCTTTTGCAAAAAAAGTTTATTTGTGCCCAATTCTTCCATCCCATACATTCTCTTATAAAAAAGCACTCTACAAAGGAAGGATCTGTCCATCCAAAAGCGCACACTATATCTCTGGCTGTACATTAGCTAGAGGCAAACGGTAAAAAAAGGACTAAACTTTGAACATTTGGCTTCCATGGCGCGGGCCGCGCCTAGCGCGGGCAAGAGGATCGCGATCAGCAGTGCGATGATGGAGATGACGACCAGCAGCTCGATCAGGGTGAAGGCATTTCGGGTACGCACGGCGGGCTCCTTCGACGGATGGGAGAAGACACAAGACTTGTCGGCTCGGCACCACGCGTGCCGGGCCTGGAATCGACCGCCCGCTACGTTGTTGCGGACGATCGCTGGGTGGAAAACCCCCGGCCCGCGACTTGCGGACCGAGAGAGAAGGAGGATCGGTTCCTGAAGGCCCCGGCGTGGCGCGAACCACGCCGGGGGTTTTGATGCTTCGAGTCGCTGATCCGTCGCGCGGGCTTAGCCGCGGCGACGCCGGGCGATCAGCAGGCCGCCCAGGCCCAACAGCGCCAGCGAGCCGGGCTCGGGGACGTCATTGGTGAACACGATCTCCGCCAGCCCGATCCGGTCGCCGCCGGCGACCGCGTTGCCGGGGTTGCCCGGGTCGTCGGTGCCGAAGTGGTTATCGTTGACCGTCAGCCGGATGAAGTTGGCAGACGTCGCGGCCAAGGCGACGGTGGTCCCGGCACCGGGCGTTGCGCCGAAGGGGACATCAACCGTCTGGCTGCTGTCGATGGTGCCGCCGCCGTCGGTGGAGAACTCCAGGGTCACGTTCGAGATCGCGTTGCCGCCGTAAACGTCAAAGTGGTAGCCCCAGCTGGTGAACGAATCGACGGTGTGCGTGCCGCCCAGGTCGATATCGAAGACGACCGTGCCGCCGGCCCCGGCCGGGTCCAAGTAGTCGCCGGTGCTGCCGTTAGGGTCGGTGGTGACCCAAGCGTTGCCTGGCGCGGAGAACGATACCGCGGCGTGGGTGACGGTGCCGAGGTTGGATTCATCGGCGGCGAGTGCAGCGCTCAGGCCGTTGCCGTTGATGAGGTTGGTCTCGTTGTCGAGGTTCAGGCCGGCCAGTTCCACGCCGGTACCGACGTAGCTGATGCTCGCCGGCGTGATGACGTCGGCCGAGGCCCCGGCCGCGAGGGTGCCGGCGAAGAGGCCGGCGAGAAGGGTACGCGTCTGCATGATTGAGTCCTCCATTTAGGAAGTGAAAAGACGCTCGGCCCGGCGGAACACCCGCCCAGCGCTTCCGGCTGCTTTCCTCCCAGACACGCCGCCGGCGGGCGCGTCGGGTAACAAAAACCTATGGCCGATCGCTCGGGCGCAGGTCGATCCGGGGCTGGCACAGCAGCACCCAGTCAAAGGTCGTTCCGTTTAGCCCGTCGGTGATCACGACGGTCAGGTACTGGTCGTCATGGTCGAGTGACAGGTCGATGTCGAGCAGGCCGTCGGCCGTGGTGACGTCGCGGCGGGTATAGCGCAGCTCTCCGTCGATGAAGACCCACACATCGACCGAGGCGTAGAGGTCTACGTTGACGTCGTTGGGCTCGCGCCGGGTCGCCTCGCGGTTGGAAATCCCGGTGCGGAAGCGCGCCGTCGTCAGGCCGGGGTTTCGCCGGCGCATCTCGGCGAGGTCGAAGCACAGCCCGGAGTTGGCGTGCATCCGTACCAGCCCCCGGCTGGGCGCGGCGTAGTTCACGCCTTGGATGATCGTATCCAGCTCCGGCTCGGCGCCCGGGACCGGGACGTATCCGCCCGCCCAGATCTGGCCGTAGGTTGTGCTTTGTGAGGCGGTGAATCGGCTATAGCTCCGACCCGCCGGGTCGATCCTGACGTCTTGATGGTTGCCGACCGGGATAAAGATGCCCGCCACGAGGGGGCATCGATCGACGGGGTGGAATCGGCGGTCGCTGTGGCGGGTCCAGTCGATGCCTGCCGCGAAAGGCGCATCTTGCCAGTCGCCCGTCAGCGGGTCGATCCCCGCGTTGCGTCGGCCGGTCGTGCCGTCGCCGCCCGCCACCGCGTCGACCAGGTCGAGCACGCGGACGTAGTCCATGCTGAACCGGTCGCCGCCCGCCTGGATCGACTCGACTCGGGCGGTCGTCTTGTCCAGCCGCACGGCCTGGTCGTCGGTGACATCGACAAACGCCGTCAGCCCGCCGTCGGCCGTCGTCGCCGCGACACGGATGAGCCCGTCGATCACCTCGGCCTCGGTCGTGACGCCGTCGATGACCTCGACGCCGAACGTTGTGCCGACGTCGACAATGTCGCCCGCCGGGGTGTGGACCGTGAAGCCGGTGGCGGCGGGGGGGACGTCCGCGACGAGTTGGCCGTCGTAGAGCGAGACCTGTCCGTGGCCGCCGAGTGTGAACTCGATGGGGGCGATGAGTTTGATGTGCGTGCCGTCGATGAGTCGCAGCCGCGCCTCCCCGTCGGTCATGCGGTAGCGGCCGGCGGTAAAGCCCTCGGCCCCGGGTCGGAAGTCGGTGTCCCAGGCGATCTGGTAGCCGTCGAGGAGTTGAGCCCAGGCGAAGGCGGGGAAGTCGTCTTGGGGGGCCTGGGTGACCCGGCCCGACCCGGCGGTGTTCTTGTCCGTGGCCTTGGGCCAGCCCGCCCACACGATCAGCCCCAGCACGGCGGCCAACCCGATCCAGGCGATGGCCTTGGGGACGATCAGGGTCTGCCCGCCCCCGTGCGTTTGGGCAAGGGCCTTGCGCTTGCGGGCCGCGCGTTTCTGGGCCCGGGATTCGCTTGCCAGACGATCGGTGATGTCGATCGGGCCGGTGGTCTGGGCCTGTTCTTCCATCAGCGCCAACTCGGCGAAAAGGCCGGTGGAGTCCTGCGACAGGAAGTGCTGGTTCAGCCCGCGCTCGATCAGCCCGAGCTTCGCGACGTATTGCGCGTTGGACGGGTCGGCAGTCAGCCAGTCCGAGAAACGCTCGGCCTGCTCGGGCGAGAGGGCGCCTTCGAGGTAAGAGGTGATCAGCTTGTCGATGTCTTGCTTAGGCATCGTGCCGCCTCAGGGTGTTCTCGATGCAGACCGCCAGGGCTTTGCGGGCGCGGAAGACCAGGGCGTTGACCGCGTTGACCTTCAGCCCCAGCCGGTCGGCGACTTTCTCCGGGGCGTAGCTCTTGCCGTAACGCAGCTCGATGACCTCCCGGTGCCGGCCGGTGAGCCGGGCGACGCAGTCACGCAGCGCCGCGAGGCGTTCGTCCGACTCCTCGGCGACGGTGACGTAGGCCTCACCCAGCGCATCGATCGCCGCGCTGGAGATCGTCGGCTGGCGCTTGCCCTGCCGGCGGAAGTAGTCGACGATCCGTTGTTTGGCGATGGCGATGGCCCACGCCGCGAATGGCCGGGCCGGGTCGTAGCCGTCAAACGAGTCCACCGCCGACTGGGCGGTCTCCTGGATCACATCTTCGGCGTGATGGAAGTCTCTGATAGAGAGATAGATATAGCCCGCGACCACGTGCTGGTTCTCCAGCCAGAGGCGGGTGAAGTCCCGCATCTTCGTGTTGGGGTCGGGTGGGGCCATGGCAGCTCGGGAGAGGATAAAGCGGACACAGACGCCCCCATCACCTTGTTTTACGCGGCCCAGGCCGGCTGCTTATGGCCGAAATCTGGTTTTTTGGCCAAAACCGCAAAGAGAGGGCAATTAAAACGCCCCACACGCGGTGTGGGGCGTCTAAATCGTGTGTTTTAGCGAGATCGTTATTCCGCGGGGTCGGCGGGGTCTTCCTGTGTCTCAAAGCCGCTCTGTTCGAGCTGCTCATCGACAGAATCGAGGAAGACGGTGCCCAGGTCGTCGCCGTGCTCCTCGGCCAGGCGGGCGCGTTCGCCGGCGACGTGTAGCTCGCGCTGGCGGGCGAGCTCTTGCATCTGCTCACGCAGCTCGGCCCGCTGCCGGGCCATCGCGTCGATGTGCTGCTGCTTCTCTTCGAGGGTCATCTCACGCATGTGCTCGGGCAGCGACTCGTCGGGGATCGACGCGAGGTCGAACCCTTCCTGCGTGCTCGCGTCGACCAGGTCCCACGCGCCGTTGAAGTACAGCTCGCCGGCCTTGGCCGCGGCCCGTCCGCCGGCGGCGTCGGCGGAGAGCGCGGCGTTCTGGGTGTCCAGCTCTTCCTGACGCTCCAGGTTCTGCTCGCCATCCTCGCCGTAGGGGATGTACGTGCCGTTGAACCGGGCGTTGAGCGCGGCGAGCTGGGCGTCCTGGGGTGCTTCGATGTGCGCGAGGGCGCGGTCCTGGTTGATCGTCAGGTAGCTGCCCCCGGCGATCTGTGCGCCGTGCAGCCACTTGCCGTCGATGCCTTCTTGGGCAGCGCCGCAGTGGATCGTGTTGATCAGGATGTTCCGGGCGGCTGCTTCTTCGCAGGAGGTCTTGTAATCGACGCTGCCCTGGGTGAAGGGCTCGTTGCCGGCGATGTAGATGGCTTTGAAGTCGTTGCCCTCGACCGACCACGGCAGGCGGTGCAGCGCTTCGCCGATGACCTGCCCGCAGTACTCGTCCCCGCCGTTGGTCGTGAGTGCAAACAGTTCGGCGGACACGGCGTCGAGGTCGTTGGTAAACCCGACCACCTGGCGGAGGTAGCCCTCCTCGGCGGGGAGCGACGTGTTGCCGTACTCGAAGAGTGCGATCTGGAAGCGGGGGGCCTGGCCGTCCTGACGGGCCTTGGCGAAGCGGTTGACGATGGTCCAGAGCTGGGCCTTGGCCTGGGTGATGAGCCCATCCATGGAGTTAGAAGTATCTAATAGAAGAGCGACCTGAATGAGCGGGGCGTCGGCGTCGGGCTGGGGCTGGGGGTCGACGGGCGGCGCGGGGTCGTGGGGGTGGAGGACCTCGACCTCGGGCGGCACCAACCCGCCCGGGCAGAAGGGCACCTCCGGCGGGGCGGGGCAGACGACGATCTCGGGCTCAATGACTTGGGGCTCTCCGCAAGCCGGGCAGCCCAGCGACGGCGATGCCCCGAGGGCGAACAGCGCGGTGGTCAGGAGGGAGCAGGTGGTGAACTTGATCATGGCGGGTGTCCTTTGTGCCGGGGGGTGAAAGACCTCTCTGGCGGGTTTGGACGCCCGGCGGGCGGGTGGGTTCCGCGATTCTCACAGTTTGCAGAAGTTGCAGCCGACGCCGGCTTAGTGGTCGGCGGGGGCGAAGGCGAAGGTGGAGTGTAGCGCCTCGGCCCCGTCCACATCGAGGCGCTCCGCGAGC
>JBCCWH010000142.1:0-5371 GCA_039193915.1 Planctomycetota bacterium
CCTCGCCCGGATCAAACACCTTCTCCGCGACGGTTTTGAGGTCCGGGATGCCGGCCCCCTCGCCGACGCCGGTGGGGATGGCGCGGTAGAAGCAGTTGGGGTAGCCGACGTGGCAGCTGGCCTGGACGCCGCCGGTGTGTGACTCGCCGATGAGTACCTTGGCGACCACGGCGCTCTGGTCGCAGTTGGTGGTCAGCTCGACGATCTTCTGGGTCATGCCCGAGCTCTCGCCCTTGAACCACAGCTTGCCGCGCGAGCGCGACCAGTAGTAGACGTAGCCGGTCTCGATGGTCTTGGTGAGCGCGACGTCGTTCATGTACCCGAGCATCAAGACCTCCCCGGTCTCGGCGTGGGTGGAGACGCAGGGGATCATCCCCTGGTCGTTGAACTTCGGGCAGAAGGCCGGGCCTTCTTCGAGTTGCTTCTTGTCGGCGGGCGGGTCGGGGAAGGTGTTGCTCATGATGGGGGCATGATAGTTGAACCGCAGAAGCGCGGAGGAAGTCAGAAAACTATGAAACCACCGATGCACATGGATGCACACCGATAAGAAGCAGCTGGCTTAGCACCTTCGTGAATCGGTGTGCATCGGTGGTTTCTACTTCCCACTGCGTCCTCCGCGCCCTTCGGTTCATAAACAACAAAGAAAAACCCACGGACGGCGTCCGTGGGCTTCGTAGGGTACTGTGTTTTTCGAAACCCGAGCCCCGAGACCCGGCACCCGCGCTTAGCGGTAGAATTCGACAATCAGGTTCATGTTGACGTCGAAGGGGACCTGGTCGGGGGTCGGGGTGGCGACGATCTTGGCGGCGAGGGTCGAGGGGTTGTACTCGAGCCAGCCGGGGACCTCGTGGCCGGGCAGCGACTCCATGTTCTCGCGGACGAGCTTCTGGCCGTTGTCCTTCTTGAGCGTAACCTCGTCGCCGATGCTGACCTGGTAGGAGGGCCGGTCGACCTTCTTGCCGTTGATCTTGATGTGGCCGTGGGCGACCATCTGGCGTGCCTGCCAGATCGTGCGTGCCCAGCCGAGGCGTCGGATGACGTTGTCGAGGCGCTGCTCGAGGAGGCGGAGGATGACGGTGCCGGTGTTGCCGGGCTTGCGGCCGGCCTCTGCGACGTAGCGGCGGAACTGCTTTTCCATCACGTTGTAGTGGAAGCGCAGCTTCTGCTTTTCGTTAAGGCGGACGCCGTAGTCGCGCAGCCGGCGGCCGCGGAAGCCGTGCATGCCCGGGGGGTTGAGCTGGCGTTTGCCGGTGTGCTTGGGGATGTCGGCGATGGGGACGCCGACGCGGCGGGAGAGCTTGACTTTGGGGCCGGTGTAGTTGGCCATGGTGGTGTACCCCGATGTTGGTCGGGGCCCTCGTGGTGTGCGGCGGCCGCGGCTGCGGCGTAGCGGGTTCCAGAAGTTCAGGGCCACAGCGGCCCTGCAATCTTGAGCCGCGCATTATCGAGCGCCCCAGGCCCGGCGTCAAACCGACGCCAGCCCCCGATGTCGCGGCCTAGCCACATCCCGCATAACCCGACCGCCAGAAACCCGTAAAAACAGGTGAAAAAACTTCGATCTTCCCGGTTCTCGGCGTAGACTTGGGTGCCTGCCAGCCCGCCACCGCCCTTGAGGAACGTGGCACACAGCCCACTACCGATCCGCCATGACACCGATCCACCGCTACCTCCCGCTGACCGTCCTGCTCGGGCTTGCCGTGCTGCTTGCGGGTGGGTGCGCGGTCCCTGCGACGCCGTATGGCTGGACCGAGCCGGGCCACGGGCTGCTGTATCGCGATGCGGGTCAGGCCCGGTCGCTGGCGATGGATGCCGACGCCCAGCGAGCGTTGACGCTGGCCCGCCCGGGGGCCAACGACCCGTGGTACATCGGCCGCAATGACGCAGGCGCAAGCGTGGTCTATGGCGAGCGATCCACCGTCTACGAATCCACCCTGACCCTGACACGCGACGAGCAATCCATCAGCGGCGGGCGGGTCACCGACCGCTTCAACCAGACGACGCTGCGGCGACGCACCACCCGTACCCGGCGGTAACGCACGCCGACACGGGTAAACCCCGGCGTCACCCCACGACCGCGCATCGATGCTCGGCTTAGAATGCCGACCGATGACAACCACTGCTACACAATCCGACCTGGACACGGGGGCCCTCGAACGCAGGCTACGCGAAACGCTGCGCGGCGAGGTGTCGTTCGATCAGACCACTCGCGGTATCCACGCCGCCGACGCGAGCCACTACCAGACGATGCCCGCCTGTGTCGTTGTCCCGCGCGACGCCGACGATTGTGTCGCGGCGATCAAGCTGGCCTATGAGCACAACCTGCCGATCACCGCACGGGGCGGCGGGACGTCGCTGTCGGGCCAGACGTTTGGGCCGGGGATGGTGATCGACGTGTCCAAGTACATGGACGGTGTGATCGAGATCAACGAGGCCGAGCAGTGGGCCCGTGTCGAGCCCGGCGTCGTGCGCGACCGGCTCAACGCACAGCTCAAGCCGATGGGCCTGCACTTCGCGCCCGACCCCGCGACCGGCAACCGCGCGACCGTCGGCGGCATGGTCGGCAACAACACCTCAGGTACACGCTCGATCGTCTACGGCAAGACGATCGACCACACCCTCGCGTGCAAGGTCGCGCTGACCGATGGGACCGTGCTAGAACTCGATGCACACGACACCGAGTCCTGGGACGCCAAGTGTAGCGGTGAAGGACGCGAGGCCGAGCTGTATCGGGGCGTGCGCGAACTGATCGAAGCGAACCGCGACGCGATCGCCGAGCGCTACCCCAGGGTCATGCGTCGCGTGTCAGGCTACAACCTCGACGAGTTCGTCGACGGCGCGGGCTACACCGGCCCGATCGGGCCACGCGCCCAGATCAACGCCGGCAAGCGCCCCTGGCACCTGGGCAACCTCATCGTCGGCAGCGAGGGTACACTCGCATTCCTGCTCGAAGCGAAGATCCGCCTGACCCCACTACCCGCCGCGACCAGCGTATGTGTTGTCCACTTCGACGACGACCTCGACGCACTCGCCCACGTCCCGGCAATCAACGCGCACGGCCCCTCGGCGGTGGAACTGCTCGACCGCTCGGTATTGCGCGCGGCGAAGGTGAACCCTTCGACCAGGCACATGGCGACGTTTATCGAAGGCGACCCCGCGGCGGTGCTGATCTGCGAATTCTTCGGCGAAGATGACGCAGACGCCACATCGAAAGTGCAACGTTTCGCCGACGACATGAAGGCGTCCGGGATCGGCAGCGCACACGTCATCCGCAGCGACGCAAAGGGCCAGCACGACGTCTGGGAGACCCGCAAGCTCGGGCTCGGGCTCATCTCCAACGTGCCCGGCCCGGTCAAGGGGCAGGCCTTTGTCGAAGATGCGTGCGTGCCTGTCGAAGTCCTGGCCGAGTACATCGGCAAGCTGCGCGAGGCGTGCACGGCCGAGGGCATCGACACCTCAATGTACGCCCACGCCTCGGTCGGCGTGATCCACTTCCGCCCGGCAGTCGACCTGCACCTGCCCGAGCACCGCGACAAGATGCACCGCATCGCGCAGCGCTCGTTTGATCTGGTCACCGAGTACGGCGGCGTGGTCGCGGGTGAGCACGGCGACGGCATGGTCCGCGGCGAGTTCATCGCGCAGTGCTTCGGCCCGCAGCTCTACGACGCATTCAAACAGCTCAAGGCGTTGTTCGACCCGACCGGCATCATGAACCCGGGAAAAGTGATCAACACGCCCTCGATGGTCGACCCGGCCTACCTCCGCTACGGCGACGCCTACCGCGTGGCCGACATCCCCGCAAACTTCGGCTACGCCGGACAGACGCTGCCGGGGTCGAGCAAGACCGACGGCTTCCGTCTGGCGGTCGAGCAGTGCAACGGCGTGGGCGCGTGTCGGAAAGTCGGCGGCGGGACAATGTGCCCGTCGTACATGGCCACGCGAGACGAGGAACACACCACCCGCGGCCGCGCCAACGCGCTACGCATGGCGATGTCCGGCCAGCTCGGCGAGGACGACCTCACAAGCGACCGGATCAAGGAGGTCTTGTCGCTGTGCCTGTCGTGCAAGGCCTGCAAGACCGAGTGCCCCAACGCCGTGGACATGAGCAAGCTCAAGGCGGACGTGTCGCAGATGCGCCACGACAAGCACGGCACCCCGCTGGGCGCGAAGCTGATCGGGCGCATGCCGGATAACGCGCACCGCTTAGCCGGCCCGCTCGCGCCGGTCGTCAACTTCGTGCAGAAGCTGCCCCCGTATAAATGGGTGTTCCAGAAGCTGACCGGCATCGATGCCCGCCGACCGATGCCGGCCTTCGCGAAGCAGACCTTCATCAAGGCGATGGCTAAACGGGCCGCACCAAGCCAGCCCGCGAAAAACGGTGAAGTCGTGCTGGTCGTCGATACCTGGTCCAACTGCTTCGAGCCCAATGTTGGCCTTGCGGCGGTCGAGCTCCTCGAATCGTGTGGCTACCAAGTCACCCTCGCCGACGCCGGCGACGCCCAGCGCCCGCGGCTATCCAAAGGCCTGGTCCACGAAGCAAAACGCAACGGCGCGCAGGTGCTGAACAAGCTCGACGCCTTCGGCGACAAGCCGCTGCTCTGCCTCGAGCCCAGCGACTGCTCCGCGCTGACCGACGACCTGCCGGACCTCATCGACGACAAGGAACTCGGCCAGCGCGTCGCCTCGCGGGTCAAGATGATCGATGTGTTTCTCGCCGAGGCGTTCGCGGCTGGCGACATTGATGGCTTCGCGTTGACCGAAGGTGTCAGCAACGACATCCTCCTGCACGGCCACTGCCACCAGAAAGCCCTCTTCGGCACACAGTCCATCCACGCGATCCTCAACAGCATCGACGGCGTGACGTGCCGCGAGGTGGACTCGGGATGCTGCGGCATGGCCGGGTCGTTCGGCTACGAAAACTACGACCTCTCCGAAAAGATCGGCGAAGACCGCCTTTTCCCCGCCGTGCGCGAAGCAAAGCAAAAGGGCCAGACCCTCGTCGCCTGCGGCATCAGTTGCCGGCACCAGGTCCACGACTTCCTGGATGTGAGGGCGAAGCACTTCGTCGAGGTCGTGCGTGGGGTTACGAGAGCTTGATATCTCACCGTGGATCGCTCACGTCCGCGAATGGAGGGCGTAAGCGCGATATCTCAATAGCCGCGTCGCTACGCGACGCCGGGGACCAGGTGAGGCCAGCGATCCCGCGGCACGCCGGCACCGCGTAGCGGTGCGGCTAGAGCAACTGGCGCGATTGATCTCCATCTGTCATGATGTTGTTTTCAGGCATGGAGGCCTTGTTGATGACCTATTCGATGGACTTGCGTGAACGGGTGGTGGCGGCGGTCGAAGGGGGTGAGGCGATCGCTTCGGTGGC
>JBCCWH010000143.1:0-5351 GCA_039193915.1 Planctomycetota bacterium
AAAAGCACGTCGCCGCCTCGCTGTTTACACAGCGAGGCGGTGTACGCTTGGAACACTCTGAGCCAGCAATTCATACTGTATCCGCACGCGCTTCATACGAGCAGCAAAGGCATAGTGCGTCTCAACGCGCTGCCGCGCGTTCAAGACGTGCACCGATTGCTTTGGGCCGGGGCTAAGCAGCGCAGCGACCTGGCGTGGCCACATCGACGTGCTATTCGGCGCCAAGAGTTCGCCGCACGCCCCTTGGCCCAGCATCTCCGGCACGCCGCCGACGGCGGTTGCGGCGACGGGGACCCCCAACGCCATCGCTTCCAGAAGCGCGTTTGGCATTCCCTCGCGGTGGCTTGTAGACAGCAGCAGGTCCATACCCCGCAAGATCGCCCCAGGGCCAGCGGACCAGCCGTGAAACACAACTCGATCGGCAACGCCGAGCGAATCGGCGAGCGATTCAAGCCGGCCGCGCTCCGGGCCGTTGCCGATCAGATGGAGGTTGGCTCGCTGGCCTTGCGTGCGCAGCTCCGCGAAGAGGCGCACTGCACGATCAACACCTTTCTCCTTGCTCAGACGCCCAAGCACCGCAATGGCGGAGTCGCCGTCTGCGAGGCCGAGCGTTTGGCGTGTGCTCTGGTAACCCGCGTGACAACGCATCGCGTAGCCGTCGAGCTCGATCGCATTGGGCAGATACGACAGCTTCTCCGGACTAACGCCGCGCCGGGCACAGTGCTGGAGCAACTCGGGGCTGACTGCAAAAACATGGTCAAAGTGACGCAGCGCGAAGTCATTGAGTCGGGCGTAAAACCGCGTCTTGAGGTTCTCACGCGTAAACCCGTGAACGGTTGAGACAAGCTTGATGCCCGGGCAATGACGGCGGACGAACAACCCGAGCACATCGGTCTTGTAGTCGTGGCTGTGCCAGATGTCGACGTGTCGGCGACGGCACAGGTCGATGAGTTGCCTGAGGACTCGGCGGTCGGTCGCGCCGCGGTCCGGGAGCGTCACCATGTCCATGCCGTGCTCGTGGGCTGTATCCCACAGCCGCGCGGTGCCGGGGTCGCCCGGCGGGTGCAGATAGGCGGCTGCAAAATCAAAGCGTTCGCGCGGAAGATACGCCGCGCTGCGCATAATCGTTTTGTCCGGCCCGCCGCCGGCCCCAGTCACCACCCGCGCATGCAGGACCGAAGTAGGGCGCGTCATGCCGCTTCTCCATAATGGCGATCAGGCGTGAGCCTATCACCGTCTTGGGCCACTGGACGAGTGGCGTTGCGATCGTCGGCCGACGCGGAGAGCTGCATGGGCTTACGAAGCGTCACGATGAGGTTACTTCGCAGAAAACGACACATTCGTGTCCGTGTCAGCGTGATCATCGCCAACTCGGGCAGAACAAGCAGGCCGAGCCGAACGGTCTCGGGCGAGTCGGCTGTGAGCCGGACGGATTCCACTTCAAGCCCGGCATGATGCGCAAGCCGACGGATCGCTTGCGGGCTGTTCATCCGGTAGTGCGTCGGATAGATGTCGCAGGCGGCACGTTTTTCCAGCCAGCCCGTGACGCGCCGTCTCAGCTTGCTGGGCACGGCCGAAGCCATCACGGTGACCGGGTACCAGCGGTTTGGAGTATGCAGCAACACAACCCCGCCCGGCCTGAGCAAACGCTCCGCCTCGCACAACATGGCTCCCGGCGTCTCCAGGTGCTCGACGACCATGTTCGCGGTGATGAGGTCGAACGCGGCGTCGGGCTCCGCAACGCGCTCCGCAGTACTATGATGCTTGACCATCGGGAGCGTATTGTCGGAGAGCGCAGACGCATCCGGATCGACGCCAACGACGCGCCCCGCCCGGCCGATGAGGTCGCTTTCAAGCCGTCCACCGTTGCTCAGCCAGGTCGGCGCGATACGGCGGCCGCAACCGATGTCCAGCCAGTCATCCCCTTTGCCGAGCGTTTCGCTCAGCGCTGCGAGGTAGGCGTACTGCGCGTTGCGTAGGCCGGGCGTCAGGTGTTTGCGTAGACGCCAGTACCAGCGGTCCGGCCGCTTCGGTGAGGCTTTCGACTTCAGCGCAGGCGGTGTTTGTTCTTCACTCACAGCATGAACCCCGGACAGTCGGTGCATGGATTGGTCTCACCCTGCTCGGCCGAGAGCTTCTTCTTGAAACTCCGCCGGGCCATTCGGTAGGGCGTACTGTTCCAGACGGTCTTGAAAGGCTGCTGGGTCACGTCGCCCAGGTCTTCGCTCTTCTCGAAGGAGCCGCAGCATGTGGCGACGGTGCCGTCCCAGTTGATGACACTCTGCCGCCAGGGCCAGGAACAGTTGTAGCGCTTTTTACCGTTGTATTGTGCGTCGTGGCCGACACCGCCGCGCTGGATATCGCGGTAGGCGTCGAGCACGTATTCGTCGTTCTCGGGCAGCCATTCTTCCAGGTGGTCCTGCGTCTTTTTCTCGAGCAGGTCCGGCGCAAGCCCCAGCGGCTGGAGACGCTTGTCCTTATCGAGAAATCGGAGGTTCATCGAAGCGGTCGAAAACACCGCCTTGCAACCAAGCTCTTCCGCCAGTTCACGGAAGCGATCGACCTCGTGCTCGTTGTGTCGTGTAACGACGAAGTTGAGCTGTATCGCGGGCGTTTCGGACTTCAGGCGTGCTTTGGTCTCGACGATATGCCGGACCTTCGCGATGGCATCGCCGAAGTCTTTGCCGGGCTGATAGATGGCGAAGGTTTCCTGCGTTGCGCCGTGCAGCGAGCAGGTGAGCATATCGAGCCCGGATTCAACGATCTTCGTTGCGTCATCTTTCGGATCGAGTGAGCCGTCTCGGCGTTTGCGCGGCGTGATGTGGAAGCCGTGGAGGTTCGAGCTGATGTAGGTCCAGACCCTTTTGTCATGGGCGTACCGGATCATCGGGTAGATGTCGGGCGCGATGAGCGGGTCGCCCCACATCGACAGGTCGAGTGAGAACAGGTGCCAGCGGAGCTGATCGACCAGCGATTTGAACTGCTCGAGCTTCATCCGCCCTTTGCGACGGTCGCGCAGCCCCATGCCGGTCGGGCAGAGCTGGCACTCGGTGTTGCAGATGTTCGTCGACTCGATCTTCATCGCGTAGGGCCGGCCGATCAGCCGTTCACGCTTGAGTAGAAACTCGGCGTTGACCAATGCCATATTGGCGAGCTTGCGCAGCGTGAGGTATCGGCGGTTGCGCCAGGCCCAAAACGTGCCCCGGGCGAGAAAGTCCACCGCGCGTGCCAATCGGGCGGAGACCGGCCTGTGCGCGTGGCGCAGCTTCCATTGCCCGGTCACGGCAACCGTCTGGGCGAGGCGTCGGTCGAGTGTCGTGGTGATCGCGGTCAAGGCGTTTCCTTAAGGGGCGTGGATCAGGCCGCGTGGCGTTCTTCTTCGAGCATGGGCTGCGCGGGGCTCACAACAGGCGGCGGGGGATCGAGCGACGTATCGCCGGGCTGCGTCTCTGCGACGGGAAGTGTTTCATCCTCGAACGCATCAAGGAAGTAGTGGACCGCCATGGGCGTCACCCCCGCGAGGACGATCAGCAGCCAGGGCAGCTCGACGAGTTCGACCGAAAGGAAGATCGCCGAGAACATGAACATCATGACCGCCGCCTGGATCGCAAGGGTCAGTGCGGCGGCTTCGTCAAGCCGAGCGTGTTGTTCGTCGTCAAGCTCGTCGGCGTTGTCGCCGTGAAATTGGAGGAGTTTTCGTCGCGCAAGATGCACGCCCCAGAGCCCAAGCAACAGCATCACGGTGTAGACCAGCGCCGCGGGGATGCCTGAGTCGGCGGCCATCTGCAGGTATTGGTTGTGGATGGTTCGGCCGGCCATGTCGGCGCCGAAGTTCTCGCTGTAGGTATTGGAGTTTCGGATGCCCTTACCCAGCAGCGGGTGCTCCCAGGCCATCCGCCACGCGGCCCCCCAGGACTCGAAGCGTGACTGGGCCGATGCGTCGGTCTGAAACTCGGCCGTGGAGGTGAAGCGATCTCGGATTTCCGGCCCGGCCATGACGCCGACGACAAAGACCATCGCGCATGCGGCGGCGGCGGCCTGCTTACGTGGGCGGTGATGGAACAGGATCCAGCCGATGCCGACCGCGGCGGCAAGCATCGCACCACGCGAGTACGTCATCATCACCGCGTGCAGCATCAGCAGCCCGAGCACGACACCGACCACGCGGCGCGGCTTGACCCACTCCCCGGCACGCGATGTTGCAAGGAAGTAGGCGAAAGGGATGCCCAGCGCGATGAGCGCCCCGGCCCCGTTGTTGTCGAGCCCGCCGTAGCCTTCGTGGAGGATGTCGAGCCGACCGCCTTGCGTGAAGTAGAGGTGGTTGATTTCGAGGGCGATGTAGCCGATCGTCAGCGTGATCATGATCGCCAACGCGCGGACCTGCCAGAGCTGCTGCACGACCAGCGAGGCGATCACGGCGATCGCGATGACCTTCGCGTACTCTTCGAGCCAGAACTGTGCGATCTTCGGGTTGAACGCCGTCAGCACACTGAGCGTGATGAGCAGGGCGTAGATCAGCAGGAGCCCGAGCACCTTGTTGGTGCGTGCGGTATTGATGATGGTGGGCAGGTGGATCAGAAACGCCCCGATCGCGATCCCGCCGGCAAGGAGCGACCAGCGGACGGTCGGCATATCGGCGAGTGCCCAAGCCCAGAGGTTCTGCGGGCGCAGTGTGGCCAGCGCGTAGTAAAGCATCACCCCCCAGAAGGGCGCGGCGATCGCGGCGGTGCCACCGATCATGACTGCGGCGGTGAGGAAGAGGAATTGCTTCACGCGGGAGGGGCCGAATGGTGATGGGGCTCAAACATCCTTATCAGGATCGGCATACCCCGCGTTCGAGGGCGACCGTTCGCAGGGCGGGGCGTGTTATCGGTCGCCGGTTTTGGCCGATGCCGCATGGGTGTGTCGGTCGATGTCGTGCGTGATGACACGAGATAATCTCCAGCACACAAACCGTCGGCGGTGGGTCATTGCGCTGGCCGCCTTGTTCACGATCGCCTTTGCGGTCCGGCTGGGGCTCACGGCGGCGTTTGTCGGGCTCGATGCCCCGCCCGATGCCCAGGCCAACCCGGACCAATTGGATTTCGAGCAGATCGCGTGGCAGGTCGCGCAGGGCAACGGGTTTGTGCTGGACACCGGCGACCCCACCGCCCGCCGCGCCGTCGGCGCGGTCGGGACGATGGCGCTGCCCTACACTGTCGCCGACGACAGCGTGATCAGCCAAAGCCGCCCCGCCGCGTAGGACCGGCCGGCGACGGTGTAGGGCAGCGCCATCGTCCCGACCGCGCCGACGGCGCGGCGGGCGGTGGGGTCGCCGGTGTCCAGCACAAACCCGTTGCCCTGCGCGACCT
>JBCCWH010000144.1:0-5289 GCA_039193915.1 Planctomycetota bacterium
CCCCAACCCCCAATCCCCAACTCCCAACTCCTAACTCCCACTCCCAACTCCCCCGTGCTCCACCTCACTTCAATCCCTAAGACCCGCGCCCACCGCAAGACGATCGACGCCCCCGTCGCGCTGGTCCCCACGATGGGTGCGCTCCACGACGGCCACCTCCAACTCATCGCGGCCGCACGCAAACTCACCGACGAGGTCTGGGTCTCCGTCTTCGTCAACCCGACACAGTTCGGCCCGCACGAGGATTTCAATAAGTACCCGCGCCCGATCGAGGACGACCTAGCCAAGTGTGAAGCCGCCGGGGCACGCGTCGTGTTCAACCCCCCGCCCCAAGCCATGTACCCCCCCGGCGGGCTGGACACACAGATCGACGTCCCCGCGATCAGCGGCGAATTCGAGGGCGAAAACCGCCCGGGCCATTTCCACGGCGTCTGCCGGGTCTGCCTCAAACTCTTCAACATCTGCCAACCGACCTTCGCCTGCTTTGGCCAGAAGGACTACCAGCAGCTCCGCATCATCGAGTCCCTGGTCGCGGACCTCAACCTCGGCCTCGCGATCCAGCGCGTCCCCACCGTGCGCGAACCCGACGGCCTGGCGATGTCCAGCCGCAACCGCTACCTCGACGACAAGCAGCGCCGCCACGCGCTGGGGCTCTCAAAAGCCCTCCAACTCGCCCGGCACCTGATCGACGTCGAAGGCGAGACCGACCCCGCCGTGATCGAGGCCGCCATGGCCAAGACCATCGCCGCCCACCACCTCACGCTCGACTACGCCGCCATCCGCCACCCGGACACCCTGGCCCCACTCGATACCATCGATCGCCCGATCGTTGCCCTGGTCGCCGGGCGGCTGGGCTCCGTCCGCCTGCTCGACAACGCCCTGATTGGATAAGCCTCCAGCCCTCTATTGGGTGTCCTGGATCTTACACCTTGAATTGTAACATTTGTTTGATACGATAGATTGCAATGTCTGTAACAAACACTCTATACAAGGTGCAAATACATGGAAAGACGCAACTTAGAGTTCAATACCCTCGACGACATTCTGGCGGACGCTAAGGCCCTGCCCGCCGAGGGGCTCACCACGACGGGCAAGTGGACCCCCGCCGAGAACGTCGAACATGTCAGCAAAGTGATCGGCTTCGCGACGCACGGCTTCCCCGAGGGCAAAGCCCCCGCGTTCCAGAAGATGCTGTTTACGACGCTCCTCAAGCTGTTTGGCCGCAAACTGCTCAAGGTGAAGATCAAGCCGGGCGTGAAGTTCCCGGCGGGGATGACGTTCCTCGAGCCGGAGAAGGGCATCGCCTGGGATGAAGCCGTCCGCCGCCTCGAACAGAACATCGCTGACGCCAAGACGCACAAGATGACCCACCCCAGCCCGATCGCCGGGGAGCTGGGCCACGAGAAGTGGACGCTGCTGCACTGCCGACACGCGGAGCTGCACTTCAGCTTCATCCACCCGCCCGCTGAATGAACGCTCGTCTTGCTTAGCCGCCGCCCATCGGGCGGCGCGGCCTTGGAGAACCCCCGACACGCCGCACGATGGGCGGCGGCTAAGCGGCAACGTGATTTCGCAATATCTTCTGATCCCTACGCCCCATGCCTACCCCACCCGACGATACCAAGAAGCGCCTGCTCGACGCCGCAGCCGAGCTGTTCGCAACGCACGGCTACCGCAACACGACCGTGCGCGACATCTGCGACAAGGCCGGCACCAACGGCGCGGCGGTGAACTACCACTTCGCCGGCAAAGACAAGCTCTACCTCGAAGCCCTCGAACACGCCCGACAACGCGCACTGCAAGAAGACCCCTACCCCGCCGGCCCCCCGCCGACGGGCCCCCTCCCGCCCGAGGACCGCCTGCGCCGACACATCCGCGGGATGCTTGGCCGATGCTTCGCGACAGGTCCGTCGGCGTGGTATGCCAACATCATCCTCCGCGAGATGGTCGAGCCCACCGTCGCACTCACCCACGCGATGCAGGGCAACATCGCGCCCCACCAACGCAAGCTCGAAGGCATCGTCGCCGAGCTGCTGGGCGCAGACCCCGACGATCGGGCCGACCCGCGCCCGCGCGACCTGGCCTGCGCCGTCTCGGCGATGACACTGCACTACCACCACTGCCGGCCAGCCATCGCGCACATGCACCCCGAACTCGCCTTCGACCAGGACCAGGCCCAACGCCTGACCGATGTCATCCACCGCTTCGCCCACGCAGGCATCGCAGCGATGGTGGAAAGCCGGAAGTAAACCACGAAGACGCGAAAGAAGGCGGAAAGACAGGGAAAAACCACAGATTTCGCAGATGGCGCAGATTGTCAAAATAGCAGTCAGCAACAAATCTGCGCCATCTGCGAAATCTGCGGCTACTCTCCTGTCTTCCTTCGTGCCCTTCGCGTCTTCGTGGTTCAACACCGATCGCGCCATGCGTTACGCGCTGTTGCGCTGCGCTTCAATCACACCCGGCACCTCGCCTGGCTTGGGAAACCGGCCGGTCTTGGCTTTGGAATAGATCACTTCGCCATCGAGCGCGACATCAAAAATCCCGCCGCCGCCGCGGATCAACTCCGCCTCGATGTTCAGCGAATCCTTCAGCTCGGCCGCCAACCTGACGGCGTCGGGCTTGTAGTTTCACATCCCGCAGTAGGTGATCGTGAGGTGCATGGGGCTGCTCGATGGGTTGTTGAGATACGACACACGCCACAGTGCGCGGCACAACGGCAAGCCCATGCTCGCCGAGCATGGGTTTCGGGGCGCTATTCATCGGAAGACACGGGCGGATCCGTCGGCGACGGCTCCGGCCCAACCGCAGCGCCATCGTCTGCCGCCGCTTCATCCGCGCCCGGCGATTCAAGCGCCCCGTCAGCCGCGCCCTCGTCGGCCTGCGTTTCCGCATCTTCGTCCTGCTGCTCGGCCTGCGCAGCGCGTTCACGTTCACGCTCTTCGTGCCATCGGCGTGACCGCTCAACCAAGCGCGGGTCGCGCTGCGCGCCGCGGCGTTGGTCGTGGATCGCCTGCACATCGACGATGTTGGGCTGCGCGGTGTCGAGGTGGGCGTCGATCCGCGTGTCGAGCATCCCACCGACACTGTTCGCGTATGGCCCGGCCTGCATCGGCGTAGGCGCAACGCGTCGATCGACCTGGCCAGGCACAGGCGCGCGGTCCTGCACCGCGGGGCGTTGCTGGAGCAGCTCGGGCGAGAGGACGTAGACGATGTCGGCCGGCGTGATCGGAAAGACCTGGCCGTTGCTCGTGTTGTTGCCATTGATGCCACGCACGCCTAACCCGTCACGCGTCAGATAGTCCGACTGGTTGTAGAGCGCGGTGACGCCCGGTGCCTGGTAGAGGTACCGCCGCTGGGCATCGGGCTGGTGGTATAGGTCCGCCAGGCGCGTCGCCGGGTTGCCTGCGAAGCGGTCGGTCAGCGCGGCCTCGGGGCTGAACTGCGCGATGCCGGGATGCACGACGCGGTGGCTCGCATTGTTGGGGCCGAGGTCGGCGGTACCACGATCGACCACCTGCCCCTGCGCCGCAGACTGCAGCGCGGTAAAAGCCATCGCCACACACGCGGCGGAAGCAGGGCTCATCAGGCGTCGGATCAACTGCATGCTATGAGTGTATCGGCCAACGCCGCGCGGGGAAACGGCTGATTTCAGAATCCCGCTAGGTTGTGTCTGGCGGCTCGCATGGTGGCCGGGGTTGAGCGCAGCGAACCCCCGGAACAACTCACCAGTTCGCTCCGGGGGCAGGCTGCGCCTGACCCCGGCCACCATACGGGGTAATGAGGTGCCATCAGACACAACCTAGCTACCGCCGACATCGCGCACAGGATTTATCGGACGCCTTTGCGCCGGCCAAACCCCTTTGTTTGCCGCGCCATGCCGGTCCGCCGTTTTCTGTTCCGGCAACGCTGCCCGGGCCGATACTACCGGGCAGGGACAAGGAGGTTCTCCGCAGCATGGCGCTTCCAAGCATGATCGCGAACGGCCAGTGCCCGTTCGTCGACGAAGGCGACGGGAGGTGTAGCTGTCGGATGACCAAGCAGTCTCTGGCCGAGGCGTTCGACTACTGCCTCGGCGGCCGGCACTTCGCCTGCCACATGTATCACACGATCTCCTGGGAACTGCGGGCGAACGCCGATGACACTGCGACCCTCCTTCAACACCGCGCCCCGTCACACCGCACCGGGGCTCCGACAGCCCGGCCTCGCCCCGCGCCCAAGCCACACCCCGCTGCGGTCGCCCTCACCCTCGCCGGCAAACCGATCCCGCCGGCCCAGCGACCCCAACAAAAAACCCTCCCGGTTCGCGGGGCCGGTTGAGCAGTTCCTCACCTACTGCCGCGTCGAGTGCGGCTTCGCCAACGCCACCATCTCCGCCTACGCCGGCGACCTCCGCGACCTCTGGGTCTTCCTCGCACAGCGCGGCCACCCCGGCTGGGAAGCACTCGACCACAACCTCATCACCGACCACCTCCAGTACCTCTGCGAGGACCGGAAGCTCGAAGCCTCCTCCATCGCCCGGCACGTCGCCACCATGCGCGTCTTCTGCCGGTTCATGGAGTCCAACGGCATCACCGAAGACAACGCCGCCGAGCTCCTCGCCCAGCCCAGCACCTGGCAGAAAACCCCGGGCGTCATGGCCGACGAGGACGTCCGCAAACTCCTCGCCGCGCCCCAGCCTTCGGACGCCCTGTACCTGCGCGACGTCTCGCTGCTCGAGATGCTCTACGCCGGGGGGCTCCGCGCCAGCGAGCTGGCCGATATGCAGCTTGACCACCTGCACCTCGACCTCGGCGTCGTCCGCGTGCTGGGCAAAGGCAACAAGGAACGCCTTGTCCCGATCGGCCGCCCCGCGCTCCGCGCCGCGCAGCGCTACATCGACGAGCTCCGCCCCGACCTCGAAAAGCCCGCGTCCGGCAACAAGATCTACCTCTCACGCACCGGCCAACCCATCACCCGCGTCGTCGTCTGGCAGGTCGTCAAACGCCACGCCAAACGGGCCGGCCTCAAAGACGTCCACCCCCACACGCTGCGCCACTCGTTCGCCACCCACCTCCTCGCCGGCGGCGCCGACCTCCGCGTCGTCCAGGAGCTGCTGGGCCACAGCAACATCCAGACCACACAGGTCTACACCCACGTCGACCGAAGCCGGCTCAAGGATGTCGTGCAACGCTTCCACCCGCGGCCGTAGGCGTAGAACAAACGTTGCGAATTCCTACCCGGGGCGGCGCTGCGCTCTGCCCCGGCTTGCTGCAATTTGGACTTCAAACACCGACTAGAATGCTCGAA
>JBCCWH010000145.1:0-4959 GCA_039193915.1 Planctomycetota bacterium
CCCCGCTGCCCGACGCGCCGCCCGTGGGGCGGCGGCTCAACGGCTTCTTGTACGCGCTGATGGGCGCGGCCGATCACTGCTGGTAGAGGTACTTGCTGAAGATCAACACGTCGTAGAACGTGTGCGTGGCGACCGCCATCCCGAAGCCGCGCCCCAGGTACACCGCGCCGAAGTAGAGCCCCGTCACGAAGTAGAACAGGAACCGGGCCACGTCGAATTCCTGCCCCCCCGCGAAGTGGATGAACGCGAAGCCCAGCGACGACAGCACGACCGCCGACCCCGTGCTCACCTCGTCGGGTAGCGCGAACCACTCGGTCGCGATGAGCTTCACCAGCCCGATGGCGAACAGTCGAAACAGCAGCTCTTCGTACACGCCCGCGCCGATGGAGACGACGACATAGCCCTTCCACTGCTCGAAGGTGTCGCCCGTGAAGAACTGTTGGAGGTCCGACAGCCCCGCCACGCCGGGCATCGGCGAGCGGAACATCGCGCTCATGAAGACGAACAGCGGCAGCGAGAGGATGACCGTCTCAAACGCCATTGCTAGGTACAGCTTGGGCTCGGGCCGCCAGGCGTCGTGTTCGCCCCCGGCGCGTCGGCGGTAGACGTGCATGCCGATGAGTGTGCCGACCACGACCAGCGCTGGAAGGTGCCGACCCGTCACGCCGAACCAGTCCAGCCAGTGCACCATCAGCCGATGCGCGGTGTGCTGTTGCCCGCGGTCCCAGAGGTACGTCGAGGCCCCCAGCTCGTAGATCACCAGCAACGGCAGCAGGAAGTACAGCGACTGCAAAGGCCAGCGCGAGCGTTCCCAGTAGTTGGTGATTGAGGGTTGCTGATTGATGGCGGATGGTGGGGGAGGAGGAGTGAGCGCCGACCGCGGCGGTCGATCAGGCATTATCAATCATCGTGTCGCAATCAGCAATCGGCAACACCCAATCCCGCAGCGCCACCCAAGCCCGCGGCTTTGCGCAGCAACGCCGCGCGGATTTCTTCAGCGCCACCTCTCGATGGTGTTGCATCCGCGCGGCGTTGCTGCGCAATGCCGCGGGCTTGGTGGGTTTGAGTATCGAGTTCAGTACGTCAGCACCGCGTGGACATCCGCGTCGGCCCCGAGCTGGCTTCGGCCATGCAGGAACGTCAGCTCGATGAGCACGGTGATGCCCGCGATCTCGCCGCCCATCTTGCGCACGAGGTCGCAGCACGCCCGCATCGTCCCGCCGGTGGCGAGCAGGTCGTCGACCATGAGCACGGTCTGGCCGGGCTGGATCGCGTCGGTGTGCATCTCGAGGGTGTCGCTGCCGTATTCGAGCTCGTAGGACATGCTGTGGGTGGCGTAGGGCAGCTTGCCGGGCTTGCGGATGGGGACGAACCCGGCCGAGAGCGCCTGGGCGATCGCGGTGCCGAAGATAAACCCGCGTGACTCGGCCCCGCAGACGACATCGACGCCCAGGCCGCGGTAGGGGTTGGCCATGTGCTCGACCGCCATCGCCAGCCCGCCGGGGTGGGCGAGCAGGGGGGTGATGTCCTTGAAGACCACGCCGGGCTTGGGGTAGTCGGCGATGTCGCGGATGAGGGTGTGGAGGTCCATGGCTCGGGTCTGGGGTCGGGGGTCCGGGTTTCGGGGGATAAGTTGGCGCGGTGGGTTGCCCCGCCGTTGCAGGTTGTACCATGAAGCGTACACCTCGGTGGCGCGGTGCGATTCGGCTTGCCGATGAAGCGTGTGTATCCGATTTTTCGGACGAAACCCCAGACCCTAACCCCAAGACCCGACACCATGCACAGCTTTGTCATCAACGGCGGTAAACCGCTGCGCGGAAACGTACGGATCAACGGCTCGAAAAACGCCGCGCTGCCCCTTATGGCCGCCGCGCTGCTCACCACCGAGCCCGTCACGCTCCACGGCGTGCCCGACCTCTCCGACATCCGCAACATGAAGAGCCTGCTGAGCTCGCTGGGCCTGGTCTTCCACGAACCCCAACGCACCGCCGCCACGGCACCCGCATCAACTGCACCCGCCCCCGCCCACGCCGACGCGGAGCCGCAACGCGGCGAAGCGTCTGGTGCCGCCAAGCCCGACCCCCGATATGCCGGCCTCACCGAGCTCCTCAAAGACCGCCCCGGCGGCGGCACCACCACCGCACCGCCCCCCGGCGAAGACAACCCCAACGAACCCACCCAAGCCGTACCTGAGCGCAGCGACGGTGCGGATCGCTCCCCCAACTGCCCACAGTCCCTCACCATCGCCACCAACGACCCCGACAAAACCCTCGCCCACTACGACATCGTCAAGACCATGCGGGCAGGCATCTGCGTGCTCGGCCCCCTCCTCGCAGCACGCGGTGAGGCCCGTGTCTCCCTGCCCGGCGGCTGCGCGATCGGTGATCGGCCCGTCGACCTCCACCTCCGAGGCCTCCGCGCCCTGGGCGCACGCATCGAGCTCGACGAGGGCTACATCGTCGCCAAGCCCCCCGTCTCGGGCCGGCTCAGAGGCACGACCCTCTTCCTCGGTGGCCCCAACGGCTCGACCGTGCTGGGCACCGCCAACGTCCTTTGTGCCGCCGTGTTGGCAGAGGGTACGACCATCATCGAGTCCGCCGCCTGCGAGCCCGAGATCGCCGACCTCTGCCACCTCCTCAACAAGATGGGCGCTCGCATCATCGGCGCAGGCACCCCACGCCTCATCATCGACGGCGTCGACAAGCTCCACGGCGCGGAACACCACGTCCTGCCCGACCGCATCGAGGCCGGCACCTACGTCATGGCCGCCGCTATCACCGGCGGGGACGTCACGCTCTCCAACTTCCCCACAGACACCCTGCTGGCCACCACCGACCGCCTCCACGAGATGGGCATCACCCTCGAACAAGTCAACGACCCCCACAAGCCCGCGGTGTTGCCGCGAGCGGCAGCGAGTGGCAATACCGCGGGGTCTCCGGGATACGACGCCCAAGACCACGCCAACACCGCACTCAACCGCGACACCGTCCGCGTCATCACCCCACGCAACTTCAACGCCGTCCAGGTCGTCACCCAGCCCCACCCCGGTTTCCCGACCGACCTCCAGGCCCAGCTCATGGCCCTCATGACCCTGGCCGACGGCAACTCCATCGTCACCGAAAAAATCTTCCCCGACCGCTTCCTCCACGTCGCCGAGCTCTCACGCATGGGTGCCGACATCACCCGCGTCGGCAACTCCGCCGTCGTTACCGGCACCCGCACCCTCCACGGCGCCCCCGTCATGGCCTCCGACCTCCGCGCCTCCGCCGGCCTCGTTATCGCAGGCCTCGCCGCCCGCGGCACCACCACCGTCAACCGCGTCTACCACCTCGACCGAGGCTACCAGGCCATGGAAACCAACCTCCAGAACCTCGGCGCTGACATCGAACGCATCGACGATAAAAGCAGCTAACCACGCGACGCCCTATACATCTGTAAACACCGAAGCCCACGTTCATTGAACGTGGGCTTCCTTCGTATCACATGCTGACGCAAGCACGCCTCACGCCGGGATGCAGTCCGCGTACTTTGCCTTGAAGTCGTCCAGCGTCGCGACGCCCTCGGGCAGGGTGGCTTGGTCCATCAGCAGCACCGGGATGCCGTCTTTGATCGGGTAGCGCAGCCCCGCGCCCTCGGGCTGGTGCGCGACCAGCCAGTCGCCTTCCTGTGTGAGCGCGCTCCGCGTCAGCGGGCAGACCAGGATCGCAAGCAGTTTGTCGTCGAGCTTCGGGGTGTCGGTCGTCATGCCCGCATTGTAATCCCTCTAAAGCACGGGGATGGCCATCCCCGTGCTTTACCCTTCTACCTCCCCGCGACCTTGCCCCACGGCTCGTCACTGCTCCATTCTCGTTGCCGGGCTGTTGGGATTTTAGCCGTGGTTACCCCGACCACCCGATACAATCAGGTGGCGGGTCGCGCGTGTGTGCGGCCCGACCTTTCGAATCCGGGTTCACGCAAGGAGGCGGTACATGGCTGGGAACCTAAGGCAGAGGCTCGGCGGGATGTTTTCACGCAAACCGAAGAACGACGGCACGAGCGAGGTCGTCAAGCGCGAAGAGAACAGCCGCGAGGCCGTGATCAACGAGCTTCGTCAGGGCTATACCGAGCTAGTCGACACGATGGCCGCGGTGCGGACGCACATGGCCGACCAGGCCCAGCGCAGCGACCGCATCATCGAGGTGATCGAGCAGCTCCCCGAGGTGATGCGATCGATCCCCGAGTCGAACCACCGCCAGAACGAAACCCTCGCGGGGCTGACCCAGAGCCTGCAGACACAGAACCACTCGACGCAGGAGCTGACCCGCGCGCTGGGTGGCTTGGCCGACGCGACACGGCAGCAGGAGCAGTCGCTAGCCGGGATGCACGATCGGCTCAACAACACGCTGTCGCAGACCGAGGCGGTGAACCACGAGATGGCGGCGGGTATCGATAAGGTCACGGGCGCGATCGAGGGTGTGCACGAGGACCAGCGCACGGGGCGGGAGGTCTTGGCCGAGATCGCCGGGCAGTCTCAGCGTCAGCAGAAGCACCTGATGGCGATGACGGGGATCACCTCGGCCGTCGCGATCGCGGCCTTGTGCATCGCGGGGTATGTCGCCGTGATGGCTAGCCGATCCAGCAATATCGCCGGCCGTGATGTCGAGGCCGCAGCCCCAGCCGGGCAAACGCCTGCCGCGGAGGCGGGGGATGACGCTGACGACACGGCACCCCTGCAACCCGCAGGTGAAGCCAATGTCGAAGCCGAGGCCGAAGCGGAAGCCGAAGCCGGGATCGAACCCGAAGGCGATACCGAAACCGATCTGGAGTCGGTGCCCGCACCCGCAGACGACACCGAGTCGGAAGATACACCTGGCGCCGCGGGCTAAGAACGTGTCCGAGAAGTTGTTTAGCCGCCGCCCAACGGGCGGCGCGTCGGGTTGCAGGGGCGGGCACCGACTCCAGATCGGTTTCGGTATCGCC
>JBCCWH010000146.1:0-4785 GCA_039193915.1 Planctomycetota bacterium
AGATTTCCTGGGATGCGTATGACTGGGGATTCGTCTTTTATGCTGGATAGTCGTTTACAACGAGGCTGCACAGCCGATGGCCAAGGCTTGGGTAAATGACTATCCAGCATAAAAGACGAATCCCCAGTCATACGCATCCCAGGAAATCTGAAGACGTCCCGTGGGTGCCACATAGCGCAGCTATGTGCGGAGCCACAGGTGAGACAGCACATAGCTGCGCTATGTGGCACCCAAGCTAACGCGCGTATCTCCTGGGATCCCTGTCACATCGCGTCCGCGTCACGCTGCGCCACACTGCCCGTGACATCGGTAAACTGTGCGCGTAATCCCGGCCGACGCGACGGCGTCCGTGGGGTACGCCGTGCAGCCGTACGGCCTGAATGGACACGCCCCCTTTGAGGAAGGCCCTTGATGATGATCCGCTATCCGCTCGCCGTAATCGCCGGGCTCGCGATCGCGTTGTTGACCTACCCGGCCGCTGCCCAAGACCGCTACACGCTCAACGAGGGCGAGACCGTCGGCGTGATGGGCAATGCGTTTGCCGAGCACTTGTCGCGCAGCGGCTACTTTGAGGCGTTGGTCCACGCCGCCCACCCCGATGCGCGAATCAAGGTCCGGTCGGTGCCCTGGAGCGGCGACGAGGTCGGGCTGCCCTGGGTCTGGAACCAACAGCCGGGGCCGGACACCGCCATGCGGATCCGCGAGCGGCGTGTGCCGACGGCCGAGGATCGGTTCAACGAGTACGGCGTCGATGTCGTGTTCATGTTCTTCGGCATGAGCGAGTCGTTCAGCGGGGAGGCGGGCCTCGAGGCGTTTGAGCGCAAGCTCATCGCGCAGATCGAGAACTACCTAAACGAGCAGCGGTTCAACGGCGAGTCCGCCCCCCGGCTGGTGCTGGTTTCCCCGATCGCGCACGAGGACCTGGGTGCCCCGCTGACGACCGGCGCGGAGGTGGCCGCGCGTAATGCCGAACTCGCTGCCTACACCGACGTGATGCGCCGCGTGGCCGAGGCCAAGGGGGTGCGGTTTGTGGATCTGTTTGAGCCGTCGCAGGCGCTCTACGCCGAGCAGGATGCGGCGCTGACCAGCAACGGCATCCACCCCAACGAGTTGGGGTGTTTCTACTTCGCCAAGGAGATCGGCGGGCAGCTTGGGTGGGGCGTTGATGCTGGTCTCTTCGGTGGCGGAGACGACACGGACCAAGCCGGCGCCGCGCTGCGCACCCTCGCCTACGACAAGTTCTATCACGAGCGGCTGATCTACGCGGCGACCAACACCGAGTACGTCTGGGGCTCGCGCCGCGAACCCTTCGGCAGTGTCAACTTCCCGGAAGAAGAAGCCCAGCTCAACCGCATGGTCGCCGCGCGGCAGCAGGCGATGTGGGAGATGCCAAAGCCCACCCCGGCACGGCTATTCGCGGCAGTCCCCACCGGGAAAGCCGTGTGGGAGCAGACCCCGACCTCCCGCGACTTCCCTGAAGACGAATGGACGCCGACGCCCGTTGAGCTGATCGACCGGGGCGGCTCGATCGGGGGCGAGATTTTGCCCCCCGATCAATTCGCCGAGTCGTTCACGATGGCCGAGGGTTACGTCGCCGAGTGCTTTGCTTCGGAGCAGGATTTCCCCGATCTGGCCAACCCGATCGCGATGAACTTCGACGATCACGGCCGGCTGTGGGTCATGGTCACCCCGACCTACCCGCACGTCCTGCCCGGCAACCGACCCGACTGCAAGATCCTGATCCTTGCGGATACCGACGGCGACCACAAGGCGGACAAGCTCACCATCTTTGCGCGGTACCTGGATATCCCGACGGGCTTCGCCATCGACGGCGACGGCGCGGTCTACGTCGGCCAGGCCCCCTACCTCTTCAAGCTCACCGATACCGATGGGGACGACGTCGCCGACCGTAAAGAGACCGTCTTCACCGGCTTCGGCATGCCCGACTCGCACCACACGCTCAGCGCCTTTACCTGGGACCCCGGGGGCGGGCTGCTCCTGCATGAAGGCGTGTTTCTCCGCACCAACGTCGAGACCCCGCGCGGCACACAGCGCACCCGCGACGCGGCGACCTGGCGTTTCGACCCCCGTACACTCGAACTCAACGCCATCGCTCACTGCTACCAGCCCAACCCCTGGGGGCATACCTTCGACGCCTATGGCCACAGCATCCTGATGGATACCTCCATCCCGAGTCAGTTTAACTTTGCCCATCTCATGTCCCCGTTTGTGTATCCCCATAAACCTGATCGTCCCGATCCAGTCATTTCGCGGGGGCGTCCGACTGCGGGCAGCGAGATCATCTACAGCCGGCACTTCCCCGATGACGTCCAGGGCACATACCTCTACAACAACGTGATCGGCTTCAACGGCACGTTCTGGAACCGCCTGGACTTCGACGGCGAGGCGAACTCCGGCTACACCTCGCAGCGCATGCCGGTGGACCTCATGCAGAGCAGCGACGCCAACTATCGGCCGGTCGCCTGCGAGATCGCGCCCGACGGCTCGCTCTACATCATCGACTGGTGCAACCCGCTGATCGGTCACATGCAGTTCTCGATCCGCGACCCGCGCCGCGACAGCAGCCACGGCCGGGTCTGGCGCGTCCGCCACGCCGAGCGCCCGCTGGTCGACGCCCCCGACGTCGCCGGTGCGAGCCACGAGGAGCTTCTCGAGATCCTGCGGACTTACGAGCAGAACGCGCGCGACCGCGCCCGCCGCCGCCTGCAACGCGCCGACCCCGGCGTCGTCCTGCCGATGCTCGACGCCTGGCTCGCCGACCTCGACGAAGATGATGAGGACTACGCCCGGCTGATGCTCGAAGGGCTCTGGATCCACCAGGCCCATGGCAGCGTGAATGTTGACCTGCTCGAAGAAGTGCTCGACCTCGACAACGCCGCAGCCGTCGCCAGCGGTGTGCGGGTGCTGCGGTACTGGCTCCAGTTCGGCCACATCGCTCAACGCGACGCCGACCGCCGCATCCGTCGGCTCACCGACCACGACGACATGCGTGTGCGGATCGAGTTGGCGATGGCTTGTGCTTATCTCGCCGACAGGGACGACGCCTTCGATTACCTCGACGAGATCACCGAACTGCCGATGGATCAGGGCTTGCAGAACGCGGTCCAGCAGTCCATCAAGTACCTCAACGAACGGCCCGAGCCCGCCGGCGACAACCCGGTCGGTGATAGCCGCCAGCGTCGGTATGAGTTGGAGCAGATGCCACCCGACGCGCTGGAACGCGAAGACCTCGCCGAACCCATGGTCGCGCAGGTCGTGTTGGAGCGCGACGATGTCCATTTTACGTTCGCCGGCAAGCGCTAGAGCAGCTTGCCGGCAGTAACCCCCAGGCGCAGGCGATCAAACTGATGGAGACTCTGCGCGGGGCACGGCTCACGGCTCGGCCCACCACAGTTGCAGTCAATGAAGTCTTGCTCTCGGTCGATGTCGAAGGCCTCGACGCGATTGCCGCCGACCTGACGGCCTACCTCGACGACACCTTGTTGGAAAAACGGGCGCTGGCGATGGCGTCGCTCATCCGGATGGGCCAGCCGTTGCGCGAGTTCGCTGACCGTGACCGCGAGGCTTTGCTCACGGCTGTCGCGACGATGCGGGCCGAGCACCTGCCCCCGAACGCGGTCGATGACCTGATGGGGATGGTTGATGATGGCGTGATCGCGTTTGAAACAGGCGTCCTCGAAGTCGCCCGGCTATCGAGTGACTACGAATTGCTCTTTGAATGGCTGCGTGGCTATATCGACCCGGCCCGCGATATCGGCTTCGACCAGTGGACCCAGCAGCACGAACGCGCGATGGCCGCGCTTCGCGCGATGCACGAGATCAATCTCGACCGCTGGCCCGACGGCTACGCGGAGTATGTCACCCCGCGTGCCGAGCCGACACTGCTCGAACGCGGGGCCGAGCTTTATCACAAACACGAGGTCGGCTGTTTCCGCTGCCACGGCGACCAGGGCGAGGGGATCGAGGGCTTCCCGCCCCTCGCACTTTCCCCGTGGGTCCTGGGTGACCCAGGCCGCGCCGCAGCGATCGTCGCGCACGGCCTCACCGGCGAGCTCACCATGCCCGACGGCCGGGTGTTCAATACGAGCATGAGTCCCGAACAAAAAGGCGCGGGCTTTTCCGACGCCGACGTCGCCGCGATCCTGACCTACATCCGACAGAGTTGGGGCAACTACGGCTCGGTCGTCTCGCCGCATCAAGTCCAGGCCGCGCCTCGCCCCCCGCAAGCCGGGAGCTGGAAAACCGACGACCTGCTCCAGCGTGTCCCGCTGTCGCGTGACCGTATCCTCGACGCGGACCGCCCCAGCGGCCCGACGGTCAAAGCATGGGTGGCGCCGCGCGGGGGGATTTGGGTGATGGTCGCTTTGGTGTTAGCCCTCAACGTTGCGTTCGGGGTGCTCGTTTTCCTTGGCGCACGCAAGGCGTAGGCGGCGTTGTCAATGGGGTGGGACGGAGTCGAACCGCCAGTGGTCGCAATGACGTCCGGGTTACAGCCGGGTGGGCCTGCCCGTGCCCAACCACCCCAAGCTTGACGCGTGAAGAGCGGATTGATCGGTAAGCGGAAGGCGGAGGACTCGAACCCCAAGCCGTCTGGCTCCACCCGTTTTCGAGACGGGGGCCGCCCCGGTGGCGAACGTCACCTTCCTTGTGGAGGCCTGAGATGTGAGGCCTGAGACGTGAGGCTTGAGGCCTAAGAACGTGTACGCGAAACATCAAGCGTGCTCCATGCCTCGGATAGCCGGGGGGGGGGCGCGCGGCCGGGGG
>JBCCWH010000147.1:0-4601 GCA_039193915.1 Planctomycetota bacterium
AAAGTCATGTGAGTGAGGGTTGTATGTAGTGGTAGTGTGCGTGTGTGAGTGAAAAGTGTCCCTGCGACGTCGCGCACAACGTGTTGCTGACCGGCTTTTTTCTTGTCCTGATTTTTTAACTCAGGACCACTTTCGCGCGCGCAAACCCATCCCCGCCGCGTTGACCCCGCCGCCCTCAAGCGGGCCGCAGATTCACAGCGGGCTATTGTGAATCTGCAAGTATTCAGCCGCACGCTGCGGGGCTCAATCCGCATCGATCCACACCTCGCTCGATGAGCGCAACGGGTGTGTTTTTCTGGCAGTAAGACAGTTATTCCTGCTGGTCACCTGGTGAAGCTGAAAAGGGCTCTATATGATCGCGTCGATCCCGGCCGTGGCGAAGCCCAGCGCGATACGAAGCGGGATAGATGCCGGTGGCGGTGCAGGCTGCCGCCGAGTTGCTCACTTATTCGCAACTGTGGGGGTCTTCTCACGTTTTTTCCTGTTCTTTGGTTTGGTTTCGGGTTACCATCACTCTCGTCACATTCGTGTTTCTTGATTTCTGGGTCTATTGAGGGAATTGGACAATGTCGCAGTCATTTACAGTCGGGGCTTGTTGTTTATTGATCGCGCTGGGGGCAGGCCCGAGCGCCTGGGCCGGGGGCGGGGTGGTCTGGGACCCGACGGGGGGCGTAGGCGACCTCGCGGAGGCGACGGACTGGGCGGGGGGCGTGCTGCCGGGGCCGACGGACTCGGTCCTCTTCGACACACCCGGCGGGGCGACGACGGCCGGACTATCACTGCCGACTTTTTCCGTCACGGGCATCAGCATCGCCTCGGGCGACACGACGTTTGACCTCGACGGCGGCACCTTCATCGGCAATACGGCGTCGGTCGGCGTGGGCGGGAGTGCTGCAGAGTTACTCCTGCTCGATGGCACGCTCGACATCACGACGCTGACGCTGGGCGACGGCGCAGGGTCGGACGTCGGCCTCACCCTCGGAGCCGGCGGCGAGGTGACAGCGTCCGGCACGGTGTCTGCAATGTCCGACGCGGCGGTCACGATCGACGGCGGGTCGCTCACCGCGCACGGCCTGTCGTTCGCGAACCCGATCGATTTCCAGTCGGGGTCGCTGACCGTGACCGACGATTTGGACTGGGCGGATCTGGGGTCGCCAGCCTCACTCACCATTGGGGCGTCCCATTCGCTGACGGTGGAGGAACGGTTCACGTTTGATGCCGGCGAAACCCTTACGCTGGACGGCGGCTCGTTATCGATCCAGTTGTTCGCAGGCACCGGTTCGCTGGACTATGTCTCGGGTACGCTCTTTACCGGCACCGGTGTGTACATCGGGACGGGCGGTGATATGGCGTCGGACGTGGTGATGAACTCCGGCGACGTGTGGCAGAACGAGGTCAGTGGCGTGCGCTTGACGTCGGGTTTCAGCTTCACGCTGCAAGGCGGCTCGTTTATGACCGACGACTTGCAAGTCGATGTGGGCGGGGCGTTCGCGATGTCGTCGGGGGCGCTTGAGGTGACGGGGAACTTTGTGGTCAATGGCGCGACGGTGCTGAGCGGCGGCACCGCGACGGTGGGGCGATTCAGCGGAGACCTTCAACAACTTTCGATTACCGGGCCGACGACGGTCCGCCTCACGAGGGAGTTGCTCTCGATCAGGCCAGGCGGGGAGTGGGGCGACAGCTTTACATTGGCCTCGGGTGTGACTTTTCAGGCCGAGGACGGCCTTGAGGTGGGGACGTCGGGCGCAGCTACGCTGACGCTGGACGCCGGCTCGGTCATGCGGACCGACCTACTCTTTGTAGGTGCCGATGCAATGATAAGTGTTGATCCGACGGCGCAGTTCCGGGCCGACACGGTGTTTGTCGAGGATGCGCTGGCGCTTGAGGACTACGGCCAGTGGGGGATCGAGGCCTGGACAGCCGACATTGTCACCATCGACAACCGTGGGGAGTTGACCTATGACGGCCCGGGCGAACTCGTGATCGCGGCGAACGTAATCGGCAACGGCTCGGTGCGTGCCCGATCAGGCGAACTGGTGTTGGACCGCACGGCCGATGCCGAAGCGATCACCACGACCCACAATACGTTTGTCATTGATCAAGGGGCTGGGCTGACCTTCCGCGGCGCAGTCGATACCTTCCCCGGTGTCTTCGATGACCAGCTTGTGATCAGCTCCAACGAGGCAGTGGGGATCCAGAACGGAGGCGTGCTGCGGCTGGATCGTGTCCAGTTAGTCCTGAACAAGCCATACACCGGCGGCGGGGCGGTGGAGTTGTTGCCCCATGCCCAACTCATCTTGGGTACCTCCTCGATGACGGTCCAGGATTTGACAGCGCATGAAGATACGAGCATCTCCGGTATCGAGCCGTCCGAGTTAGCGGAGCTGACGATTTTCCGCTCCGACAGTGTAGTGTCATCGATCGGCCCGTCGATCAATGTGACGTTTATTGAAGAGGCGGTGGTCAGCAGCCGCGGCGCGTTTATCCTTGGCGACCTGACCAACCTGGGGGTCTTGCGGTTGGAAGAAGATGCCGAACTGAAGGCACGGTTAAGCACCGGTCGGGTCACGACGACGCACCTGAACGCGCCGGGCGCGAGCATCCTGATGGGCGACGGCAGCAGCTACGAGCCGTTGGGCACCTTCCAGAACTTCGGGACGGTCGCGCTCGAGGGGGCCGGGACCGGGCTGGTACGGACCTCGCTGCTCATCGGTAACGGTGTGTTCGATGCCGGGCAGGGCAACCTGGAGGTCGAGGTCTTCGACGCGAGTCAGTGGAACGGCCGGCTGATCGGGCAGGCGGGGTCGAGCTTGACGCTGGTTAACAGCAGCTTCTCACTGGTGATTGCAAGTGATGGGGCGATCGATACGGCAGGCGACTTCACGCTCAGCTCCGGCGGCGGGACCCCGGTGGTCGCCGCGCCGATCACGGTCGGCGGCCTGCTCACCCTGGGCGCCAGCACCGTCGAGATCGCCGACCTGGCAACGGCGGTAAACATCAACGATCTAGCGCTCGCCCACGGCACGACACTCCGCATCACCAGCGGCCAGACGATCGATATCGGTTCGTTGTCGGTGCTCGACGATATCGCCTCGAACCCGGGCGCGGCCACGATCGAGACGGTCGGGGCCTTCAACATCGGCGCGGGCGGGATCACGACAGGTAGGTCGGTCACGTTCCGGGGAGGTGGTGTCTACACGATCGATGGTGCGGTTTCCGGATCGACCGGGCTTTGGGTCGACGGCTCGACACTTAGATACGCGAGCACGATGACGCAAATGTGGGGCGACGAGATTGTATTGGACAACGCCGCGGTGTTCGAGCTGTTGCCGACCGGGTCCATTATTGGCCTTGATTTTGACGGCGACGGCGGGACGTTCATCAACCGTGGCCAAGTCATCACCGATACCGGCCCCGACCGGGACTGGGACTCGCACCGCACCGAGAACTTCGGCGAGATCCGCGTCGTCAGCGGGTCGGGCCTGGAGATCGGCAGGCAGGGGGGCGACATCATCAATCACGGCCTGCTCGAGGTCGAGGCCGGCGGAACCCTCAACCTCTACGAACTCAGCCAGACCGCCACGGGTGTGCTGCGCAGCCACGGCGGCACCGTCCGGATCAACCCGGGCGACCCCGGCTTCACACAGATCCAGGGGCGCGTCGACCTGGCCGGGTCGCAGGTCCGGCTCTCGGGCGACGTGTTCATCCTCCCCGGCGCGGACATCATCTCCCTGGGCAATGTCGAGATCTCCACCACCACCCGGCTGGTCGGCACGACCGGGCAGGATCTGATCGTGGGCGACCTTGAGATCGGGACGTCGCTGATGACCGACAACGCGACGAACACCGATGCGCTCTTTGTGACTGGCACGCTGTCGGGTGGGAACAACCAACGCATCCACCTGCCCGCCATCGTCTCGGGCACCGTTGCGCCAGGCCAAATCGGCGGGGCGAACCACGTCCGCCTACGCTTCCGCAATGGGCTCACGCTGAAGACCGGCGCGGCCCTTGAATTGGATTTCCGAAACGAGTTCGCGACCGACGATATCGAGGTTGCGTTTGGGATGGAGATCGAGCCGGGCGTGACGCTTCGGTTGGAGTCGCCGCTGGTGACGGACGACCCGTACGAGGTCGGGCTGGTGATCCGCCTGATCGAGGCGAACACGCCGATCGTCGGTACGTTCGACACGGTGACCGGGTTGGACCACGGCAACGGCAGCCAGTGGCACCTGAGCTACGACGCGACGGGACTGCTCGCCGAGGTACGGCACGCCGGCGATATCGACGGCGACGGGTTTGTCGGCGCGGCGGACCTGGATGTGCTGCTTGCGCAGTGGGGTGACAGCATCGCCGCGGGCACCGGCGCGGACCTCACCGGGGATGGGCTCATCGGGCAGGGCGACCTCGATGTCGTGCAGGCCTACTGGGGCGCGGGCACGCCGAGTGGCCCGGATGTTCCCGAGCCGGGCACCCTGGCGATGCTCGGGGTGTTGGGGCTGCTGCACCGCCGACGACGATAGCGCGGGTACACTGGCGCTATGGACCTTTCGCACATGATCGGGCTGTGGTTGGCGGGGCAGGCTGTCTCCGGGGGGGCGGGG
>JBCCWH010000148.1:0-4361 GCA_039193915.1 Planctomycetota bacterium
CCCACACGCCCGCGCGCCCGGGCGGTTTTTTTCTTTTGCTCTTGGTTGTGTATTTTTTTTCACTGACCCCCGCGGCCACACCGGGGGGGGGGTTGTCGTTGGCGGTCGGGCCCCCCGCCGCGTGTCACGCGGCGGCTACTGGAGTTCGCGATGATGGTGCTGTATCGACTTGCTTGCCTCGTTTCGTTCGTCGCACTTGTCGGCGGCTGTGCCGTCACCGAGCCCGACGAACGAGACACCGCCCGTGTTCGCGCCGCGGTGGCGGATAGCGGGGCGATTTCGATTTCTGATCTCGCCAGTGATCTGGGTATCTCGGAGGTCGCGGTGGTTCGGGCGCTGCCGGAGTCGATGCGGGTTGAGTTGCCTGCCGACGACTTGGCTGGGACGCTTGAAGCGGTCTGCGCGATACGCCCGGCTCGCCTGATCTTCCGTGGGCGGGCGGATTCCAGCCAGGTGGTCGCTGAGTACAACATGGGGGTTACCATGTTGACTGATGACGAGGTCGTTCTCGCCGGCGAGAACGGGTTTCCGCAGTACCACCTCAACCCGGCGGATCTCGTTTCAGTCTGGATGTGCCGTGGTGAGTTGTTTGGCCCGGCAGGACGTGCGCTGTTTTTCTACGACAGTGCTGGCGACCCGATCATGCAATGGCAGGCGACAGAACACGCCAGCTCGATCAGTGGGTACGACGCGTTGTGGTCTCGACACCAAGAGTAAAGCACGGGGATGGCTATCCCCGTGCTTTCGGTTGTGTGCGTCTTATGTGAGGCAGGTGCTACGCCGCGGCGACGTTCTTGCCACCGCCGAAGTTGCCTGATGCCATTTCCTGCATGACGAAGCCGATGACGGCAGGGACGAAGACGAGCAGGGGGATGATCAGCGCGCTGCCCGAAAGCCCATCGGCGACCGTGCCGCGGAACGAATCGATCGAGAGCAGCAGGGCGATCATGCCAAACACCGCAATCGTCGCGCCGCTCACCGAGGTGAAGAGGTGGATGGAGATCTTGAAGAGCGCAAACGCGAGGATGCCGCAGGCCAGGAGCCCGACGAGCGCGCCGATCCAGTACATGTCGGCCGGGGTGTTCATCGCGATCTTGCCAAGGATGGAGTTGGCGGGGTCGGCCCCGGTCGCGCCGGCGGCCTCGTAGGCATCGACGCGGGTCTTGTAGGCCGCGTCGAACGTCCTACAGACGCCGGCCCAAAGGTTGGCGCCCATAAACGCGCCCGACAAGCCGCCGAGCAAAGCCACCGCAAACTTCATTAGCGGGAAGGCCATCACCGCCAGCAGCAGCCCGAGGCAGCCCGCGACGATGAACGGCGGGGCCTGGATCGCAAGCCCGAACCAGTAGCCCAGCCCCGCGCCCAGCGCGACGATGAGTGCGACGGTGGCGATCTTATAGAACTTGTAGCCGTTGAGCAGGCAGACCAGGCCGGCCACCATGAAGACGATCGCCCAGATCTCGCCGAGTTGGCTGAGGTGGCCGACGAGTTCGTCGGGCTTGGCGAGGGTGTCGCCACGCGAGAAGATATCGACGCCGGTCTCAAAGAGGCGGTGGGCTTCGAACCAGATGGTGCTGGTGCCGGCAGCTTCGGGTGTCGCGGCGGTCGTGGACGAGGCGGCGTCAGAGGTGGCTTGGGCAAGGGGTAGGGTCATCGGACGGCTCCGTTCTGAGCGCCGATGGGACCTGCGAAGTCCGTTGACCTTCCGGCGCTTACTCAGCGTCTTTATCGACCGGCCTGAAATAGAGCGTCCATTGCACTAAGACACCCAGCAGCGTTATCAGACCCAGGGCGATCAGCCCCCCGCGTGGCGACCCCGGGAGCCAGCCCACAGCCTCGGGGGCGTAGTCCACGATGAGCTCCCGGCCGGGGATAAAGAGGAGCACCGCGCCGACGAGTGCCGCCTGGATCGCTGCCGTGTGCTTGGGGAATAGCCCGCCCAGCAGCAGGCCGCCCAGCGCGCCGACGCCCATGCCCAACGCGACGTTGCGCTGCGCCAGGGTCGTGTTGTCCTGCCACCAGTCGCAGACGGCTTCGATATTCTCAAACACCAGGCCCTTGATCGCTTCGCCCGCGGCCTTGCCGGCCTCGATGCCTTGCTCCCGCAGCAGGCTGTCGGCGCTGATGCGCGACTCCACGCTGTTCTCGTCGATCATCGCCTGGATGCGGTCACGCGTGACGTCGTCGAGGGAGGCCTCGCCGGTATTGAGTCGCCGCTGGAGGTCGCTGGTCACATCGGCGGGGCTGCGGCCCATGATGTCGGTGGAAGGGGTGCCTTCCCAGACCAACACGGCGGCCGGGACGACCACGGCGAAGAGCAGTGCCGTCGATACCGCCATCCATACCCGGAAGAGCAGCGCCGCCGCGAGTGCCCCAGCGATGGCCATCCCGATGGTCAGCACGCTGACAAAACCCGCGCTCGAAGCAAACCCCGACAACAGCACCCCGGCGTAGAGCCCGAGCAGGAGCCCCGCGATCACCATCGCCGCCTTCATGAGCTTCCCGCCCAGCAGCCAGAGCACCAGCCCCAATACCATCGCCCCAAGCAGCGCGCCGGTCGTGACGGCTGGGAAGGATCGGCTGGCGTGGTCGAACCACTGCTGTATCGTTTCGGATGCGTGCATGCGTTCTCCTGCGGGCTTTGGACGCCCAGACTCTTATTATCGCACCGCAATTGCCTGTGTCGATACAATGACGCCCCGTGAGTGAAAAAACGCACAACTCAACCCCTCCGACCCCGCCCGACGCCGAGCCTAAGGCCACGGAAGAGGCCCTGGCCCCGCTGCGCAAGCGGATCGATAAGCTTGATCAGCAGATCGTGAAGCTGCTTAACGAGCGGGCCGAGGTCGTCGTCGAGGTCGGCAACGTGAAGCGGGCCGACCGCTCGCCGATTTTTGTGCCCGACCGTGAACGCCGGGTGCTCGAGCAGATCCGATCCTACAACCACGGTCCGCTGCCCGACAAGTGTGTCGAGGCGATCTGGCGCGAGCTCATGTCCGGCAGCTTCGCCCTCGAACGCGCCTTGCGCATCGGCTACCTCGGGCCCGGCGGGTCGTACAGCCACCAGGCGGCGCAGGCCAAGTTCGGCGCGAGTGTTGAGTACGACAACCTCGCCGACATCCCCATGATCTTCAGCGCGGTTGAGCGACGCGACATCGACTACGGCCTAGTGCCGATCGAGAACTCGACCGAGGGCAGCGTCGTCGTCACCCTCGATGCGCTCGCGCAGACCAACGCCCGCATCTGCGCCGAGGTGCAGACCGCGATCCACCACAACCTGCTCGCCAACTGCGCCGCGCCTGACATCCGGCGTATCTATTCGCACCCACAGGCCCTGGCGCAGTGCCGCCAGTGGCTCAACACCCAGTTCCCGAATGTCGAGCAGGTCGCGACCTCTTCGACCAGCCGGGCCGCGGCGCTCGCCGCCGAGGGTGCGAAAGACGGCGCCGCGGCGATCGCGTCGTCGCTCGCCGCCAAGCTGTTCGATGTCCACATCCAGTTCGAGAACATCGAAGATAACCCCAACAACACGACGCGCTTCCTTGTCATCGGACACCAGTCCACCAAGCCGACCGGCGACGATAAGACCGCGCTCGTCTTCACCACCGAGCACAAAGCCGGGGCGCTCACCGAAGTCCTCAACGTTTTCCGCGACTTCGGGCTGAACCTGACACACATCGACAAGCGCCCCAACCCCCGGGTCAACTGGGAGTACAGCTTCTTCGTCGACCTCATCGCCCACGAGGACGAGCCGACATTCAAAGAGGCCATCGCCAAGGCGAAACAGCACTGCGGCCACCTCACCATCCTCGGTTCGTTCCCAAGGGCGACACAGGTTATTTAGCTTTCGCACGACTGAGCGTTGTCTCGCGGTACAGTGGCGATTTGCTACAAGCCAGCGTCCGCGCTGGCGACATCCCAAAGGAGCCTTACATGCTCGACGCCCACCTCTTTGGCTACAACAACGCAGGCTCATACACCGGCAGCGCCGGCGCGACCGGCTCCGCCGCCGCGCAGTCCGCCGCCAACCGCGCCAACGAAAACGCCGCACAGGTCGACGACCGCCTCGACCGCCTCTCGCTCATCTGCCTGGCGATGTGGTCGCTGATCCGCGACAAGACCAACCTCACCGAACAAGACCTGCTCGAACGCGTCAAGATGATCGACCTGATGGACGGCGTCGAAGACGGCAAAGCCACCCAGACCGTCAGCCAGTGCGTCAAATGCAACCGCCCGATGAATCCACGCCACAAGAAGTGCATCTACTGCGGCCATTAAAAACTTGTCCAGTGGGCGTTTGACAAGCTTTGAGCGATTCTTGCACGTGTATCGTTTAGCCGCCGCCCACCGGGCGGCGCGGG
>JBCCWH010000149.1:0-4083 GCA_039193915.1 Planctomycetota bacterium
ACCGCCAACGTCGTCCTCGGCAACGCCTTCAACATCAACCACGGCGTCGTCGTCGATACCCACGTCGGCCGCATCGCCAAACGCTTCGGCCTCACGGCACACGACGACCCCAAAAAAATCGAACGCGACCTCATGGCCCTGTTCCCACGCAAACACTGGTGCATGCTCTCGCACCTGCTGATCTACCACGGCCGACAGGTCTGCAAAGCCCGCCACGCGCTGTGCGCCGACAACGCGATCTGCCGGGCATACTGCGCCAACGCCAAAGAACAGATGATGGGGCAGTAAACCGGCCATGACCGCCCCCCCGAACAAACCGCTGCAACGCCAAGCGCTCATCGCCCTCGCCTTCATCGTCGCGGCGTTCCTGATCCACGCGCTTGCCATCAACAACCCCTTCCTCATCGACGACCACAGCGCTATCAAGCAACATCCTGATGTGCAGGAAGTCGCCGGCGGGCTGCGACTCTGGACCCACCACTACTGGCAAGGCTCGCCATCGCTCGACGACCAGCTCTACCGGCCCGTCACCGTCTTCTCGTTCTGGCTGAGCCAGCGCCTCACCCCCGATAGCGCCGCCGGGTTCCGCGCCCTCAACATCTTCCTGCTCGCGGCGATCGCGCTGTGTGTTGTGTCGTGGCTAAAGCGCTACACCGGCCCGCTGCCGGCGCTGCTCGCGGGGGCGCTGTTCCTGGTGCACCCCGCCAATACCGAAGCCATCAACCACCTCGTCGGCCGCGCCGACCTGCTCGCCGTCGTCGGCGTCGTCGGCTTCCTCGCCCTCCAAGCCCGCGCGCAAGAACAAGGCTGGTCCTACCCCGCCATCGCGGGCGCAGCCGCCTTCGCCCTCATCGCACTAGGCTCAAAGGAAAGCGGCCTCGCACTCATCCCCTGCGTGATCGCACAGGGGTGGATCGGTACGCGCGACACTTCAAGCACAACCCCCACCCCTAGCTCCTGCCGCAAGGCAGGCGTTCAAGCCACCGACGAGGCGAACCCCCGCCTTGCGGCGGAGGCTAGCGCAACGGCACAAGACGCCGACAAACGCAGCACTTGCCAAACCGCCCGCGGCGTCTGCCCCAAACGCGCCCTCTTCCTCGCCCTGTTCCTCCCCGCCGCGCTGTACCTCGCCGCCCGCCTCGCCGTCGTCGGCCTACCCGCCGGCTACGCCCCCGCCACCGACGACCTCACCGGCAACCCGCTGCGCGGCGTGGGGTTCGTCGAGCGGATCGACAGCGTGGCACATGTCGCGGGCTGGTACACCAAACAGCTCATTTGGCCCAGCACCACCTACAACCATACACCCGGTTTCTACTTCAGGCCCGAACTCGTCCAGCGCCCCTACCCGACACGATGGGGGCCAGGCATACTCATGTTGCTCGGCGGCGCGGTGTATGTTTGGCTGGTGACCGCCATCGCACGCAAGTGGAAAAAACGCTCCACCGTGCTTGCCCCCATCATCTTCTTCCTTGCCCACCTCATCATCGTCGGCCACCTGCTTACCGTCACCGGGGCCTACGCGGCGAACCGGCTCACCCTCGCTACCACTGCGGCCGGCGCGATGCTCTTGGGTCTGTTCATTGCGGCGCTAATGAAAAAAACCACCGTGATGCGTAGTGCCATCGCCATCGTCATGCTGGCAGTGGTGCTCGCCTTCGCGTTCCTCACCGCCCGCGCCAACCGCGCGTGGTCCAGCGAACTGGCTCGCATGCACGCCGATGTCCAGGCCGACGACGAAGACCCGATCGCGCTCTATTGGCTTGGACAGGCCCAACTCGACTACGACACCGATGCCGCCGTTTCTCACCTCAAACGCGCCCACGCGCTCGCCCCGCAATCCAACCAGGCCGCCGCCGCCCTCGCCGACGCCCTGCTCGCCACCGGCGACGACCGCGCGGCCTGGCGGCTCTACGACAAGCTCCTCACCCACAACGCCCCGCTCTTAGATCAACAACGCACCAACGCCGCGATGGCCGCGTTCAATACCGGGCGGTACGAACAAGCACAGACGATCCTCCGTTCGCTCCCCGACGATCTCGCACGCCCGATCCGCGAGGCGCTCGAGCAGGTCCAAGGTGTTGAGCCAGACTGATACACGCCCGGACTGGTTGCTTAAGCAACCAGTCCAACGCATCGAGCGCATCTATATACCAACACCCTGACCTACAACAACCCCGCCGTCTCCGGCAGCTCGAACACCGCGTTCATGTTCTGGATCGCCTGCCCGCTCGCACCCTTCATCAGGTTGTCCTCGGCGACAAACACCACCACCGTCTTCGCGTCCCCGTGCTCCGTCAGCCGAACCGCGATATCGCAGAAGTTCGTGCCCACCACATCCTTGATCCCCGGCAAATCCTCACGCACCCGCACGAACGGCTCATCCGCATATGCATCGTCAAACGCCGCGAGCAGCTCCGTCTCAGTCACGTCCGGGTCGGCGGGCTCGAGATACACCGTCTCCAGGATCCCGCGGTCCACCGGCAGCAGGTGCGGCACGAACAGCGGATCCACCGGCTTGCCCGCGACGCGTGAGAGGGTCTGCGCGATCTCGGGCTGGTGGCGGTGGCCCCCGATCGAGCCGTAGGCGAAGTAGTTCTGGTTGAACTCGGGGAAGTGGAGGTTGGGCTTGGGCGATCGGCCCGCGCCGGTGACGCCGGAGTTGGCGTTGATGACGACGCGGCCGGTCTTCACGAGCGCATGGCTCAGCAGCGGCGCGACCGCGAGCGCCGCGGCCGTGGGGTAGCAGCCGGGATTAGCGACAAGCATCGCGCCGGGCAGCTCGTTGCGGAACAGCTCGGGGATGCCATAAACCGCGTCGGCCAGGTTGCCCGGGTCGTCGTGCTTCGTGTCGTAGACGGTCTCGTAGAGCTCCTGCGAGTCCAGCCGGTAGTCCGCGCTCAGGTCGATCACGCGCAGCCCGGCGTCCAGCAGCGCCGGCGCATGCGCCATCGCCGCCTTGTGCGGCAGCCCGAGGAACGCGACGTCGGCACACTGCGCGATCTGCTCCGCATCGATCGGCCGGGCCACCGCGACCTCGGCATCCAGCCGACCCAGAAGTTGCGGGAACTCCTCGCGCAGGTCGGGCGGCACATCGCGGTGCGACGCGAGGTAGGTCACCTCCGCGTGCGAGTGGCGCAGCAAAAGGTCGATCAGCACGTAGCCGGTGTATCCCGTGCAGCCGACGATCGCGGCGCGGGTCTTGGGTCGCAGTTCGGTATCGGTTTGAGGCATGGCGGGCATCGTATCGCAAGCGGCACAACCGTTGGCGCAGCAAACCTCCAGGTTAGCCGTCGCCTGCAAGGCGACGCGCCATAGCCCGCCAACCCGCGTGCCGCCCTGCAGGTGGCGGCGAACAACTCACTTTCACGTTGCCCACAAACCCCTCAACCACTGCGGTGATGGCCTCCCGGACACGCAAAACTGCCAAACCGGCAGTCGGCGACCCATCCAATCGGCCCGTAACACACTGATATCAATGATTTTACCGCACACCGCACTGGCACGCCGGTTGTATCTCCACTCCCGCAGGCCGCTTGCATTGTCGCAAGCTCGGCCGACCGGGACGACACTGGCACCCTACGCTTCTAGAAAGGAGACACGCCATGATCCACACTGTGAACAAAGTCTGGGACAACCCCCTCGAGATGCTCCGCGACGTCGATCGCGCGATCGGTAAGCGCTTCAACTTCGACACCGGCGACCTCACCGCGCAGTACCCCGTCGACATCCACGAGGACGACGACGCCCTGACCGTCGAGGCCGAGCTGCCCGGCTTCGCCAAGGACGAAGTCGATGTCAACATCGACCAGGGCGTGCTCACCATCAGCGCCGAGCGTAAGCCCGCCGAGCGCAGCGAGGGGACCATGCACGTCCACGAACGCAAGTACCTGCGTGTTGCGCGTAAGTTCACGCTGCCCAGCTCGGTAGACCCGACCAACGTCGACGCGAAGCTGGCCGACGGCGTGCTGACGCTGAAGCTCAAGAAGCGCGAAGAAGTCAAGCCCCGCAAGATCCAGGTGCAGTAATAGCGCCACACGTGATGCGTCATTCATGACGCGGGGCTCAGTTAGCCGTCGCCTGCAA
>JBCCWH010000150.1:0-3724 GCA_039193915.1 Planctomycetota bacterium
CTCGCAAGCCCAATACCCGCGCGGGCAACGGGTAGTGCGTCGTTAAAACCAACCCATCTATTAGCCCGTGGAGCAAGCGATACGTGATATGCAACGTTCTGCTTTTACCCTAATCGAACTGCTTGTCGTGATCTCGATCATTGCGCTATTGATCGCGATCCTGCTGCCCGCGCTGGGCACGGCACGCGAGGCCGCCCGGGCCACGCAGTGCAAGTCGAACCTCCACCAGATGGGCATCGGCCAGCACGCCTACGTCGCGGACTACAAGCTCGTCCTCCCGGGCATCTCGACGATCAACTGGAACGGTGTCGAACGCGCCGGCGCGGCCGGCTGGCTCTCACGCGGGGCCGACTACAACACGATCTGGAACAACGCCCCGACCGAAGGTCTCTTGTTCCAATACATGAAGGCCGCCGACCTCTACCTCTGCCCCGCCGTCCAACAAGGGGAACCCAACTTTGCCCTCGGACCCACCGGCGAAGGCAACGGCCGATTCGACTACGGCATGAACCTGGTCTTCTCTGGCGCGAAGATCGACCTCATCCCCGACGAAACCCTGCTCCGCGGCGAGCAGGCCCCGACCCCGTTGATCCTCGAAGAGGATGTCGACGCCTTTGCCAACAACTTCTACCTCGACTCGGCCCACGGCTTCGACGACCTGACCTCCGTTGTACATAGCTCAGATACCGGCAACTATGTCGCGATCGACGGCAGCGTCCAACTCGTCGAAGATGGTGCCAGAGCATCCGTAGACTGGATGATCGAGCTGCCCAGCGGTCGGCTCTCGCACTTCGAGCGTGTCGAAGAGTACGGCTACTGGAACCGGGCCCGCTAATCCACGCCCCCGATGACAAATTTTCCCAAAACCCGGCGGCCCCGCCGGTGCGGGATTTATGAGAACTCCCCATGTCCACCGTCACACTCAGCTCCGTCCGCAAGGTCTACCCCGGCAGCGGGGGGGCCGAGGTGGTCGCGGTCAAGGGGATCGACCTGGAGATCGCCGACGGCGAGTTCGTCGTGCTCGTCGGGCCGTCGGGCTGTGGCAAGTCGACGACGCTGCGCATGGTGGCCGGGCTTGAAGAGATCAGCGGAGGGACGATCGCGATCGGCGAGCGGGTGGTCAACGACGTGCCGCCTAAGGACCGCGACATCGCGATGGTCTTCCAGAACTACGCGCTGTACCCGCACATGTCGGTCTACAAGAACATGGCCTTCGGGCTGAAGCTGCGCAAGACACCCAGGCCGGAGATCGACCGGCGGGTGCGCGAGGCCGCGGCGATCCTGGGCATCGAGGCGCTCTTGGAACGCAAGCCCAAGGCCTTGTCGGGTGGGCAGCGGCAGCGTGTCGCGGTTGGCCGGGCGATCGTGCGCGACCCCAAGTGCTTCCTGTTTGATGAGCCCTTGAGTAACCTCGACGCGAAGCTGCGGGTCGAGACCCGCGCGGAGCTTAAACGCCTGCACCACAAGCTGAAAACCACGACGATCTACGTCACCCACGACCAGGAAGAGGCGATGACGCTGGGCGACCGCGTCGTGGTGATGAGCGAGGGGGAGATCCAGCAGTCGGACACCCCGCTGAATGTTTTTCACAAGCCGGCCAACCGGTTCGTCGCGTCGTTCGTGGGGATGCCGCCGATGAACCAGATTGCTGGGAACCTGCAGCGGCGTGACGGCGGGGTGTACTTTGCGGGCGGCGGGGTGGTGGTGCGTCTGCGTGACGACAAGGCCGAGCGCGTGATCGACCGCGACGGGGAATCGGTGGTGCTCGGGCTCCGTCCCGAGGGCCTGTCGCTGTCGCCGATCGTTGGGAACGAAGGCGGCGCGGGCGGTGGCGCGTTGGACGTGACGGCGGGCGTGTCCGAGCCGCTGGGCAGCACGATGGATTTGTTCACGACGACGCCCGAGGGCACGCCGATCACCGCGCGGACCAAGGCCCGCGTGATCGAGCCGGGCCAGACGGTGCGTCTGCACATCGACGCGGACCAGCTGCACGTCTTCGAGCCGGATAAGTACGGCCGGAACCTGACGCTGGCGGAGCAGCCGGTCGGGGTGTGATGAATGGGTGGGGGGCGACTCACGCAGCTCCGCCAGCGTCGCGTCGGGCTGCTGTTCGACCCGCTCGGCCAAACGCTCCCGGCAGAACTTGCGGGGGTCGTGCCCGCCGGTGCGTGGGGCCAGGCCGCCGCGTTCACGCCGTTGCTGGATCAGCCGCCGGACCCACGCCGGGCTGACCGAATACTACTGGGCGACCGCTTTGGTCCCCAGCCCCGCGTCGTGGTCGGCCGCCACACGCTCTCTCAGATCCATCGATTACGCCTTGGGCATCGCGACCTCCGTGTCGTGGCGATGACCTATTCATTACCGCTCAACGCAGTGGTGCTAGAGGGAAGGTTAATCTGCTCTAGGACCTGGCGCGTTTTCGCACAAGGCTTTGTATTTGACTTTAACAAGGCAGCCGCATCGTTCAGTGCGATAACACCTCGCCGGGCAGAGCCTGCTTCTCGATGCCCGGCCCGGCCCAGTGGACTTCGAGGCCCTTGCCGCCGGTCGCGTTGAAGTACTCCACACGGATGGGGTGGTAGCCTGCCCGAAGGCCGACCTGACCCGAGGCCTCGACCATGCCGTGGAGCCCGTCGTTGTTGGCTACTAGCTCCTCGCCGATGTATAGGCGCGAGCCGTCGTCGCTACTTGTGAAGAACTCGTAGATGCCGTCTGCGGGGACATTGATGTAGCCGGTAAAGGCGAGCGCGGCGTGGTCGTTTCGCGTCAACTCATTGATGTCGAACGACTCGCAGGTGCCCGACGAGACGGGTTCGCGGTCGGCCATTTGGTCCAGTGTCTGCCAGCCACCTTCGTATCGGGCGACACTCAGGCCCGCATCCGGCTCGCGGACAAACACGACGCCCTCCTTCAGGTCCGCGGCGTCGTAACCGACCAACTCGACCGACGCGACCAGTGGCGAGGCGACACCCGCCTCGGTCACGGCTACGGCGCGGAGCGTGCAGGTCTCGTCGACCGCGATCGGCCCGTCGTACACGGGCGATTGGTCAGTTGGCTCGCTGCCATCCAGGGTGTAGTGGATCGACTGGTTCGGCAGGTCGGCGTCGAGCGTGACGGTGGTCTGCCCGATGAACACGCGGGCCTCGGGGGTGATCGTCACCTCGGCCGGGGCGCAGTAGACGCCCAGTGTGCTGATCGTCGGACAGGCCCGGCTGTCGGTGATGTTGAGGCGGATCCCGTTAGCCGAAACAGTATCGAAACGGACGATACGCTTGTAGCCGATCGTGGTGCCCTCTGCGATAACACGCCACTCACGATCGATACGTGCCTCGATGTTCCAAGCCCGGACACGTTGGCCAAGGGGGATGTGCTCCTGCAAGACCACACGGTTGAAGGTCGTCGGATTCGGACCGAGTTGGAGCACGATCGTTCCTTGGGTGACGCCGTCATCTGTTGCCCAATAGGTCGAGTTGTCACCGTCATTGGCGCGGGCAGGGCCGTAGAACGGATCATTCCCTCGGTAGTGGTAGTCTCCGATGGCGGCGTGACCGATCGCCAAGTTTTCGGCGAACGTCGCCTTGAGGATGTCGGTCATCTGCCGCAGGGCCGCGGCCTCGTTCTCGTGGACCAGCCCGCGGTTGTCGATGGCGAAGTTCAGCAGCAGGTTCGTGTTGTGCCCGACGCTGTTGTAGTAGATGTCCAGCAGGTGGTCGACGCTCTTCAC